>NZ_JBNCNO010000010.1:0-46719 GCF_049847025.1 Micromonospora sp. DT231 | reverse complement strand
AGTTAGCCCGACTGCTCAGCAGTTCCTGAACCGCCGCCGGGGCGGGCTCCGGTTGCGGCGCCGCCGGCCCGGTTCCGTTTCTCCGCCCACCAGAGGTATCGCCTACCGTCATATCTTCGCGTCCGTTATATTGCGACCATGGACACACCGCTGCGGGAACCCACGTTCCTGATCCTCACCGCGCTCGCCGGCGAGCCGATGCACGGGTACGGGCTGATCGGCGAGGTCACCGCCCTGTCCAACGGACGGGTGTCGCTGCGCCCCGGGACGCTCTACGGCGCGCTCGACCGGCTTGTCGACGCCGGCCTGGTCGAGGTCGACCGGGAGGAGGTGGTGGACGGCCGGCTGCGCCGCTACTACCGGCTCTCCCCCGCTGGCGACGCCACCCTGACCGCCGAGACCGAGCGGCTCCGGCACAACGTCGAGGCCGCCACCGCCCGGCTGGCCCGGCGCGCTCGTGCCACCCGGCCGACCACCCCGCGCGTGGCCGGAGGGCTGGCATGACCGACCTGGAGCGCCGCTACCTGCGACTGCTGCGCGCGTACCCCGCCGAGTACCGGCGTTCCCGCGGCGCCGAGATCGTCGGCACCTACCTGGATCTGGCCGCGCCGGGTCGCCGCTGGCCCTCGCCCGCGGACGCTGCGGACCTCCTCCGCGGCGGCGCGCGTCAGCGGCTGCGGGCCGCGGGCGTCGCCAGCCTGACCCCCGGGGTACGCCTCGCGGCGCTGCTGTCCATGGTCACCGCGAGCGTCCTCGCCGGCGTCTGGGGCACGACAGAGCTGCATCCGGCGAATATCGAATGGGGTGTACCCCACGTCGGCCCGTTCGTCTCGATCGGTGTCATCGCCTGGGCGGGCTGGCTGCTGGCCGCGATCGCCACCGCCGTCGCGCCGCGCCGGATCGCCCGGCTGACCATCGCCCTCGCCCTCCTGCTCACGCTGGCGCTGCCGCCGTTGGCCGCAGTGCTCGATGCATTCCGGCCGCCGCTGTTCGTGCTGCTGCCGCAGGTCGTACTCGGCCTGCTGGCGTTGGCTCTGCCCGACCGGCCCGCGACGGCGATCCGCCTTGCACCGCTGCTCTCCGCTGTGACGGCGGCAGCGGCGACGGAATACCTGGTGGGAATGGACGATGGTCTCATTTACTACGGCTTCACCGCGTCGAGATTCCTGCCCACCGTCGGTGGCTTGCTGCTGGTCGTCGGGGCTCTGCTGGCCATGGGTCTGGCCATCGGCGGGGACACCCGCGGCGGCTGGGCGCTCGTCACGCTGCTCACCCCTGCCGGCTTCCTGGCGGTGCCCGCCCTGGGCGATGCCATCGACCCGATCCGCGGCGACGTCAGCTTCGCGGCGCTGGCCACGAGCACCATCGCCGTCGCGCTGGCCGGTCCCGCCGTCCTACTCCTGACCATCCTCGTCCGCACCCGCCGGACCCCCAGCGCCAGGCGCGCCTGTCCCACCTGCGGCGCTCGATCCTGACGCGTACCGTGAGTTGATCATGAGGTTGGCGGGGTGTTCGGAGATCTACAGGGCCGCCAACCTCATGATCAACGCGGTCGGGAGCGCCGGCGCAGGGTGTACAGGAGGACGGTCACGAGCAGGGCGGTCATCGCTATCGCGCCGGGGGCCTTGGTGAAGCGGGCCAGGTTGGTGCCGTCGGGCAGGGCGAGAAAGGCCGCCGCGGCGGCCGGCAGCACGAACCACGTGGTCCGGGTGGCGGAGAGCGCGAGCAGCGCCAGTGGCCAGGTCGCGTACCAGCTGTGGAAGACCGGGGACAGGACCACGGTGGCGACCAGTGCCGACGCCGCGCCGTGCAGCGCGATCCGGGGGCGAGCCAAGGCCGGATCACCCGAGGCCCGCAGGGCCTGCCAGGCCCGCCACCACAGCACCGCGAGCACTCCGGCGAGCAGCAGCAGCGCCACCGCCCGGACCACCGGCACCGCCTGCGGGTCCCGCCCGGCCAGCGCGCCGGCGTAGTCCACCACCAGGCCGACGGCAGTGGGCGGCGACGTCCACTGCTCGGAGTCCCCACTGCGGGTCAGCCCGCCGACCCAGCCCAGCCCGAGACCGGAGAGCGCCGACGTGACCAGCAGCGCCGCGAGCACCCCGCCCGCCAGCCAGCCGCCGTCGCGCAGCAGTGCCCGGACGGTGTGGCGGCCCCGCACCGCCGCCAGGGCGGCGAACGGCAGCACGACCACGGCGCTCGCCTTCACCGTCACCGCCAGCCCGAGCAGCACCCCGGCCACCAGCAATGACGACGACCGACCCGGCCGGCGGACCACGAGTAGAAGTCCGGACAGCAGCAGGCCCAGCATCACCGCGTCGTTGTGCGCCCCGGCCACCAGGTGCACCCCGACCAGCGGGCCGGCCAGCGCCAGCCAGGCCGCCCGCCGGGCCGGCACACCGGCCGCGCGCGCCAACCCGGGCAGGCAGAGCGCGCCCAGCAGCAACCCCGCCACGGCGCACAACCGCAGCGCGACGATGGTCCCGGTGAGCCCGCCGCCCAGGGTCACCGCGAGCGCGGCGAGCAGCACGAACACCGGCCCGTACGGTGCCGGGGTGTCCCGCCAGATCGGCGCCACCGCGTCCAGCCACGGGCAGCCCGCCGCCGCCACCGGAACGGCGTACGGGTCGACGCCCTGCGCGTACGTCCAGCCCTGGCAGGCGTACGAGTAGACGTCCCGGCTGCCCAGCGGCGGCGCGACAAGCAGCGGCAGCGCCCACAGTCCGGCGGTGCCGTACGCCCACCGGGTCGACGGCGCTCCCGCGCGCAGCGACCACCACGCCCCGACCAGCAGCACGGTGCCGACCAGCCAGCAGGTGAGCGTCGCCGGGCCGCCCGGGGCTCGCCAGATCGACTCCGGTGTCGCGCCCAGCGGGGCGTCGGGCAGTGCCCCACCGAGGTACCCGGCAACGGCGAGCAGGACCGCGCCGACCAGTCCCGCGTATCGGGCCAGGCGTGCCACCCGCAGACCAGAAGCCGGCGGTCCAGAAGGCCGCGGACCAGAAGCCGACGGACCAGACGGCGGCGGTCCAGAAGCCGGCGGACCGGGAGCGGTCACCGGCGCACCTTCCCTCAGTCGGCGACGACCGGCTGACGGGCCGCCCGAGCCGACCGTACCAACCGGATGACCAGGGCGATCACCAACAGCGTCATCAGCGGCGCCCCGACCGTCTTGGTGAACCGGGGCAGGCCGGTGCCGTCGGGCAGCACCAGGAACGACGCGACGAGCGCGACGACGATGAACCATCCGGTCCGTCGGGCGGTGGCCGCGAGCACCGCGAGGGGCCAGATCCAGTACCAGGGGTGGAAGATCGGCGCGAGGGCGACGGTGGCGGCCAGCGCCACCGCGGCGTGCCACAGCGGCTCCCGGGTGCGGGCCCGCCACCAGAGCCAGACCAGCAGCAGCGCCAGCACCGCCACGCCGATCCCTCTGGTGACCGGGAGCGCGTCGATGTGCCCGCCGAACGGCACCGCCAGGTAGCCGACGGTCTGGCCGATCGCGGTGGACGGCGACGTCCAGGCGATCACGTCACTGCCGCTGGCCAGCCCGGCGACCCAGCCGAAGTCGAGCCCCGCCGCGACTGTCACCCCGCCCACGGCGGCGACCGCGCCGCCGACCACCCACCCGCCGTGGCGGAGCAGAGCCCGGATCGAGTACGCGCCGACGATCGCGGCCAGCGCCGCGAACGGCACCACGACGAGCGCGGTCACCTTGATCGCGGCGGCCAGTCCGAGCAGCGCTCCGCCGCCGAGCAGCGGGCCGGGGCGGCCCGGCCGGGAGGCGATCACCGCCAGCCCGGCGACCAGCAGGCCGACCATCAGGGCGTCGTTGTGCGCGCCGGAGACCAGGTGCACGGCGACCAGGGGGCAGCCCAGCGCGAGCCAGATCGCCCGTTCGGCGGGTACGCCGACGCGTCGCGCCAGCACCGGCAGGCTGACCGCGGTCAACGCCACCCCGGCCACCGCGATCAGCCGGAACATCACGATCGCGCCGGTCAGCGAGCCGGTGGCCTTCACCACCGCGCCGGAGAGCACCACGAACAGCGGCCCGTAGGGCGCGGGCGTGTCCCGCCAGATGAACGAGATGCTGTCCAGCCAGGGGCACGGCAGTGCGGACACGCCCTGCTCGTACGGGTTGATCCCGGCGGCGTAGCTGGCGCCCTGGCAGGCGTACGCGTACACGTCCCGGCTGGCCAGCGGCGGTGCGACGAGCAGCGGCAGCAGCCAGAGCCCGACGGTGGTCAACGCCCAGCGGGTCGACGGCACCGAGTCGCGCAGCGCCCACCAGGCGTAGGCCAGCAACGCGGTGCCGACCAGCCAGGCGGCGAGGACCAGCGGCCCGTGCGGGCCCTGCCAGATGCTGAGCGGGTTGGCGCGCAGGGGGGAGCCGGGCAGGGCGCCGCCGAGGAACGCGGCGACGGCGAGCAATGCCGATCCTGCCAGTCCGGTCCAACGCGCGAGGTGGTGAGGCACGCCGGACATGCTGCCAGTACGGTGGTCGCGGTACGGAGGTGGGCATGCGGCGCAGTCGGGTGGTGGCGGTGACCACCGCTTCCGCGGTCGTGCTCGGCGCACTCTGGCTGGCCCTGCCGCTGATGGGGTCGGACCTCGCCGCGCAGGTGGCTCGGGCGGACTTCTTCGCGGCCCACGGCCCGACACCTGTCGACCTGCGCTGGTACGCCGGGGTGCAGCAGTTCGGCTACAGCCTGCTCTCCCAGCCCGTGATGGCCCTGCTCGGCGTACGGGTGACAGGTGCGCTCGCGCTCGTGGCGTCGGCCGCCGCGCTGGCCGCGCTGCTGGTCCGCACCGAGGTGCCCCGACCGCTGCTGGGCAGCCTGGTCGGGGTGGTCACGTTGGCCGGCAACCTGGTCTCCGGCCGGGTCACCTACGCCCTGGGCGTGGCGTTCGGGCTGGCCGCGCTGCTCGTGCTGACTCGCCGAGCCGGACGGGGGCGGATGCGGCTCGGGCTCGCCGCGCTCGGCGCGCTGCTGGCCTCGGCGACCAGCCCGGTGGCCGGTCTCTTCGTCGGCCTGGCGGCCGTCGCGCTGCTGCTGGCCCGCCGGTACGCCGACGGCCTGGCGCTCGGTGTCGCGGCGGCGGTGCCGCTGGCCGCGACGGCGCTGCTCTTCGGCGACGGCGGCTGGATGAACATCAGCCGCACCGACGCGGTGCGCGCGGTGCTGACCAGCCTGGTGGTGGCGGCGCTCGTGGCGTACCGGCCGGTGCGCTTCGGTGCGCTGCTCTCCGCGGCCGGGGTGCTCGCCGCCGCCGTGGTGCACACGCCTGTGGGGTTGAACGCCACCCGACTGGTGACGATGTTCGCGTTGCCGGTGCTGGCCGCCGCAGCCCGCCCGCCCGCCTGGCTGTCCGACCGGCTGGCCCGCCGCTCGGCCGAGCACACGACCCCGGGGAGCGCTACCCCGACCAGCGTCGTCGCGGCGCGCGCCGCGACGGCGGGGCGGTCGCGATGGGCTCGGCTGCGCGGCGCGGTGGGTCTGACCGCGCTGCTGGTGGCGATCTGCGTCTGGCAGCCGCCGGCGGTCCCCGCCGACCTGCGCGGCATCGGCGACCCGACGAGCGCGCCGGGTTACCACGCGCCGCTGCGCGCGTTCCTGGCCGGCCAGCGGCTCACCGGCCGGGTCGAGGTGCCGCCGACCCGCAACTACTGGGAGGCGGCCCGGCTCGGTGAGGTGCCGTTGGCCCGCGGTTGGCTGCGGCAGGCCGACATCGACCGCAACCCGCTGTTCTTCTCCACGGTGCCCGGCGCGGCCGGCACCGGCGTAGCGCTGACCCCGGCCAGCTACCGGGCCTGGCTGGCGGAGAACGCCGTGCAGTACGTGGCGCTGCCGGACGCCCCGCTGTCCTGGGTGGGGCGGGCCGAGGCGGAGCTTGTCGAGGGCGGCCTGCCCTATTTGACGCCGGTCTGGTCCGGGTCACACTGGCGGGTCTGGGCGGTGGTCGACCCGACGCCGCTTGTCGCCGTACCCGCCGAGGTGATCCGCGCCGACGGCGCGGCGGTGACCTTCCGGGCCCCGGCCGCCGGCCCGGTGGCGGTCCGGGTCCGGCACAGCCGGTGGCTCGTCGCGTCCGGCGACGCCACGGTCAGCGCCGACGGGGACTGGACCACTGTCACCGTGCCGGGCCCCGGCGAGTACACCCTCGGTAGCTGACGCGCTACGCCTCCAGCACGCGCTGGGCGGCGGCGCGGGAGCGGCGGCCGGTGCGCAGGTACTCGTCGAGGAACTCCCCCGGGTCGTCGCGCCCGAGCAGCCGGACCACCCCGGCCAGCTCCACGCCATGCCGGGGTAGCTGGTCGCCGGCCCGGCCCCGGACCAGCATCAACGCGTTGCGGACCTGCGCGGCCAGGGACCACCCGGCGGCCATCTCGGCGGCGTCCGCCGGGTCGATCAGGCCGGCCCGCTCGGCGGCCGCGAGGGCATCGAGGGTACGCGTGTCGCGCAGCGACGGGACCGCGCCCGCGTGCCGGAGCTGGACGAGCTGCACCGCCCACTCCACGTCGGCGAGCCCGCCCCGGCCCAGCTTGGTGTGGGTGGCCGGGTCGGCGCCGCGCGGCAGCCGCTCGGTCTCCACCCGGGCCTTGATCCGGCGGATCTCGACGACCTGCTCACGGGTCAGCCCACCGGCCGGGTACCGCACCGGGTTGATCATCGTCTCGAACTCGGCGCCCAGGTCGGCGTCGCCGCAGACGAACCGGGCCCGCAGCAGCGCCTGCGCCTCCCACACCCGCGACCAGCGGGCGTAGTACTGCGCGTACGCGGCGAGACTGCGTACCAGCGGACCCTGCCGCCCCTCCGGGCGCAGGTCGGCGTCGACGCCGAGCGGCGGGTCCGGAGCGGGTACGCCGAGCAGCCGCCGCAGTTCCTCGGCGATCGCGTGCGCCGCGGCGCTGGCGTCGCTCTCACTGGCCCCGGCGGGCGGGTCGTAGACGAAGAGCACGTCGGCGTCGGAGAGGTAGTTCGACTCGTACCCGCCGAGCCGCCCCACGCCGATCACGGCGAACCGCAGACCCTCCGGGGCCGGCTGGCTTGCCCGGGCGGCGCGCAGCGCGGCGGCCAACGTGGCATCGGTGACGTCGGCGAGCGCCGTGCCGACCTCGGTGATGTCGACAAGCCCGAGGGCGGGCCGGTTCGCGCCGTCCGGCCGACTCGGGGCGGGTGCAAGCGCGCCGGCTCGGCAGAGCACGTCCGCGCAGGCCACCCGGACCAGTTCCCGACGACGCAGCGCCCGCACCGCGCGGGTGGCCTCGACCGGGTCGGTGTGCCGGGCCGCCGCCGCGAGGAACCCCTCCCGGAGCACCTCGGGCGGACGGGGCGCCAGCTCGTTCTCCTCGGCCAGCAGCCGCAGCGCCTCCGGGTCGCGGGCGAGCAGGTCGGCGACGTACCGGGACAGGGCCAGGACCCGGGCCAACCGCCGGGCCACCGGGCCGCCGTCACGCAGCAGCCGCAGATACCAGGGGGTGCTGCCCAGCTTGTCGGACACCTTGCGGTAGTTGAGCAGCCCCCGGTCCGGTTCCGGCGCGTCGGCGAACTCGCTGAGCAGCACCGGCAGCAGTGTCCGCTGGATGGCCGCCGTGCGACTCACCCCGCCGGTGAGCGCCTCCAGGTGGCGCAGCGCCCCGGCCGGGTCGGCGAAGCCGAGGATCTCCAGCCGGTGCCGGGCCGCCTCCGGGGTGAGTCGCAACCCGTCGGCCGGCACCCGGGCCACCGACTCCAGCAGCGGCCGGTAGAGCAGTTTGGCGTGCAGTCGGCGTACCTCGGCGGCGTGGGTGACCCACTCGGCCCGGAAGCTCTCCACGGCGCTGCGCCCCGGCGTGGCCGTGAAACCCAGCGCGGCGGCGAGCCAGCGCAACGCGCCCGGCTCGCTCGGGACGGTGTGCGTACGCCGCAGGGCCTGGAGTTGGAGCCGGTGCTCGACGCTGCGCAGGAAGCGGTAGCCGCGCAGCAGCGCCTCGCCGTCGGCCCGACCGACGTAGCCGCCAGCGACGAGCGCGCGCAACGCCGGGATGGTCCCGGGTTCGCGCAGCGTCTCGTCGACGCGGCCGTGCACCAGTTGCAGCAACTGGACGGCGAACTCGATGTCGCGCAGCCCGCCGGGACCACGCTTGATCTCGCGTTCCAGCTCCTTCGGCGGGATGTGGTCGATGATCCGGCGCCGCATGGCGCGGACGTCCTCGACCGCCTCGGGCCGTTCGGCCGCCCGCCACACGAGCGGCGCGAGCTGGTCGATCCACTCCTGGGCCACCGGCACGTCACCGGCGGCCGGGCGGGCCTTGAGCAGCGCCTGGAACTCCCAGGTGCGCGCCCACCGGCGGTAGTAGGCCAGGTGGCTGGCCAGGGTTCGCACCAGCGGACCCCGGTTGCCCTCCGGGCGCAGCGCGGCGTCCACCGGCCAGGCCACGAGCCCGCAGATGTGGATCAGCCGGGTCGCCACCAGGGTCGCCGCCGGCAGGTCGGCGTCCTCGGCCGCCACGAAGATGACGTCCACATCGGAGACGTAGTTCAGTTCCCCGCCGCCACACTTGCCCATCGCCACGACCGCGAGCCGGGGCCGCTCGGTGCCCTCGGCCAGCTCGGTCACGGCGATCTCGTACGCCGCGGCAAGCGTCGCGTCGGCAAGCGCCGACAGCGCGCCCATCGTCTGCTCCAGGCCGCGCCCGCCGGTCAGGTCGGCCGCCGCGATCCGCAGCAGTGCCAGCCGGTACGCGGTCCGCAGCGCCGCCACCGTGTTGCCGCCGCCGGTCGGCTCCAGCCGGCCCTCCGCGATCGGCGCGAGCCCGTCCGGGGCGGTCCGCAGCGCCAGGCAGTGGTCGGGGTTGGCCACCAGGTGATCGCCGAGCGCCGCCGACGCGCCGAGCACCGCGACCAGCCGCCGCCGTAACCCCGGGTCGGTGTGCAGCTCCGCGAGCAGCGACGACTCGGCGCTGGCACGACCCTCGGCGCTACCGCCGCTCGCACGGCCCTCGGCGCTACCGCCGTTGGTGCGGCCCTCGGCGCTACCGCCGTTGGTGCGGCCCTCGGCGCTGCCGCCGTTGGAGCGGCGTTCGGCCTCCACGATGCGGTGTAGTTGCCGCAGCGCCAGGTCCGGGTCGGCGGCCCGGGACAGCGCGGCGAGCAGTTCCGCGGCGGCCTCGTCGGCCGGCTCCTGCTCCTCCGGTTGCCACAGCCGCAGCCCGTCCGGGCCGAGCAGGTCCGCGGCGCGCGCGCCGCCGTCGCCCTCGGCGGTGCCGAAGCCGTACCGGGCGAGCCGGCCCGGTGCCCTGGTCGGCCGGCTCATCAGTGCCCGAGCAGCGGCAGGCCGCGCCGCACCGTGCTGTCGTCCAACTCGCCGAGGGCCAGCGCGGCGAACCGGGCGGCGAACGGCTGCCAGACCTCCTCGACGTCGGCCAACACCGAGGAGCAGGCCGCCACCACCAGCTCCGGGTCGTAGCCCAGCTCGGCGAGCAGGGCCGAATCGGTGGCCCAGTCGGCGATCATCGCCGCGTCGCACTCGATGTGGAACTGCAACCCCCAGGCCCGGTCGCCGAGCCGGAACGCCTGGTGTGGGTAGCGGGTGGACGCGGCCAGCAGGGTGGCGCCCCGGGGCAGCTCGGTGATCTCGTCGGAGTGCCACTGGAGCACGTCCGGGATCAACGGCACGTACCGGAACAACGGGTCGTTCTCGGCGGCGTCACGCCGGCCGACCACGCCGGGGCCGATCTCCGGCCCGGACGGGCTCCGCTCGACCAGCCCGGCGTGCGCGGTGGCCAGCAACTGCGCGCCCAGGCAGACCGCCAGGGTGGGCACCCGGTACCGCACCGCCTTGCGCAGCAGGCCCTCCACGGCGGGGAACCACTGTGCCCCGGGGGAGCCGTCCGACAGCGGGTAGGCCTGTTGGTCGCCGCCGAGCACCACAAGCGCCGCGTACCCCTCCAGGTCGGCGGGGAGTTCGTCGCCGGCGTGCGGGCGAACCACCGACAGTTCCAGCCCAGCCTCGGTCAGCCACTCACCCAACCGGCGCGCGTCGTCCGTCGGGTCGTTCTCGATCACCAGCGCGGTTGCCACCCGTCGAGGCTAGCCGGTGCACAGCGGGACGCCACGCCCCGCCACCGGGCGGTGCGGCTGTCGGCCGTGGGGGCGGTCCGTTTGCGGGGATGCTCGGCGGTGGCTCGGGACGTGCGCGCCGGGCGTCGGCCTCGGATCAGGTGGGGTCGCTAGGCTCTGCGGTTGTGATCAACGAGGACATGGCCGCCGTCCGCCCGCCCGTGCTGCGACCGGGTGACACGGTGCTGCTGGTGTCACCGTCCGGGCCGACCTCGCCGGAGCGGGTCGCCCGGGGCATGGAACTGCTCATCGGCTGGGGACTGCGGCCGGTGCCGGCACCGAACGCGTACGCCCGCCACGGCTACCTCGCCGGCACCGACGACCTGCGCGCCGCCGACCTGAACGCGGCGTTCGCCGACCCGCGGATACGCGGGGTGATCTGCACCAGGGGCGGGTACGGCGTCCAGCGGATCGTGGACTCCATCGACATGGCCGCCGTCCGCCGCGACCCTAAGGTGGTGGCCGGATTCTCGGACATCACCGCGTTGCAGTTCGCACTGTGGCGGGGCGCCCGGCTGGCCGGGGTGCACGGCCCCGGGGCCGCCTGGCGGGACGAGCGGACCCCGCTGCGTTCCGCCGAGTCCCTGCACGCGGCGCTGATGACGACCGAGCCGGTGTCGATCACCGCAGTGCCCACCGAGGACACCTTCGGCGTACGCGTCCCGGGCCACGCCACCGGCACCCTGCTCGGCGGCAACCTGTGCATGATCGCCGCGTCGATCGGCACCCCGGACCTGCCCGACCTGACCGGTGCGGTGCTGTTGATCGAGGACGTGCAGGAACCCCCGTACAAGATCGACCGGATGCTGACCCACCTGCGCCGGGCGGGCGCCCTGGACGGGTTGGCCGGCGTGGCGGTCGGGCAGTTCACCGACTGCGGCGACGGTTGGGACACCACGGTCGTCGACGTCCTCACCGAACGCCTGGGCGACCTGGGCGTGCCGGTGCTCGGCGGCCTGCCGATCGGCCACGGCCACGGCCAACTGACGGTCCCGTTCGGCACCACAGCAACACTGAACACCAAGACCAACACCCTCAAGGTGGCCCCCGCAGTCCAGTAACGCCCCGCCCTCCCCCCGACCCCCTCCCCGCCCCCCGCCGCCTCGCCCGGCCCGCCGCCTCCCCCGGTCCCATGGCCTCCCCCGGTCCCATGGCCTCCCCCGGTCCCCGCCGCCTCCCCCGGTGATCATGAGGTTGTAGTCGCTCGCCACGGCGTGTCGTGGCAATAACGTCATGATCAACGCCGGGTTCAGGTGGGGGTGGGGTTCAGGTGGGGTTCAGGTGGGGGTTTGGGTTTGGGTTAGGTGGGCTACTGCGCCGGTTTCCAGGGCGGCCCAGATGCCGTCTGCGGTGAGTGTGATGCCGTGTGGTTCGGCCCCGGGGGTGGGTAGGGCGAAGCCGTCGATCCGTCCGGTGGGATCGACGTAACCGATCCGGTTGGCGCCCCACTCGGTGAACCAGGCGCCGCCGGCCGGATCGGCCACTATCGCGTGCGGACGGGCCGCCCGGTCCGGCAGCGGCAGCTCGGTGATCCGGCCATCGGGGGTGATCCGACCGAGCTGACCGGCGGCGATCTCCACGAACCAGACGGCGCCGTCGCCACCGAGCGTGATGCCGACCGGGCCGGCGTCCGGGGTGGGCAACGGATGCAGTGTCACCCCGCCGTCGAGGTCGATCCGCCCGATCGCGTTCGCCTGGTGGAGAGTGAACCAGAGAGCGTCGTCCGCGCCGGCAGTGATCATCGAGGCGAACCCGCCGGTCACCGGCAGCGGAAACGCGGTGACCGTACCGTCGGTGTCCAGCCGGCCGATCGTGTCGGAGGTCATCCCGGCGTACCAGAGTGCGCCATCGGGCCCGGCGGCGATGCCTCCTGGCCCGGTGCCGCTCGGCAGGGTGATCGTGCGCTGCGCGCCGTCGACGCTGAGCCGACCGATCCGGTCGTCCCCCGAGCGGGTGAACCAGAGGCCGTCGTCCGGCCCGGCTGTGATGATCAACGGACGGCCGCCCGGCGGATCCAGCGGGTAGGTCCGGACCGCGCCGTCGGCCCCCAGGCGGGCGATCCCGCCGCCGTGGACCAGCGTCAGCCACAACGCGCCGTCGGGGCCGGCAGTGATGCCGTACGGGCCGGCGCCGGGCTCGACGAGCGGTATCTCCCGAATCTCGACGTTCAACACCAGTTGCGTCCTTCCGTCGGTGAACCGCCAACCCTGGCGGCTCCGCCAGCGACGACGCAACCGATTTGACCGCCCATCCACCCGGATTGTCAGGCCGCTGACAGGTTCGCCACGGGTTGCGCCCAGGCTGGCTGGTCACTGTCGGTGATGACAACAGCGTCACCGACCTTCTGGAGGACAGCATGTCCCGCACCATCAGTCGGAAGCATCTGCTGGCCGGCCTGGCGACCGCCGGCGTCCTCGGCGTGGGGATCGCGGCCCCGACCATCGCCTTCGCCGCGGACACCCCGACGCCGACACCGAGCGCCAGCACCGCCCCGGCTCCCGGCGCGAAGGCCGACAGGCAGAACGAGTTCGCCGAGGCGCTCGCGAAGGAGTTGGGCGTTCCCACCGACAAGGTGACCGCGGCGCTGGAGAAGGTCCGCGATCAGCACCGGCCGGCCGACCGGCCGCAGCGCAAGTCGGCCGAGGATCGGCAGGCCGCGCTCAAGCAACGGCTGGACCAGGCGGTCAAGGACGGCAAGCTCACCCAGGAGCAGGCCGACTCCATTACCAAGGCCGTCGAGACCGGTGTCTTCCCCGGCCTCGCCGGTCACCGCGGTCCAGGCGGTCACGGCGGTCCGGCCGGTCCGGGCGGTCACGGCGGTCCGGGCGGCGCCGGCGCCCCCGCGGCTACGCCGGGCGCGTAGTCCTTTGGGGCAGGCCCAGGCCACATCGGGCCTGCCCCAGGCATGATCCACTCGCTTTCCATGATGCTGCGGTATCCACGACCGCCCGACACCCCCGAATCACGAAAACCGAGTCGATCACGGTGTCAGGCCGGCACGGGCACCAGGCCGGCACGGGCACCAGGGCCGGCACGGGCACCAGGGCCGGCACGGGCACCAGGGCCGGCACGGGCACCAGGGCCGGCACACGCCCCCCGCCGGCGGGGGCGTCAGGCCGGCGGGGGCGTGAACACGCCCAGGTGGTTGCCGGCCGGGTCGAGCAGGTGGGCCAACGTGAGCCCGCTCGGGGCCGTCCGTACCGGCACCAGCACCCGGCCGCCGGCCGCCTCGGCCCGTCGGCAGGTCTCCGCCACGTCGGCGACCTCGGCGTAGAACACCGCGTAGTTCGGCGACGTGCCGTCGGTCGCCCGGATCGCTCCGCCGATGCCGGTGTCCCCGCCGGCCCCGGTCACGCGGTACGACCCGCCGTCGGCCGAGCCCTGCTCCTCGAACGTCCAACCGAACAACTCTCCGTAGAAACGTTCCGCCTCCTCCGGCTGGTCGGTGCCGATCTCAAACCAGGTGATGGGCGTCGTTGACATCTGCTGCCTCCAGGTTTCGCGTGCCGGTCGTTCGGCCGCCGTCGGGAGCAGTCTCGGGGTCTTCCGCGACACCGTCCTGTCGGTGTTTCCGGATCACCCGACGGGGTTCCTCGCGACCGGGACGCCCCGCCGGGACGCCCGCCATCGGGACGCTCGGGCCCGGGGCACTCAGGGCCGGGGCACTCAGGGCCGGGGCACTCAGGGCCGGGGCACTCAGGGCCGGGACGCTCGGGGCCGGCACGCTCGGGGTGCGTCAGACCAGGCTCAGCGCGCGGACCCGTTCGTGCGGGATGTCCAGATCCGTCGTGCGGAACTCCCGGACCACCACGTCGGGCAGCGCCTGGACGCTGCGGATCCGGTCGGTACGGAAGCACCGCAGTTCGCCGCGGAGCCGGCACCAGGCGAGCAGGTACCAGTGTCGGGGGTTGCCGAGGTAGCCCAGCGGTTCGACGTCGCGCGTCGAGTCCGCGCCGGCCCGGTCGGCGTACCGGATGCGCAGCACCCGCCGCGCGGCGACCGCGTCGGCGACGATGGCCGGGACGGGCGTGGCCGGTCCGTCGCCGACGAGATGCACCCGGCCGGCGAGGCGGTGCGCTTCGGCGGCGTCGGCGGCCGGCAGCACCGCCACCAGTTTGCGCAGCGCGGTGGCGCCCGGCCCGGCGAACGGCGTGCCGTCGAGCCGGTGCAGCGCGACGGCCATCGCCACCGCCTCGGCCGCGGTCAGGTTGACCGGCGGCAGAGTACGGCTGCGGTCCAGGACGTAGCCGCCGGTGCGTCCGGGCTCGGCCCAGATCGGCACGCCAGCCTCCTGGAGCGCGCCGATGTCCCGCTCGACGGTTCGGCTGCTGACCTCGAAGCGGACGGCCAGCCAACGCGCGCTGCGTGGCCGTGGCGACACCGCCCGCAGCTCCTCGACCAACGCGTAGAGCCGATCCGTACGGTTCATGCCCCGCACGCTACGGCCGAGGTACGACGCCCCGCAGCGACCGCCCGCACGACGCCGACCCCGAGGCCGAGCCCGCACAACGACGCCGACGCTGAACCAGCACGCCGACACCGAGCCCGCACGCCGACACCGAGCCCGCACGCCGACACCGAGCGCCGCACGCCGACACCGAGCCCGCACAACGACACCGAGCCAGCACGGGCGCGGGCAGCCGCCGTCAGGCGATGCAGGCGCAGACGATGAGCGCGGCGCCGAAGTGGGTGGCGGCGCTGACCCGGGCCGCCGGGTGCGGCTCCGGCGAGCAGATGACCTCGCCGAGCTTGCCCGGGGTGAGCAGGTCCAGCACCACGAAGGCCAGCGCCATGATGGCCAGGCCGACAATCCCGAACAGCACAGTGGAGGCGAGCCCCCTGCCGAAGTCGCTGTAGCTGGTCAGGATCGCGGTGAAGACGATCCCGGCGATGCCGAGCTGGTTGGCGGCCAGCAACAGCCCCGCGTTGGCGTTGCGGTCGACCCAGATCAGGTCCCGCAACCGCCCGGGGGTGAGCAGGTCGACCAGGCCGAAACCGGCCGCCATCAGCCCGACGCCCACGATCCCGAACACGACGCTCTGCCAGGCACCGCTGAGCAGATCCTCCAGCACCGACTGCCTCCCGACTCTCCGCCCGGAGGGGTACCGGCGCGGTGATCGAGACGATAGCGGCAGCGCGCAACCGCGTCAGCCCCCCGCGCTCACAACGCCAGGTAGCGCTGCCGCTCGTACGGGGTGACCTCGCGGCGGTACTGCTCCCACTCGGCCCGCTTGTTGCGCAGGAAGAAGTCGAAGACGTGCTCGCCGAGCACCTCGGCGACCAGCTCCGACTCGGCCATCACGTCGATCGCCTCGGCGAGGTTCTCCGGCAGCGCCTCGTATCCCATGGCACGCCGCTCGGCGCTGGTCAGCGACCAGACGTCGTCCTCGGCGCCCGGAGGCAGCTCGTACCCTTCCTCGATGCCCTTGAGACCGGCGCCGAGCAGCACCGCGAAGGCCAGGTACGGGTTGGCGGCCGAGTCCAACGAGCGGACCTCGACCCGGGCCGAGTTGGGCTTGCCGTACGCGGGAACCCGGACCAGCGCGGAGCGGTTGAGGTGACCCCAGCAGACGTACGCCGGGCTCTCGGTGATCCGGTCCGGCAGGGCCTGCGGGAAGAGCCGCTTGTACGAGTTGACCCACTGGTTGGTGACCGCCGTGTATTCCCGGGCGTGCACCAGGAGGCCGGCGATGAACGACTTCGCGACCTTGGAGAGCTTCATCGGGTCGCCGCTGTCGTGGAACGCGTTGCGCTCCCCCTCGAACAGCGACAGGTGCGTGTGCATCCCGCTGCCCGGCTGGTCGGTGAACGGCTTCGGCATGAAGCTGGCCTGCACACCCGTGGAGAGCGCCACCTCCTTGACCACGTGCCGGAAGGTCATGATGTTGTCGGCGGTGGTGAGCGCGTCGGCGTAGCGCAGGTCGATCTCCTGCTGGCCGGGCGCGACCTCGTGGTGGCTGAACTCCACCGAGATGCCGATCCGTTCCAGGGCCAGCACGCCCTGGCGGCGGAAGTCGCGCGCCACGGCGTGGGTGGTGTGCTCGAAGTAGCCGCCGGTGTCCACCGGGGTGGGCACCGAGCCGTCCTGGGGGCCGTTCTCCAGCAGGAAGAACTCGATCTCGGGGTGGGTGTAGAAGGTAAATCCCTTCTCGGCGGCCTTGGACAGCGCGCGGCGCAGCACGTGCCGGGGGTCGGCCCACGAGGGCCCACCGTCGGGCAGCAGGATGTCGCAGAACATCCGGGCGCTCTCGCCGCTGACCCCGCCCTCGAACGGGAACACCTGGAAGGTCGTCGGGTCGGGCATGGCCACCATGTCCGATTCGAAGACCCGGGCGAAACCCTCGATCGCCGAGCCGTCGAAGCCGATGCCCTCCTCGAAGGCCGCCTCCAACTCGGCCGGCGCCACCGAAACGCTCTTGAGCGTGCCCAGCACGTCCGTGAACCACAGCCGGACGAACCGGATGTCCCGCTCTTCCAGCGTACGGAGGACGAACTCCTGCTGACGGTCCACTTCCCCAACCCCTCGCGACGCTCTTTTGTCCGCCTTGGTCGGGCTGCACCCGACCTGATCGCCCAGTCTTACCGGGCCTGGTTACGCAGACGTTACGCGAACTACCGCTCGCCGTCCCCTCGCCTCCCGCTCGGCGGGCGCGCGCTCCGCCGTCGACGGGCCGACCCGCCGCGGCTGCACGCCCCTGATGCCGGCAGCGTGTCGGCCATCTCGTCGGACGGTGGCGATTGTCCGGTCGAGCCTGGGGCAAGATGAGGACATGCCCACCCTGCGTCTCGCCCTGTCCCAGGTCAACCCGAGCGTCGGCGACATCGCCGGAAACGCCGACCTGGTCCGCAGCTGGACACGCCAGGCCGCCGACGCCGGTGCCCAGTTGGTGCTCTTCCCGGAGATGATGGTGACCGGATATCCGGTCGAGGACCTGGTCTTCCGGCGCTCCTTCGTCGCCGCGTCCCAGGCCGCCGTCGAGCGGCTCGCCGCGGACCTCGCCGCCGACGGTCTCGGCGAGCTGCCGGTCGTGGTCGGCTACCTGGATGCCGACGGGCCGCCGCAGGTCAGCGGGGACGCCGAGCCGGGCCGGGGGGCCCGCAACGCCGCCGCGCTGCTGCACCGGGGCGTCGTCGCGGCCCGCTACTTCAAGCACCACCTGCCCAACTACGGGGTCTTCGACGAGGACCGCTACTTCGTCTCCGGCGACACGTTGACAGTGGTGCGGATCGGCGGCGTGGACGTCGCGTTGACCATCTGTGAGGACCTGTGGCAGTCCGGTGGGCCGTTCGCCGCCGCCCGGCAGGCCGGGGTCGGCCTGGTGGTCAACATCAACGGCTCGCCGTACGAGCTGAACAAGGACGACATCCGGCTGCCGCTGGTCCGCCGCCGGGCCGCCGAGGCGGGCGCCACCATCGCGTACGTCAACATGACCGGCGGCCAGGACGAGCTGGTCTTCGAGGGCGACTCGATGATCGTGAGCGCCGACGGTGAGCTGCTCACCCGGGCCCCGCAGTTCGTCGAGCACCTGCTCGTGCACGACGTCGACCTGCCGGCCGCCACCACCTCGCCGACCACGGAGACCATCGCCGACGGGATGCGGGTCGCGCACTGCACGCTGGACGGTGTTCCGCCCACGCCGTCCGGTCCGGCCGCCACCGGTGGGTTGATCGAGCCGGTGGCCGACGAGGCCGAGGTGTGGCAGGCGCTCGTGTTGGGCCTGCGTGACTACGTGAACAAGAACCGGTTCCCGTCGGTGGTGCTCGGGCTCTCCGGCGGCATCGACTCGGCGGTGGTGGCCGCGCTCGCCGTCGACGCCCTGGGGCCGGACCGGGTGGTCGGTGTGTCGCTGCCCAGCCAGCACTCCTCCGAGCACTCCCGGTCCGACGCCGCCGACCTGGCCAAGCGCACCGGCCTGGACTACCGCGTCGAGCCGATCCAGCCGATGGTGGACGGCTTCCTGGCCAACCTGTCGCTGTCCGGGGTGGCCGTGGAGAACCTCCAGGCCCGGGTCCGGGGCGTGATCCTGATGGCCCTGTCGAACCAGGAGGGCCACCTGGTGCTGACCACCGGCAACAAGAGTGAGCTGGCGGTCGGCTACTCCACCCTGTACGGCGACTCGGTGGGCGGCTTCAACCCGGTCAAGGACGTCTGGAAGACGCTGATCTGGCGGCTCGCGAAGTGGCGCAACAGGGACGCGGACCGGCGCGGTGAGACCGCCCCGATTCCGGAGAACTCGATCGGCAAGCCACCGAGCGCCGAGCTGAGCCCGGGCCAGCTCGACAGCGACAGCCTGCCCGACTACGACGTGCTGGACCCGATCCTGATCGGGTACGTCGACGGTGACCTCGGCCGCGACGGGCTTGTCGAGTCGGGCCACGACCCGGCGGTGGTCGACAAGGTGCTGCGGCTGGTGGATACCGCCGAGTACAAGCGACGGCAGTCGGCGCCGGGCACGAAGATCTCCATGAAGGCGTTCGGCCGGGACCGTCGTCTGCCGATCACCAACCGGTGGCGCGAGCACGGCTGAGGCGTACTCCCGGGGGTGCCGGGTCGGTGCGGCCGGCCCGGCGCCGCCTCGCGGGGGCCGCGTGGCGCGGACCTCGCGCGGTGCAGTGATATCTCGCACTGAGCTCTGCCGTCACCCCGTCTCGCGGTGCGACGATCGCGACGGAACCCGGGGACCGCGCAGGCGGCCTCGAGGAAGGGAGACGAAGATGGTGGAGTCCACTCCGAACGAGGTGACCGCGCTGTACGGCGGACCGGTCACCCGTCGGGTCCGCACCCGTGACCTGATCGCCGCCAAGGAGCGCGGCGAACGGTGGCCGATGCTGACGTCGTACGACCAGTACACCGCGGGGATCTTCGACCAGGCCGGCGTGCCGGTGCTGTTGGTCGGCGACTCGGCCGCGAACAACGTGTTCGGTTACGAGACGACCCTGCCGGTCACCGCCGACGACCTGCTTCCGCTGGTACGGGCCGTGGTGCGCTCGACCCGGCAGGCACTCGTGGTCGGTGACCTGCCGTTCGGCTCCTACGAGGAGGGGCCGACCCAGGCGCTGCGTACCGCCGTCCGGTTCATGAAGGAGGGTGGCTGCCACGCGGTGAAGTTGGAGGGTGGCCGTCGCTGCGCCGCGCAGATCGCGGCGATCGTCGGTGCCGGCATCCCGGTGATGGCGCACATCGGCTTCACTCCGCAGAGCGAACACACGCTGGGCGGCTACCGCGTGCAGGGTCGGGGCGACACGGCGGACGAGGTGCTCGCCGACGCGCGGGCGGTGGCCGAGGCGGGCGCGTTCGCGGTGGTGCTGGAAATGGTGCCGGGTGAGGTGGCCAAGCGGATCACCCATGAACTGCCCATCCCGACGGTCGGCATCGGCGCGGGCCCGGACACCGACGCGCAGGTGCTGGTCTGGCAGGACATGGCCGGGCTGCGCACCGGCAAGGCGCCACGCTTCGTGAAGCGGTACGCGGACCTGGCCGGCGCCCTCACCGACGCCACCCGCCGTTTCGCCGACGAGGTCCGTGGCGGCGAGTTCCCGACCGCCGAGCACACCTTCTAGCCCGGATCACGGGCCAGCCTGGTCCACGGACCG
Organism: Micromonospora sp. DT231; assembly: GCF_049847025.1. NCBI lineage: Bacteria > Bacillati > Actinomycetota > Actinomycetes > Micromonosporales > Micromonosporaceae > Micromonospora > Micromonospora sp. DT231. The sequence continues at coordinate 27,025 of NZ_JBNCNO010000010.1, read as the reverse complement.
GGCTGGTCCGGGGCGGACTGGTCGGCGTCCGCGCCGCCGGCGCCGACGACCGATCAATCGATCATGGTGAACACTTTCTGTCGTACGTCTGTTCTATTCTTCGGTCATGGTCGAGGAGTTGGCGCTGGCAGAGGATGTGGTCGCCGCCTGCACCACCGCCGCCGCCTGGGCTCTCACCGAGCCTGACCTGATCACCGCGCTCGACGCCGCACACCGCATTGAGCAACGCCTCGCGGCGATCAAGCTGACCCTGGTGCGCGAGCTGGACGGCCGAGGCACCGCGACCGTGCAGGGCGCATCATCGACGGCGGTCTGGCTACGCGACCGGTTACATCTCGGCGTCGGTGCCGCCCGCCGCCTGGTCGAGCTTGCCGCAGCGCTCGACATCGCCCCGCCCCGGGTGCGCGACGCGCTGGCCGGTGGGGCGGTCGACGTGGAGCAGGTCCGCGTCATCGCCGACACCGTCGCCACCGTGCACACCACTGCCGGGCCTGAAGCCGCCGACAAGGCCGTCGGTGTCCTCGTCGACTGGGCAGCCCAGTTCGACGCCACCCTGCTGCGCAGACTCGGCACCCGCATCCTCGACCACGTCGCCCCCGAGATCGCCGATGCCGCCGCCGAAGCGGCACTGCGGGTGGCCGAGTCGCGGGCCGCCCGCGACCGGCACGTCACCGTCAGCGAGCACTCCGACGGACGGCTACGCCTCAGCGGCATCCTCGACGCCGAAGCCGCCGCCGTGCTGCGCGCCGCCATCGGTCCGCTGACAGCCCCGTCCGGCCCGGACGACAACCGCACTCCAGGCCAACGCCGGCACGACGCCCTCGCCGACGTCTGCCGACTCGCCCTGCGCACCGGCGACCTGCCCGAAAACGGCGGCGACCCCACCCAGGTCGTCGTCACCACCACCTACGACGGATTGACTCGACAGCTGGGCACCGGTGCTCTCGACACCGGCCTACACCTCAGCGCCCAGACCGTGCGCCGGCTCGCCTGCGACGCCGCCATCCTCCCCGCCGTCCTCAACGGGGCTGGGCAACCCCTCGACGTCGGCCGACAACGCCGACTCGTCACCGGCCCGCTACGACGCGCCCTGGTGCTCCGCGACCGCGGTTGCGCGTTCCCCGGCTGCGACCGCCCCGCGCACTGGTGCGACGCCCACCACATCCAACACTGGACCAACGGCGGTCCCACCAGCCTGGCCAACGCCGTGCTGCTCTGCGGCTACCACCACCGCCACCTCCACCACAGCGACTGGACCGTCGAGCTGGGCAACGACGGCCACCCGCAATTCACCCCACCGGCCTGGCTCGACCCCGAGCGACTCCCCCGCCGCAACCACTACCACCGACGAACGTGAGGCGGCCCACGGCTGCCTGAACGAAGGTCACTTCCTCAGCGCGCGCACCGCGGTCGAGGACACCGCGGCCAGTTCGGGCCGCGCAGGCAGGAATACCGTGCAGACGCCAAGCGACTGGTTCATCGCGGCGAGTTGGTATTCGGCCCAGAGATCGGTGGTGTTACGTACGCCGCGGACGATCACTCCTGCGTCATGGCGTCGGCAGTAGGTGGAGGTCAACCCGTTCCAGGCCGCGACGGAGACGGAGGTCCAGCCGACCGGCAGCATGGCCCGGACGGCGGCCGCGCGCTCCTCCTCGTCGGCGTCCGGATGCTTGGCGCTGTTGACCGCGACCAGCACCACCACCTCGTCGAAGAGGTCGCGGGCCCGCTTCACCACATCGACATGCCCGGGGGTGAAGGGAGCAAAGCTGCCGGGGTAGACCGCCCGCACGGGTACACGACCGGGGGTGCGTGCCGTCGAAGGTGGCCCGGCCCGTGGTTCGGGTGTCACGGCCGCACCCTAGAGGTCGGTGACGCGGATGCCGGCGTGTGCCTTGTAACGCTTGTTGATCGCGATGAGGTTGGCGGTGAACGCCTCGATCTGGTGGGCGTTGCGCAACCGGCCCGCGTAGATGCCGCGCATCCCGGGGATCCGCGCGGCGAGCGCCCCGACGATGTCGACGAGTTCACGGTCCTCGGTGCAGATCAGCACGTCGAGGTCGATCCGGTCGACCTCGGGGTCGGCCAGCAGTGGGGCGCTGACGTGGTTGAACGCCGCGCAGACTCGGGAGTCGGGCAGCAACGCGGCAGCCTGCTGGACGGCACTGCCCTCGTCGACGGTGAGCGCGTAGGGGCCCTGCTTGTCGAAGCCCAGCGGGTTGACACAGTCGACGACGATCGTTCCGGCGAGCGGCTCGGCGAGTGCGGCGACGGTCGCGGCGTGCCCGTCCCACGGCACCGCGATGATCACCACGTCGCTGCGGCGGGCCACCTCGTCGTTGGCCGCGCCGGTGATGCGGGCGTCGGCCGGCATCCGGGGCAGGGCGGCGATCTCGGCGGCGGACTCGGCGGCCCGCTGCGCCGATCGGGAGCCGATCAGCACCGTCTGCCCCGCCCGGGCGAACCGGTAGGCGAGGCCACGGCCCTGATCTCCGGTGCCACCGATGATGCCGACCGTCAGCCCGGACACGTCGGGCAGCGTGCTCGCGTCGTATGCCATGGGCTCATCCTCGCAAACCGCCCGGTCGGTCAGCAGCGTCAGACGCTGTGACAATCCCCGCTGCCCGGGACGCCACCCGGGCGCCCTCGCTCAGGCCAGCTCGAACAGCACCGTACGGGCCGCCGGGTCGGCGGTGACCAGGCGGACCCGGACCCGCTCGCCGAGCGGCAGCGCGCCGAGGCAGCGGGCCCGGACCGGTGGGGCGTCCAGGGCCACCGTTCCGCCGGGCGGGCGGGGCCGGGACTTGCCGTTGGGCGGTGCGTCGACGTCGAGTACGGCCGCGTCGAAGGTCTCCCCCACCCGGTCCGCCAGCAGCACCGCCTCGGCCAGCTCGACGGCCCCCCGGGCGGCTGCCGAGGCCGTCCGGTCGGTGCTGGCCATCACCTCGGGCAGCCGGGGCAGCGCGGCGCGCGCCCAGTCGGGCACGTCCCGGCCCGCGTGCAGGGCCAGGCAGACCTCGGTGGCGTACCTGTCGGCCAGGCGTCGCAACGGCGCCGTGACGTGGGCGTACGCGGCGGCCACGCCCCCGTGCTCCGGGTGCTCCGGCCGCGAGCCGTCGAAGGCGGTGTACGCCGCGCCGCGCATCAACTCGGCTGCCTGGTCGATGAAGGCGGCCGAGCGTGGTTGTGCGGCGTCCAGGCGGGCGATCACCTCGCCGGGGCCCGCGTCGTCCGGCCACTGCACGCCCAGCGGGGCGGCGGCCGCCCGCAGCCGCTGCACCGCCTCCGGTTTCGGGGCGGGCATCGTCCGCAGCAGGCCGATCCCACCGGCCAGCATGATGTCGGCGGCGGCCATGCCGGTCAGCAGGGAGATCTGCGCGTTGTGCTCCTCCATCGGCACCGGCCCCCGCAGCACCAGCCGCCAGCCGTCGCCGTCGGGCTCCACGTCCTGCTCGGGCAGCGGCAGGTTGATCGCGCCGCGACGCAACCCCCGGGCGGTCAGCCGGTCGCCGATCTCGGGGAGCAGCGCGATCGGCTCGGGCAGTCGTCCGGCGTCGGCCGCTGCCTGCACCCCGGTGTAGTCGAGTTTGGCGCGGCTGCGCACCAGGGCGCGTTCCAGCTCGACGGCCACCGTGGCGCCGTCGGCGTCCAGGTCGATGGTCCACACCACGGCCGCCCGGTCATCGTCGGGCAGCAGGCTGGCCGCGCCCTCGCTGAGCGTCAGCGGGTGCAGCGGCACGTGACCGTCGGGCAGGTAGACCGTCTGCCCGCGCCGCCACGTCTCCTCCTCGAGCGCGCCACCCGGGTCGACGTGCGCGGCGACGTCGGCGATCGCGTACCGCACCCGGTAGCCGCCGCCCGCACGGCGGGTGAGGTGCATCGCCTGGTCCAGGTCCCGCGAGCTGGCCGGGTCGACGGTGACGAACGGTATGTCGGTGCGGTCGACGGACGGCCGCGGCGGCGCGGCGGCGGCCGCGTCGGCCTCCCGTTGGGCGGCCGCCGGAAAGCCCTCGGGCAGGCCGAGTTCGCGGCGCAGCGCGCCGAAGTCGATGCGGGGCGCGAGTACGCGTCGGATGACCACGGGTCAATCCTGACAGCGTCGACGGTGATCCGCTTCCGGTGACCGGCCGACATCTTCGTCGAACCGAAGCCGGCGAGGTGCTTCCCGACGACAGCAGCAGCGCACCGCACCGCCACGACCGTCGGAGGAGCCGAGGCGGCCCGCGCTCAGCCGGTGGCCTTCCGGGCGGTGCTGCGCGTACTCCGGGGGGCTGTGGCTCGGGCGGCGACCGGGCGGGCCGGCGACTTGCGGGCGGTCACCTTGCGGGCCGGCGCCTTGGCCGCGGTGGTCTTCTTCGCCGGGGCCTTCTTCGCCGCCGCCTTGCGAGCGGTGGTCGACGACGTGCCTGTCGCCTTCGCGGCCGGGGCCTTCTTCGCCGCGGCCTTGCGGACGCCGCCGCTGGGGCGGGTGGACGCGGTCTTCTTCGCCGCCGTCTTCTTGGCCGGGGCCTTCTTCGCCGGGGCCTTCTTGGCGGCGGTCTTCTTCACGGTTGACGCCTTGGTCGCGGCCTTGCGAGCGGGCGCCTTCGCCGCGGCGGTGGTCCGCTTCGCCGCCGACGCCGTCGTCTTCTTCGCGGCGCTCGTGGTCTTCTTCGCGGCGCTCGTGGTCTTCTTCGCCGTACCCGTCGTCTTCTTCGCGGCGCTGGTCGTCTTCTTCGCCGTACCCGTTGTCCTGGTCGCGGCGGTGGTGCTCTTCCGCGCCGTGGACGCCGAGGCCCGCTTCGCGGCGGTCGTCGTCTTGCGGGCGGCGGTCGAGGTCTTCGCCGGAGCCTTCTTGGCCGCCACGCCCGTCGTCGTCGCGGCCTTCTTCGCCGGGGCCTTCCGCGCCGCCGTGGTGGTCTTCGAGGCCGGGGCCTTCTTCGCCGCCGTGGTGGTCTTCTTCGCCGGGGCGCGCCCCGCGCCGCCGGCGGCCTTCCGGGCCGGAGCCTTCGCGGCCGCCGCACCCGCGGTGGACTTGCGCACGGGGGTGGTCCGGCTCGCCGCCGTGTTTCGCTCCGCCGCGGCGGTCTTCTTCGCGGTGGTGCGCCGGACGGTCGGGCGGGTGGTGGCCTGCTGTGCTTCGGCCATCGTGGTTCCCTCCTTGGGGACGTGCTCTCGCGTGCGTCCTCGCGGAGCACGAAATACCTCGGCGCGGGACGTCCCGCGCCGTCTACTTGTCCTCCCCGGCCCAACGAGCGTCCTCGGCATCCCACGCCTCGTTGCGCTCCTGCACTCGTTGCAGGGCGTTCTCCGCGTCGGCCGCCGAGTTGTACGGGCCGAGAACGTGCTTCGCCGGACACACGTTGGCGTCCGTCTCGACCCGGTGATGCCGGGTGCACCAGTAGAACTGCCCACCACGTTCGCTGTCGCTCATGGGAATCACTGTGCACCGCGAACCGGCAGGCCGCCACCGGATCGCGCAAGTCGCCGACCCTCTCCACAGTAGATATGCATCGGCCCGCCCGGGCCGAAACGGCGAAACGCGTGGGACTGGAACTCCAGAAGATGCGCAGGTGAGCCCCACTGTGGGGAGCATCTATGATCACCCGATGGCGATACCGGACTACATCGCGGGGATGCGCGGGCACGTCGGTCACGACCTGCTGTTGCTGCCGAGCGTCAGCGCCGTGATCCGCAACGACGCCGGTGAGCTGCTGCTCGGCCAGCGCGCCGACGACGGGCGCTGGTCGGTGATCAGCGGTTTCGTCGAGCCGGGCGAGCAGCCGGCCACCGCGCTGGTCCGCGAGGTCCGCGAGGAGACCGGCCTGGACGTCACGCCGGTGCGGTTGTCCAGCGCCGTCTCGCATCCGCACACGTACCCCAACGGGGACCACTGCGAATACCTGAACCTGGGCTTCCTGTGCCGGCTGGTGGCCGGCACCGCCCGGGTCAACGACGACGAGTCGCTGGCCGTGCGGTGGTTTGCGCTGGATCGGCTGCCCGAGCTGGACAAGCACGCCCTGCTTGTCATCGCCTACGCGCTGCGGGAGAACCAGGTGACCGGCTATCTGGAGCCGGGTACGACGTGGGACGACGTACCCGACTGAGGTTCACACCGTGGTCGGCGCGAGGGCGACCGACGCGGGCGCGGACCGGGCCGCCCGGATGGTGTACGCGAGCGCGTAGGGCGTGCAGGCCAGGTAGAGCATGGGTTCCACAAGCACCTGGTCGGTGACGAGGAAGATCTCCCACGGGGTGGGCCGGGGCAGGCCGAAGTTCCAGTCGGTCCAGCAGACGAGAAGCCACAACGGCGCGGAGATCCGGTCGACGGTGTCGGCCGGCATTCCGTCGGCGGTGACGACGCCGGTGCCACCGGGAATGGTGTCGACCACGAGGAGGATCACCGCGAGGTCCGCGGCGACGAGGGCGCCGAGGACGCCCACCCACCAGGCCGCGCGGAGGCGGTCCCGGGCGGCGAGACTCGCCGCCGCCCACAGGGCGAGCGTCAGCCCGGCCAACCAGAGCAGCAGCCCGGGTACGGAGCGGGTCAGGCTGTCGGCGTTGGTGAGGTACAGGACCAGGGTGACGGCCACGCCGACCGGGAGCACCACGCCGAGCGCGATGCGCAACGGGCCGTCGAGGGCGTTGTGCCGTGCCCACCGCGCCGCGAACACCGCCAGCAGCACCGCGAAGCCGACCGTCAGCGTCGACCAGAGCGGCAGTTGCGCCCGCGTCGACCAGCTCACCCGCATCGTCAGCCAGGTGTAGATCAGATTCATCGCCACCGCGCTGCCGGCCACGATCGCGACGCAGGCGATCGGGGACAGCAGCAGAGCCGCCGCGGTACGGCGGGCCCGACCGCGCAGCAGGCGGCGGTCGACGAGCGGGGCGCCGGCGCGGCTGACCGCCAGGCTCGCCGCGAAGCCCAGCATCCTCGTCCAGCGGCCGCCTTCGGCGAGCACGTGCACCTCGGCGGCCCACTCGCGGCGCAGCTCCTCGCGGACGTCGGCGGGCCACCGACGCGCGGCCATTGCCAGCAACATCTCGGCGACCCGACGGGTCACCACGCCGGCGCGCCCGTCGGTGCGACGACGGGTGCGGCGGGCGCCGACCGGGCCGCCCGGATGGTGTACGCGAGCGCGTACGGCGTGCAGGCCAGGTAGAGCATGGGCTCCACAAGCACCCGATTGCTGATCATGGTGATTTCATAGTGGATCGGCCGGGGCAGGCCGAAGTTCCAGTCGGTCCAGGAGGCGAAGAGCCACAGCGGCGACGAGATCGGGTCGACGTGGTCCGGTGCCAGAGGGCCACCGCCGGTGCCGGCGGGGAACGGTTCGACAACGGCCAGGATCACCGCGAGATCGGCCGCGACGAGCGCGCCGACGACACCGACCCACCACGCGGCGTGGAGGCGACCCCGCGCGGCGAGGCTCGCCGCGGCCCAGAGCGCGAGCGTCAGGCCGGCCAACCAGAGCAACAGACCGGATACGGCGGTTAGGCCCTCGGGGCCGATGCCGTGCTTCAGCACGATGACTGTCGCGCCGACCGGAAGCACCACGCCGAGCGCGATGCGCAGCGGGCCGTCGAGTGCGGTGTGCCGGGCCCAGCGTGCGGCGAACACCGCCAGCAGGACGCCCAGCCCAACGGTGAACGCCGCCCAGAGCGGTTTCTGCGCCCGCTCCGGCCAGCTCACCCACACCCAGATCTGGGCCCGGTACATGACGGCAGCGCCGCCGAGCACGATCCCGACGCAGGCGATCGGAGCCAGCAGCAGCGCGGCGGCGGTCCGGCCGGCCCGACCACGCAGCAGGGTGCGGTCGACGAGCGGGGCGCCGGCGCGGCTGACGGCGAGGCTCGCCGCGAAGCCCACCATCGTCGTCCAGCGGCCGCTCTCGGCGAGCACGTGCAGTTCGGCGGCCCACTCGCGGCGCAGGTCGTCGCGAACCTCGGCCGGCCAGCGGCGTACGGCCATCTCCAACAGCAGTTCGGCGGCCCGGCGGGTCACCACGCCGGTGCCCCGGTGGGCTCGGCGCCGCCCCAGGAGGGGCGACCGTCGGGGATCGCGGCGCGCAGGTCGGCGAGCGCCTGGCGGGCCTGCGCCACGCCCTCGGCGGTGAGGCGGTAGTAACGGCGGGCGGGCCGGCCGGCCGATACGGGGTCGATCGCCTCCCAGTCGGCGGCCAGCCAGCCGGCCCCCTGCAACCGGTGCAGCACCGGATAGAGGGTGCCGCTCGGCAGGCCTGTCAATCGCATCAGGTCCAGCCCGTAGCGCTGCTCGTCGGGCTCGGCGAGCAGCGCCGCGAGCACCTTCGCGACCGGAATCGTGATCCGCATCCGACCACTGTATCGGAACTCTACATAGGGTGCCTCAGGATTCCACCGTGGCCGGAGCGGGTACGCCGCCGAGGCATGACGACGGACGACGAGCCCGCCGGGCTGCGGGTGTTGACCCTCAACCTGCTCACCCCCGAATTCGCCGACTGGGAACGCCGCCGGGCCGTCCTCAAGCCGGGCCTGGCCCGCCTGCGACCGGACGTGGTCGCCCTTCAGGAGACCGTCTGGGGCAACGGCTACGACCAGGCGGTCGACCTGCTCGGCCCGGACCACCACGTGGTACGTCACAGCGGGCGCTCGGCCGACGGGGTCGGTGCCGCACTTGTCAGCCGCTGGCCCGTCGGGACGATCCGCGAACTCGACCTGCACGTCACCGAACGGGTCGACACGCCCTGGTCGGCGGTGGTCGTGGTGGAGATCGAGGCCCCGCCGCCCGTCGGCACCGTGCTGGTCGCCCACCACAAACCCACCTACCAGTTCGGGTACGCCCACGAGCGGGAGTTGCAGGCCGTCCGGTCCGCGACCTTCATCGAGTCGCTGCTGGCCGGGCGGGACCTGCCCGTCGTTCTCGTCGGCGACTTCGACGACGACGCCGACTCGGCCAGCGTGCGCTTCTGGCGTGGTCAGCAGTCGCTGCACGGGTGCAGCGTCGCCTATCAGGACGCCTGGTCGGCGGCGCGCCCCGACGATCCCGGGCACACCTTCACCCCGCGCAATCCGTTGGTCCGCGCGGGCACGATGCCGCTGGAGACGGGACGTCGGATCGACTACGTCATGGTCCGCTGCGGCCCGCACGGGCCGACCCTGGCGGTGGCGGACTGCCGGCGGGTGTTCGACGAGCCGGTCGACGGGGTCTGGGCCAGCGACCACTTCGGCGTACTCGCCGATCTGCGGCGACCCGACCATCAGCCCGGTCGGTGGCGGTGAACGGCGGACGCCGGGTCGGCGGGCACACCGCCGACCCGGCACCGCGGGTCAGGACGGGACCCGCTCCACGGGAATCCACAGCTCGGCGTCCGCCTGGGCACCGTCCGCGGACACCCGCACCCGGGAGATCTCCGGTCCCGGCCGGCTGCGGTACGGGTTGGACGGAAACCACTGGGTGAACACGTCCCGCCACAGGTGTTGCACGGCCTGCGGAAACGCACCGGAGGTGGTGAACACCGCCCAGTTCCCGGCCGGCACCGGCAGCGCGTCCAGGTCCTCCGGCGGCACGGCGCCGGTCACCACCCCGTGCCAGTAGTCCAGCTCGGCGCCCTCCTCGCGGCCGTCGGCGAGGTTGTCGCTGACGTTGACGATCCCGGCCGGCTCCTGATCGGAGAGCGCCTCGATCCGCCCGGCCGTCTCCGTGTCGATGCTCCGGATGAACGCGACGATCGCCGGGTTCATCCCCTCGTGCACAAGCGGGACCCGGGCCTTGCGTCCCACCAGCGCGAACGCGTCCTTGTCGACGATTCGGTACTCCATGTCGCCGCTCCCTTCCACGGTGAGTCGGAAGGACATCCGGGGCTGGGCGCGCAACGCTGCCCCCGTACGCCGGGCCTCTCCGGGCCCCACGCCGTGCACGGCGTGGAACGCACGGGCGAACGCCTCGGCCGATCCGTAGCCGTGGCGCACCGCGACGTCGAGCAGCGTCCGCTCCCCCGCCAGCACGTCCGCACCGGCGACGGTGAGCCGACGCCGACGGATGTACTCCGACAGCGGCATTCCGGCAAGCGCGGAGAACAGCCGCCGGAAGTGGTACTCCGACGTCAGCGCGATCCGTGCCAGCTCGGCCACCTCGATCTTCTGGTCGAGATGCCGCTCGATGTACGCCATGGCCTCGTTGAGCCGATCCAGCACCCGGGCCTCCTTCCCTGTCGAGCACCGACGCTAGGCGGCCGGGTCGGTGGCCCACCCGACATCCGCTGCCCGCATCGGTCGGGTGCAGGTGGCTCTCCGGGTCTATCCGAAGGTGAAGGCGTACGCCGTCGCGCCGGGCTCGCCGAACGTGATCTCCAGGGTCCGCTCGCCGACCACGCCGTCCTGGCGGACGAGCTGGTGGAGGCGGCCGTCCGCCAGCACACCGTTGCCGTCGGCGTCGACGTCGACGCCGTGGGACGGGCCGGGAGGCTCGCCGTCGAGCAGCACCCGGAACGGGATCGACCGTCCCGCCCCGGGGGCCAGCACGAGATGCGCGTCGCGGGCGTGGAACCGGAAGGCGATGCCACCGCCGGCCCGGTCCAGCACGACGTTCTCCGGCCCGATCGTCCACTCCCCCGCCAGCGCCCACTGGTTGAGGCCCAGGCTCGCCGGCAGGTCGTAGGCGCGGCGTTCGTCGAGCGCCGGGCCGTTCGGCGACGCGAAGTGTTCGCCCCTACTGAAACCGAGGTACGTCTCGGGCGTGCGCAGGTTGCCCCAGTCGGCCTCCGCCTCCGGGCCGAGCCCCTGGACGGGTAGGGGTTTCCGCTCGATGCCGAGCAGTTGCTGAAGCACCCGCTCGGACTGCTCGTAGCGGCCCTCACCGAAGTGTTCGTCCCGGATGACCCCGTCGGTGTCGACGAAGTACAGCGCCGGCCAGTACTGGTTGGCGAAGGCACGCCAGATCGCGTGGTCGTTGTCGACAGCCACCGGGTAGTCGATCGACCGGGCCGCCACCGCCCGCCGCACCCGGTCGACGTCGTGCTCGAACGAGAACTCCGGGGTGTGCACCCCGATCACGACCAGCCCGTCCTCGCGGTAGGCCTGCGACCAGGCCCGCACGTACGGCTCCTGGCGCAGCCAGTTGATGCAGGTGAGCGTCCAGAAGTTGACCAGGACGACGCGCCCACCCAGGTCGGCGGGGCCGAGTGGCTCGGAGTTGAGCCACTCGGCCGCCCCGTTCAGCGGGGGCAGGTGCACGGCCATCTAGCGCAGCGACCGGAAGGCGGTACGAAGCTCCTCGGAGAAGATCTTCGGCTGTTCCCAGGCCGCGAAGTGCCCGCCCCTGTCGAGCTTGTTGAAGTAGATGAGGTTGGGGTACGCCTGCTCGGCCCAACTCTGCGGCGCCTCGTACAGCTCGTCGGGAAAGACGCTCACGGCGACCGGGACGTTCACGCCCTTGGCGGCGAAGAACGACAGCTTGTTCTCCGCGTACAGCCGGGACGCGGAGACCGCGGTGTTCGTCAGCCAGTAGAGCGAGATGTTGTCCAGGATGTCGTCGCGGGTGAGGCCCGCCGTGGCCCCGTCGAAGACCTGCGCGATCAGGGCCAGACTCTTCGCGTCGTGGTCGAGCAGGAAGGACGCGAGACCGACCGGGGAATCCGCCAGCCCGGTCAACGTCTGCGGACGCGTCGCCATCATCAGGGCGTACGCGACGTGCTTCCAGACGTAGTTGACTTCCTCGGCGGCGCGCATCTCGTCGTCGGACAGACCGGACGGCAGCGAGCCCATGGCGTTGTTCGCGCCCGTGGTGTCGCCCTGGAACAACAGGTCGATGTCGGGTGGCACCGCACCGGGCATGTTCGTGTGGATGCCGAGCAACTCCGGCGGCGCCTGCTTTCCCATCTGGTCCACGATGACCGCGCCCCAGTCGCCACCCTGGGCGACGAACCGGGAGTAGCCGAGACGCTTCATCAGCTCGGTCCAGGCGGTCGCGATCTTCTCCGGGTTCCAGCCCGACGCGGTCGGCTTGCCGGAGAAGCCGTGCCCGGGCAACGACGGGATCACCAGGTGGAAGGCGTCCGACGCGCTGCCGCCGTGTGCGGTGGGGTCGGTCAGCGGTTCGATGATCTTCATCTGTTCGATCACCGACCCGGGCCACCCGTGGGTGACGATCAACGGCAGCGCGTCCTCGTGCTTCGAGCGCACGTGGATGAAGTGGATGTCGACGCCGTCGATGGTGGTCATGAACTGCGGTACGGCGTTCATGCGCGCCTCGACCTTGCGCCAGTCGTACTCCTTCTCCCAATAGCGGGCGACGGCCTGGATGGTCGCGAGTGGCACGCCCTGCGACTGGTCGTCCACCGTTTCCTTGTCCGGCCAACGGGTGGCCGCGACGCGCCGTTTCAGGTCGTCCAGGTCCGCCTGGGGAATGTCGACCGAGAACGGCCGAATCTCCGTGGTGCCGGGGCGAGTCTTGGTCTTGACAGCCATGCGTGTTCCTCTCCGTCTAGGTTTGCGCCTCGTGAGGGGAATCATGGGGTGAAGGCTCTGCCCGGACGTGTGTGCCAATTCGAGATGGGCACGCCGCCGCCATATCTCGGAGCCTAGAACGCCGCGCCCCGGGCTCGTGGCGATACGAGCAGTCCCTCAGCGGTCCTGCCCGGGGGCGGCTACCGCGTGCTCGGCGGCTCGGCTGACCTGCTCCCAGCCCGCCCAGGTGTCCATCCGCCGGCGGGAGATGTCGAACGCCAGGTCGTACACCATGCTCCCGAGCAGGAGCCGCAGCGGCGGGTCGTCGCTGTCGACAAGGCGCAGCAACGCCTCGGCGGCCAGTCGGGGTTCGCTGTCGACCGATCCCTGCGCCCACTGCCGTTCCAGTTCGGTGCGCAGCGGCGCGTAGGCCTCCATCGGACTGGTGGCGCTCGAACTGGTGTAGAGGTCGGTCCAGTAACCGCCCGGCTGCACGATGCTGAGTGTGATGTCGAAGGCCGCCGCCTCCATTGCCAACGCCTCGCTCATGCCCTCCAGGGCGAATTTGCTCGCGCTGTACATTCCGGTGCTCGGAAAACCGCCGAGCGCGGCGATGCTGGACACCTGCACGATGTGGCCGGACCGTTGGGCGCGCAACTGCGGCAGCACCGCCTGACCGACCCACAACGCGCCGAAGAGATTGACCTCGAACTGGGCTCGCGCCTGCGCCTCGGTGAACTCTTCGACCATTCCCATGGACAGGGTGCCGGCGTTGTTGACGACGATGTCGAGTCGTCCGAAGTGCTCGACGGCGGCGGCCACGGCGGCGAAGACCGCCGCCCGGTCGGTCACGTCGAGGGTCAGGGCCAGCAGCCTGTCGCCGTGCCGCTCGTCGAAGCCGTCGCGGGTGATGGTCCGGGAGGCGGCGACCACCCGGTCGCCGCGATCGAGCGCCGCGTCGGCGAAGGCGCGGCCCAGGCCGCGGCTGGCGCCGGTGATGAACCAGGTACGCATGTCGGTCTCCACTCCTCAGACGAGACGAGACGGTCCGTCTCGTTATGAAGGAGAGATTAGGCCGTGCCACCCCTGCCGTCAAGACGAGACGGTTCGTCTCGCCACTGCTATCGTGGTGCCCCATGACGCCCAACACGGCCCGCCGGCGAGAGACCTCCCGACGCGCCATCCTCACCGCCGCCTTCGACCTGCTCCAGGAGATCGGGTACGCGAAGGTCAGCATCGAGGGCATCGCCGCGCGCGCCGGCGTCGGCAAACAGACCATCTACCGCTGGTGGCCGTCCAAGGGCGCGGTCATCTTCGACGCCTTCCTCATGCTCAGCGAGGCCACCGAGGGTGGGCCGCCGACGTTGCCGGACAGCGGCGACCTGGCCGCCGACCTGACAGTTGTGCTCCGCGCCACGGTCGAGGAGATGAACGACCCCCGGTACGAGCAACCGATGCGCGCTCTGGCCACCGAGATCGCGCTCGACCCCGAGCTGGCGGCGGCCTACGCCGAACGCCTGGACGGGCCGTTGAAGGAGGCCAAACGGCAGCGCCTGCGCAGCGCCCAACGGGCCGGACAACTGGCCGAGGACATCGACCTGGACGTGGCGGTGGACCTGATCTGGGGACCGTTGTTCAGCCGATGGTCGCAGCGCAGCGGTCCGCTCACCGCCGAGTACGCCGACCTCGTCGTCACCACCGCCCTCAACGGACTACGCCCCCGCCGGCCCGCTTGATCCACTCGTCTTCCATGAATCCGGCCCATCCCGGGCCCCAGGACACCGCGCTTTCCTTGAAGCCGAGTGGACCAAGGCGGGTCTGCGTTCTCAGGGCATGCCCGCGTAGCGGAGTGGCAGTGGAGGTCGAGGCCGGCTCCACGCGACGTAGCTCATGATGGCAAAGGCCACCAGGAGCACCGCCGCGATAAGGAGGATCACCCAAACGGACTGATCGTCCGGCTCACGCACCCGCAGGCAAGGATCGCTCTTCGCGTATCGGACGGGGATGCGCTCACCCACAGTCGCGGACCGGCCCCTGCCGGATCGCACCAGAGTCGCTTCACACGCCTCTCCGCCCCCGGTGGTGAACTGGATCGTCAGCAATGTTCGCCCTGGGCGATGCTCGACGTCCCGCACCTCGGCCGCCGCCTCAGATCCCCGACGTTCGTCCGCAACGGACCATCCGCCCCCGGCTGTCAGCACCACCGCGAAGACCAGTCCGAACGTCGAGAACACCCGCAGGAAGGTTCGGCTTGGCCGTCGACGGCTCACAGCCGGGACTCTAGAACAGATCAGCAACAGGTTGGATCTCTGAACGGACTACGCCCCCGGCGATCCGGCGACTGACCCGACGGCCCGCGCCGTCCCGGGCGTCTTCTCGTACAGCCGGGCGTGTGAGAAGGTCGCCTGGTGTTACGGGGACGACTCCTGACCGAGAGCCTGCGTGTCGGTGCCGACCTGCGCATCCCGGCACTTCACGTCGTGCGGGTGGGCCGACACGACGTATCGAGTTCCACGTCGGCAGGCCAGCCGCGGGTCTGGACCTTCCTGGATTTCGAGGCGCCCGACGACGCGGCAGATGAGCTGGCGGCGGCGCTGGCCGAGGTCCTGGTCGGCGACCAGGGCTGGTACGCGGACTTCGAGGTCGGCGACGATCACGTCGTCGTCTTCCCCGGCCGCGTTTTCCGCTACACCAAGGGCGACCGCGCGGGACGCGACGCCGCCGTGGCGCACGGCCGGCGCGTCGGCGTACCGGAGCACCAACTCGACTGGGGCGAGTGACCGCGGCCGACACGGTCGGTGACGGCAGCGCGGACGTCAGGCCGGCGTTGTTGCACTGCTGCGAGCTGGTGCGGCAACATCAGGCGCCGTGACGGCACCAGGCACGGACCCCGCGAACGACACCCCGGACGGCACCAACGGCACACCCCGGCGGAATCGGCGGGTCCGACACCTGTTGGCCGGCGCCGGAGTCACCGCCCTGGCCGCCGTACTCGGCATCACCCTCGCCGTCCGCGGCGGCGCCACCCCGGCCTGCGCCGCGCCACCGACGGGAAACACCGTCCACAAGGCGAAGGCCAGCTTCTACGACGCCGGCCGCTCGGGCGGCAACTGCTCCTTCCCGGGCCCACCCGCAAACCGGCTCTACGTGGCCGTCGGCTCGTCGACGTACTCCGGGTCCGCGGCCTGCGGCAGCTACCTGGACGTGACCGGCCCGAAGGGGACTGTCCGGGTCATGGTCATGGACCAGTGCGGCGGGTGCGGGACCGGCAAGATCGACCTCTCCGACGAGGCGTTCGCCAAGATCGCCGACCGGGCGCAGGGCATAGCGCAGGTGACGTACCGGGCGGCGGTGAACCCTCCGCTCGACGGCGGCCTCACCTTCCGGCTGAAGGGCGGCGCCTCGCGGTACTGGTTCGCGGTGCAGGTCGGCAACCACGGCAACCCGCTCCGCTCGGTCGAGGCGAAGGGGCCCGGCGGCGGCTTCCGCAAGGCGGCCCGCCAGAGCGACAACTACTGGACCGTCGAGGGCGGCCTCGGCGCCGGGCCGTACAGCATCAGGGTCACCGACGTGTACGGGCGTCAGGCGACCGCCACCGCCATCCGGATGGTCACGAAGCAGGTCCAACGCAGCACGGCCGTCCTCACCGCCCCCACGCCCACGCCCAGCAGTTCACCCTCGGCGCCGCCGTCCATCGTGCCCTCGCCGACCCCCGCCGAATCGGTCGCGCCAACGGCGACAGTCGAAGCGCTCGCCGGTGCCGCCCCGATCGACGCCCCCCGCTGCTGACCGCGCTGGGGGTGCCAGACGCCTCAAGCCGGATCGTCGGCTGGCGTGCGGCGCAGGATGCTCCGCGCCAGCGCGGCGAGCTGGGTCCGTAGCTCGTCGTCGGCTCGTCCGCCGAGGTCGTCCTCAAGACGGCTGGCCAGCGCTTGCACGGCCGGAAGCAGGTCGTCAAGCCGACTGCCTTCGTAACCCACCACATAGAGACCGTGTGTTCCCACCTCGGCGGTGATGCTCCGGTCGAGGATCCGCTCGGCGGTGTCGGCCGCGATCAGTGCCACCGCGGTTGGTAGGTCCGGCTCCGGAAGGCCCAGCTCGGCGATGACCGCCGCCAGACGGCGATCCGCGTCATGCGCCGGCAGTGTCCGAGCTGATTCCGACGCGAGCGCCACGACGGCCTCGCCGTCGACGCCGGCCACCAGCAGGTCGCAGGCCAGCATCACCGCGTGGTACGGGTCGACGCCGTCGAGCAGCGCTCGAGCCTGTTCGACCCGGAGCCGGTGCAGCAGTGTGTCGTCCACGAGCCGAGGCTAAGCGATCCCGCATAGCCCGACTCGGACCGTCGTTGATCGGCGTGGGCGCCGTTTCCCGCACCGGAGCTGATCCACCCGATCAGCAGAGAGGCAGCGGGCAGCAGGAGCTTTCGGCGCAGGCGACCAGGTCGTCACAACCGGCCGAGATGGCGTCGCGCAGGGTGTCGCGGATGACAGTCAGATCCGTCAGCCTCTGCTCGACCTCGACGAGCTTCTCCCTGGCACGCGCCTGGAGGCCGGTGTCGGATCGGCCCCGGTGCCGGCCGGCGTCCAGCACCTCCGCGACCTCGTCGAGGGTGAAGCCCAGGCGTTGCGCGGCCTTGATGACCCGCAGCAGGGTGACCGTCTCGGCCGGGTAGAGCCGGTGCCCGCCCGGCGACCGCTGCGGCGAGTCGAGCAGGCCCCGACGCTCGTAGTAGCGCAGCGTCTGCTGGTTGACTCCCGCCGCATCGGCCAGTTGACCGCTGCGCAGGACCGCCCCGGTCACCTCTGATCCCGCAGAGACACGGCCCGCTCGGCGAGGGCGTCGAGCACGCCGACGTGGGCCGCCGGCACCCGGACGTCCAGCCAGAGCGAGTCGGGGTCCGGCCGGGAGAGACCGAACGTGAAGAACGAGCAGCAGGACGACTCACGGGCCATCAGGTCCCGCGCCATCTCCTCGGTCCGCGTACCACCATCGAGCCGCAACCGCAGGTGCTGCGCCGACAGCCGGTTCAGTCCTTGCACCGCAGCGGTGCAGAACTGATCGAACTCGGCGAGCCGCAGCGGCCGTTCGGCCGTCGGGAGGGTGCAGGCCTCCGGCACCCAGGCGTCGTCCGTCGGGACGTGGCGAGCACTCATACCCTCAACGGTAAGCCTGTACCCAGGTACCAGATGCAAGCCCCGAGCACGCGGCCTCAGGCTCGTCCGGGCCGGCGAGGCCGTCGGGCCAGGGACAACCCCCCGAGGAACCGGGCGTGCATGGCCGGCAGGGCGGGCTCGGCGCCGGGCCCTTCGGTTACCTGGCTCCGCGGATCGCTCGCGCCGCGATCGTGAGCAGTACGCCGAGGAGCCCCCACGTCCGGTACAGCGCGTACAGGAGCCACACGCCGAACAGGCAGACGGCGGCGATGATCAGGGCAGCGCCCACAATTTCAGAGTCCTCGCCCGCCCGACCGCCCACGATCCCGACGGTGCCCACGACGCCGAACAGCACCACAGCACGCCCCACCCCCTGCACCGCGTGCCAGAGGGCTCTCGCGTATGCGGAGGCGGGCAGGGCGTCTGGTGCGAGCGTGCTGGGCGACGTCTCGGGTGCCGCCATCGCCAGTTCCTGGAGTTGCTGCCCAGCGGCGCGGTCCCGCTCGTACGGGGAGACTCGCAGGACCGCCTCCAACGCGCGGAGGTCGTCCCGGCTGCGTAGCCGTCCGGTGCGGGGATCGCTGAGCAGCAGGTCGGCGATCGGACGCCCCTTGTGTCCTGGCTGGGTGAGCAGCCAAGCTTTGCCGTAGCCCCGCACCGAGCCCGGTCGCAGGATGTCGACGATTCCGGAGTGCAGGCTCGTCGGGTGGGTGGGGGCGTCCACGCCGATCACGAGATCCGTCCCGTTGATCATCGCTGACCCGTCCACCAGGTCCCGGCAGTCGCCAAAGATGAGCCAGATCTTGATCGTCGCGGCGACGATCCCCACCACGCACGCGACAAGCACGATCCCGCCGAGCAGCTCGTCGCCGTGTGTCGCCACGCCGATGAGCAGCAGTGCCGGGACGAGGACGAGCAGGTACCAGCCGGCGAACAGCAGGGCCCTGCGCCGATCCAGCCACCGTGTCAACCGGGCATGGTCAGGCTCGTCGGGAAAGCGCCGCAACGGGATCGCGCCGGCTGGCCGTGTCAGCTGTCGGCAGAGGTTGTGGAAACGGTCACCGGCCAGCGCGGCCAGGTCCCGCAGGAGTAGATCCTGTCCGTAGTCCACCTCACTCAACTGACACAGCTCCACGGCGGCCTGGCCTCCCAGACCACTCGCCTCGGTGAGCGGAACTCCCACGCTCACCCCGACCGCGGGCACCAGTAGCAGCCGAGGGGCCGCGGTGATACCCCGACGGGCCGTTGCGGGGGCATCGGCGAGCACGACGGCCGCGACCTCGTCCCACCGCAGGTAGCGGTTGACCTTCGGTGTCCGCACCGACCAGCCGCTCGCGTCGACGTCGACGCGGAACGGCAGCACCGCGTGCCGCACCAGCGGGCCACCGATCGCCAGGCCGAACAGCACAACCGCCGCGCAGAAGAGCAGACCGACCCAGCCGAGACCTCCCGTCACCGCCCCGTGAGCGACCGAGGCTGCTCCGCCGAGCAGCAGCATCCCGAACAGGAACGCGACCACACGGTCGATGAACGGGCGCCGCAGCTTCACCTGATCATCTTCCGACACGGGGTCAAAGCCCCTACCGGCCAGCACGTCACCTCAGGCTCGACCGGACCGGCGAGGCCGTCGAGCCAGGGACAACCACCCGAGGAACCGGGCGTGCATCGCCGGCAGGTTCGGACGAAGACCCAGACCGTGTACGTCGTCGATCGCCTCGTGCATCGACGCGGCCAGGTAGAACGCCAGGGCGATCGAATGACCGTAGAACTCGGCCGCGAGGTCGAGCTGTGCCGGGCCACACGGCCAGGGCGCGGCGCAGTTGCGGCACAGCCACGCCGGGCGCATCGGCAGGTGTGGGCGAGGACGGGGGGTCATCCGACCCGCACCGGACCTCTGCGGACGGGCCGGCGCCTGGCGGGCGTGGTCGGCGCGGCGGGCTGGGCCTGGAACCGTACGCCCCCACGCCGCACGTACAACTCTCGCCGCGCCACCGCGTCGCCGGCGACGTTCAGCTCGTAGGCCTCGATCCACACCCAGCCGTCGTACGTGTGCCGCTCGGGCAACTCACGGATGACACGCACGAAGATCGGGCGCAGGAACTGCACGCTCGCGGCCGTGGTCAGGAGGACCACGTCGCCGGCCTTCATCGTCGCGATCACCACAACCCCCAGGGGTACGCGAAAACGCGGCTCACACCCGAACACCGGACGTCGGGACTCACCGACTCGGGCGGCCAGGGGCCGCAGGTGGCGTTCGTCGCAGCCGGGTTCGCTGGCTTGGGCTTCTCGGGCTTGGGCTTCTCGGGCACGGTCTCCCCCTGGTGTCTATTGGGAAGGGGCCGCTCCCGTGAGTGCTCGCCCGCCGGCAGCGGCCCCGCTACGAACGCGACCACCGGGCCTCGTGATCCCCCCGGCCGCGCCGCCTGGTGACACTCTGCTGTGGAGACGACTACGCTCGATAGGTACGCCCGGCGTCCGGGCTGACCTGGCAGAACAGGCCCGAAGCATGAGGAATCTCGGAAAGCCGATCTCCGATTTGAGGAGCGTTGCATGGCTGATGTGCCAAGTCCCCTAGCGGACTTCATCGTGAGTGAGATCCGCCGCGCTCGTGGAGCGTCCGGGATGACGCAAGAGGCGTTCGGCCGGGCAGCGGGCTTCAGCGCGTCGCATGTCAGCGCCGTGGAGAGCAGCACCCGGGCGCTGACTATCGACTTCATCCGGGGAGCGGACCGCGCCTTCAGCAACGGCGGGCTGTTCGGACGATTGGTGGTGAAACTCGGCGCACCATCGTGGTTCCTGCCGTGGCTGGACGCCGAGCGCGGCGCGCGACAACTTCGCCTCTTCGAGCCACTACTGATTCCGGGGCTACTCCAGACCGAGAACTACGCCCGCGTGGTGATGCGCTTGAACGACCTCATGTCAGCCACCGAGGTAGACCAGCAGGTGAGCGCTCGCATGAGCCGACACAAGATCCTGACCGGCGACACACCGCCGCAGGTGGTAGCCGTGCTGGACGAATCCACGCTTCGTCGCGCCGGCGAGGAGCACGCCGGCATCATGGCGGAGCAGGTCGCGCACCTCATCACCGTCGCCGAGTTGCCGCACGTTCACGTGCACGTGATCCCGGCGGGAGCCGGCCTCCACATCGGGCTGTCCGGCCCGTTCGCGCTGGCGCGGGCCAACGACGGAACCTGGGTCGGGCACCTCGAAAATCAGCTGGGCGGGATCGTGGTCGACAGCGAAGATGGGCTACATACTCTTCAGACGAGGTGGGAGAACGTGCGAAACGAAGCGCTCCCGCGCCGGCAGTCCAACGAGCTGATGAAGGAAGTGCACAGCGATCATGGACCTCACTAACGCCACCTGGCGCAAGTCCCGGCGCAGCGGATCGTCGGGGGGCAACTGCGTCGAAGTCGCCGACAACCTGCCCGGCGTCGTCGGCGTTCGGGATAGCAAGGACCCTGCCGGCCCGGCACTAACCTTCGGTGCGGCGTCCTGGCGGGCGTTCGTCGACCAGGTCGCCGAGCGGCGGTAGGGCGCGTCCGATCAACGCAGACGCCCTCTCGTCGCAACTCGGTGCAAGACTGCCGGGGTGACCGAACGCCTCGCGCCTGTCCTCCGGACCACGGACGCCAACGCGGCGGCGGCCTGGTACTCCCGCCTTGGTTTCGTGCGGCAGTGGGAGCACCGGTTCGCCCCTGACCTGCCGCTGTACGTGAGCATCGCCCGCGGCGACGTGGAGATCCATCTGTCCGAGCACACCGGGGACGCGCGGCCGGACACCCTGTTGTATCTGTACGTCGACGACATCGATGCCGCGGCAGCCGCCTGCGGTGTGGGCGCGGTCGGACAGCAGGACTGGGGACGCGAGTTCGAGGTGGTCGACCCGGACGGCAACCGGCTCCGCGTCGGGGCAACCCACCGGTGAGCCCATAAGGCCTTCCCTGCGTTGCCGTTGGGATTGCTGATGTGCGAGGGGATGCGTTCGGGCTCGACGTGCAGGTAGTTGTCCAGCCCATGCCGTTACCGGTTGGCTGTTGTCAGGAGCGACTGCTGGCCTCGGCCATGGCGGCTCGCATGTCGGCTGTGTGTTCGTCGGCGAGGTCGGAGCGGCCGTGATATTGCGCCGGTGTGTTGTGGAACAACGCGACACGCCACGTTCCGTTCTGCTGCACCGCGACCAGCGACTGCACTGCGTTCACCGCCGGGTTCACATCTGTCTGGCCCGGTGGGACCATTCCGACCCGCGCTCTCAGCAGCGCGACCGCCGGACCGAGTGGACGCACCTCCTGCACTCTCCACACGTAGGAGGCGGTCGGGTGGTCCGTGAAGATCGGCGCCAGGTGTCCCTCCAACTCCGACGCGCTGACTTGGCTGCCGTCGAAACCGACAAGCGAGGCGTCGTCAGCGAACAAGGCGGCGTACCGGCGCGCGTCGCGGTCGTTCCAGGCGGTCAGCAACTCCTCGTAGAGCCGCTCTATGGCGGCGGTCTCCTCAGCCACGGCTCTCATCCTGCCACGCGGGGTAACGGCGGGCTGGTCAGTGCCATACCCGCTGTGGATAACATCGCTTGTGCCAGATCTCCACGTACTTCGGGTGTTCTGCGGTCCCGGCGGTCAGTACGGAAACCAGCTCGGCGTTGTTCTTGACGGTCATGGCGTGGCCGCCGGGCGGGACCGTCACGACGTGGCCGCGCGGTTGGGCTTCAGCGAAACCGTCTTCGTCGACGACGTCGACACCGGGGTCGTCGACATCCACACGCCCAGCGTGCGGCTGCCGTTCGCCGGGCACCCCCTCGTGGGCACGTCCTGGTTGCTGAGTCGGCTCCACGCCAGGCCGGCACTCCTGCACCCGCCGGCGGGTCCGGTGCCAACCTGGCAGGACGGTGAGTTCACCTGGATCAGGGGTCGCGCGCAGTGGGCGCCCGACAGGCGCATGCAGCAGTACGCCTCAGCCGAGGAGGTCGACGCGCTGCCGGCTCCGCCGCCCGGTGACGGGTGGCTGTACGCGTGGGCGTGGCAGGACCCCACCGCAGGTCGGGTGCGTACCAGGGGATTTCCCCGTCGGGGCGACCGCATCGTCGAAGACGAGGCGACCGGAGCGTCCGCGATCGTGCTCACCGCCGAGCTGCGCCGGGCGCTGGACATCACGCAGGGCAAGGGGTCGCAGATCCTGACCCGGCCAGGCCCGGACGACACCGTCGAGGTGGGCGGCCGGGTCGTCCTCGACGAGATCCGCTCGCTCTGAACGAGCTACCGCAGAAGCGCCCACGCCAGGCGCGCGGCCCGGTGAGCCTCAGCCGGTGAACGTGAAGATTCTGCCGCTCGACGGCGCCCGCCGCGGTTGTTCGTGGAACCGGTGAACGCCGACAGAGAACAGCACGTCGGACGGCGCGTCGAAGGCCTCCTCGGCGAAGCCGGCGGCGGCGAACCAGCCCCGTACCGCCGGGGTGAGATCCGGATCCCGGCGGGTCCTGGTCCAGATCACTGTGGCGTCGGATGCGCACAGCCGAGGCAACGCGTCGACTGTTGCCCGCACGTCCTGCTCGCTGATGTTGCCCAACACCCCGGCGAGAACGACCAGGTCGGCAGGGACGACCATCCGGTACGCGGCGAAGTCGCCCGCATCGGCTTGGGTGACGGTGAACCCGGTGAGCTTGGCGGCGGCGATGCCCGCCCGGGCGGCGGCCACGTTGCGAGGGTCGTACTCGATCAGTTCCGCGCGTACCCGATCAGCATCCGGGCGCGGCGCAAGGGCGCCGATGAGGTCCCGCCCCTGTCCCGCGCACACGCTGACGACCCGCAGCGAGGAGTCCGACCGTCGGTCCAGCCACTCGTTGATGTGCTGCTGGACGAGCCGAAGCCTGCGCGACAGCGGCGACGTGTCGTCGTCGTACGGCAGATGCCAGTCGTGCCAGTCGGTAGCCGCGGTCACCCAAGCCATGCTGTCACCTGGTGGGCGGCGCGCGGGAGACGGCGCGGGCGCGCATTTCCATGTCTAGGAGCTGCCATCACCGCCGCCCCCGTCCAGTCGAGTGCTGAGCGGGAAGTCCCCGGCGTCATCGTCAGGTCGGCGGCCTGGATCACCGACGCCATCAGCCGAGTGCCTTCTCCGTCGGTGCACGCGTCATGACGCGAGGTTAGATCAGCTGGGCAAGGTTCTCTGTCTCGTCCCCCGATGCGTGCAGGAGCCGGTTGACTGACTGGGTGACGATCGGAGGCTAGACTCGCCGCACTGACCGAGGCGGAGGCGGCGTTGGCCACCGCGCAGGCCACCAAAGCGGCCTTGCCTGCCACCACCTCGTTGCAGGCCCTCGCGCAGGATCTGCCGCGGCTGTGGCACGCCGAGACCACCAGCCCCCGCGATCGCAAACGGCTGCTGCGCTCCCTGATCGCCGACGTCACCCTGCTGCCCGAGCCGGATGCGCACACCATGCGGATCGGGGTGCGCTGGCACACCGGTGTCACCGACGAACTGGCCGTCGCCCGCCCCGGCCCCGGCCGCACCCCGCACGCGGCGTTGGAGGTGATCCGCCACCATGGCGCCACCCACACCAGCGCCGAAATCGCCGACATGCTGAACAACGCCGGGTTGACCACCGGCAAGGGCAAGCCGTTCACCGCCGGCGGCGTCGCCCGGGTCCGCGACGCCTACAAGATCTTCGGCCCGCGCACCGTCGCCGTCCAAGCCTGCGAGGTCAGCGTCAAGCAGGCCGCCGACGAACTGGGCATCCCCGCCGACGCCGTCTACAACTGGCTGCGACTCGGCCAGGTACCCGCCCGGCGCGGCCCCAGCGGACGCTGGCGCATCCCTTGGGACCCCGCCACTCGGGAGATCTACCGGCAGAAGGTCGCCGGCTCGTTCCGTCTCAAGCCGGTCCTGCCAGCCCAGCGGACACACCCGCAACCGCCGGGCGGGGCGACGCCTGATCCAGCAGAGTTATCGGCGAACGATCTCACGGCCGGTCGGCTCGGCCCGGTCATGCCGGTGACATGACTTCGTACAGGTTGCGGGCGTCATCGATGAAGTAGAGGCCGCGGGCGCACAACGGATGGTCGGTGCGGCCGTTGTCGGGCTCGTCCGGTTCGCTGCCGTAGGGCACGCCGCCGGCCTGCAGCCGGGCCAGGATCTGGTCGAAGGTTGCCGGGTCGACGTCGAACGCCAGGTGGAGTCCGACCGGGTCATCGACGGTCATGAAGTCGAGGGTGAGCTGCTCATTGACGCGTACGGGAGCGAAGTGGTGGACGTTGCCCGAGTAGGTCAGTCCCATGATGCCGGCGAAGAATCGGGCGGCCGTCTCGTTGTCGACCGCGGGCACGATGGTGTGGTTCAAGGTGATGGTCACGCGTTCTCTCCAACGGTCGTGAAGGCGGGACGGACGGTGGCGCGGGTCATGGCCGGGATCAGAACGGCAGCGACCGCGACGTGCATAGCGGCGAGGGTCAACCGGGTCGCGGAGTCCATGCCGGGCGCCGCCACTGGCGCGAAGGACATCAGCAGGACCGCGAGGGCGGTGATCGTCCAATTCCGCCGAGCGGTCCGGGGCAGCAGCCGTTCCAGGAGCGCGAGCATTGCCCAGCCGGCCAGGGAAGCGATCAGCGCGATGACCACACCGGGGCCAGGCCGATGTCCAAGGATTCCTGGCCGGCTGGTCCACCGGTGACGACGAGCCGGTGCCCGAGCAGCGGCACCGCGATCGTCCAGATGGCCGCGGCCAGGCCGACGGCCCCCGCCACAGCTCGGAAGCGGCGTATGCGGCTCATCGGGCACCTTCCCGACCGTCGACCACGCCGTGCAGGAACACGTCGACCAGCGTCTCGATCGGGATCTCGCCGCCGGGTGCTCCCCGCCGGCCGAACAGCATGCCGAGGAGAACGGCGGCGAGTTCCTCGACCGGCAGTCGCAACGCAGCCCGGTCAGGTTCCAGGAGCCGGATCACCGCTTGCCGGGTGTGCTCGGTCGCGGTCGCCCGGTCGCCGGTCACGGTGCGGTCACGCGGTGTGCCGCGCTCGCCCCGGCGGCCGGCGGCGTGGACCGCGCCGACCACCGCGCCCATCCGCTCCAGATAGGCGTGCAGGGTCGCTGCCGCCTCGGTCAGCCGGGCGGCCAAGGGCTGATCCAGCGGCACGGCATCAAGTTCGGCCAGGACATGATCGTTGCGAAGAGCAGCGGCCACGCAGGCATCCAACAGTTCGTCCTTGTCGGCGAAGGCCCGGAAGATCGTGGCCTCCCCAATCCCGGCCGCCTTCGCGATCTGCGCGGTGCTGACCGCGGCACCGTGCTCGACCAGCAGCGGCATCGCCGCAGCCACGATCATCTCCCGACGCTCGTCTGGGCTCATTCCCGGCGCTCTACGCCGGGCTGGTGTCTCCGTCATGCTCACACGATAGCGGAGTGAGTACTCACTCCGTCAAGTGGCTTGCGTAATCGACATCGATCCGAGGGCATGCCGCCTTGCTTGTGATAGACAGCGGCGTACACGTTCGGCGTACGCGACCGTCCGCATCGACCTAAGCGCCAACAACCCCAACATCAACCGCAGAGAAGGCGGTATGAAGCACCCGTCGGGTCGGATGCCAGTGTGGATGCTGCCGTGACACGGAGGATCGAAGGTTGACTGACGTAGATGGGTTTTCGTTGCGTGGCGGCATCCGCATGCTTCCCACGGTCGGGGGTGGTGTTCGTGCGGACTCGGGTTGGCCGATGGCGAGGCTGCGGGCGGACTCGCACTCCATCACGCTGCGGGAGATCTGGGCCGGCACTCTGGTGATCACCGCCGACAATCTGATGGCGATCCGACGATGGCGCAGCGCCGGGTTGGAGTTCGAGGTTGCCGATCATGGTGAGCTGTGGATGTTTCGGACACTCAATGTCGATCGACTGATCAATCGCCTCGCGGCACTCGGATGGACCACCGAACGGTGACTGCCTCTCCTGCCGAGATGGAATCACAACGGGAGGTCTCGGCAGCCCGTGCGTTGACGGGGCACCCGGCCACGGCAAAGATCAGCGCATGACCACCGAAGACCCTCCGGCGCCTGCCGCGAGTGAGCCGCAACCGCCGCGCGAGATGCCGCTCCGCACGATGTGGCTCTTCGGCGCGTTCGGGGCGGTGGCCGCCATCGCCGCCCTGGTGATCGCTCCGACGAACCCCGTCGGCTGGATCATGCTTGCCGCGCTCGGCGGGCTCGCCTGGCTGACACGTGTCGAACTGCGACGGCGCGACGCGGCACAACCCTCAGACGACCGGCCGTAGCGGCCGCCCGCCTCGGCGTGCCCGACGCAGCGGTCAAACGGGGCCGACGATCCGGCTCGCCTGAGGTCACGCCGGCGACAGCCCGCAGCGCACTCGACCAGGTCGCCCGCCGAGCGGCCGCAGCCAGCCACCAGCTAGACGAGTAAGTCCTAACGGCCCTGGGTGGTGGAGATAGACGAAGGGTGTTGAGGATCAGTTTGTGACGACCGAC
>NZ_JBNCNO010000009.1:128443-304108 GCF_049847025.1 Micromonospora sp. DT231 | reverse complement strand
CATGACCCTGGGCTGGGCCACCCCAGGTGAGAAGATGACCCAGCTCCTCGGTGTTGCAACCACCGGTTGAGCCCGCCACACAAGGGGCATATCCCCTATATCGACAACTGAAACTGCAAGATCGGCGCGGACTTCTCGCGAGACACCCTCACCTGAATGTAGCCGCTGGGAGGCCACTACTCGTGAATCGAGCGCGATCATGACCAAGGGCAGTGCCCCGGGCCAGACACGCCGCCGCCCACCGCGCCCACCGAGGGTTTCCGGGGCAGCCCGACCCGCGCAGGGATCAAGCCTGACCGCCCGGAGCGGGTCGGGCTGCCCCGGAAACCCCAACCGCGACGGACGGGAAACACCACCCCCGCGAGGGACCGGAGCACCCCGACCGCAACCAAAGATCAGGCGTGCCGCCGCGACTGCACGATGCGGAAGCGATTCGCCACGTACGCCCCGTCGGTGAGCGCGGCGTTGGCCGCCGCGTTGGCGCCACTGCCGTGGAAGTCGGAGAACGCTGCCGACTGGTTCACGAAGACCCCGCCGGTGAGGTTGCAGGACAGATGCACACCGACCTCGACCGCGACCGCCTCGGTGGCGTCCAACACCGCATCGTCGGTCGAGTAGACCCCGGCGGTGAGCGCGCCCTTCTCGCCGACGGTGCGGCGCAGCAACTCCAGACTGTGGGCGGTGGAGTCGGTCGCGATGGCGAACGAGATCGGGCCGAACCACTCCCGGCCGTACGTCTCGGTGTCGTCCGCGGTCAGCTTCACGATCGTCGGGGTACGCACCACCGCGTCGGCGTACGACGGGTGCGCCACGGCCCGCGACTCCAGCACCGGCTCGCCGACCTTTGTCACCTCGGCCAGCCGCTCCAGCACCCCGTCGTTGACGATGGCGCCGGTCAGCTCGACGCCTCGGGCCGGGTCGGCGGTGAGCTTGCCGACCGCGGCGGCGATCCCGCCGGCCACCTCGTCGAAGCTCTTGTGCCCCTGGTCGGTCTCGATGCCCCCGGTGGGGATGAGGATGTTCTGCGAGGTGGTGCACATCTGACCGCTGTACAGGGTCAGCGTGAACCCGAGGTTGCGACACATCCCGGCGAAGTCGTCGGTGGAGTCGATGACGACGGTGTTCAGGCCGGCCTTCTCGGTGTAGACCGACGCCTGCCGGGCGTGCGTCTCCAGCCAGTCGCCGTACTCGGTGGAACCGGTGAAGTCGACGATCTTCACAGCGCGGTGCAGGGCCAGGTCGCTGGCGAGCTTCTCACCGGGAGCCTCGGCCGCCAGCATGATCAGGTTCGGGTCGAACCCGGCCTCGGCGAGCACCTCCCGGGCGTACTTCACGGTGATCGCCAGCGGCAGCACCGCGCGCGGGTGCGGCTTGACGAGCACCGGGTTGCCGGTGACCAACGAGGCGAACAGCCCGGGGTACGAGTTCCAGGTCGGGAAGGTGTTGCACCCGATCACCAACGCCACCCCACGCGGCACCACGTGGAACGTCTTGGTCATCCGCAGCGGGTCGCCCTTGCCGGCGGCCTTCTCCCAGCCGGCCGTGGCCGGGTGCCGGGTCATCTCGGCGTACGCGTACGCCAGCGCCTCCAGCGCCCGGTCCAGCGCGTGCGCGCCGCCGGCCTGGAAGGCCATCACGAACGCCTGCCCGCTGGTGAACTGCACCGCGTTGGCCAGCTCGAAGATGTGCTTGTGCAACCGGTCGAGAATCTCCAGGCAGACCCCCACGCGGGCCTGCGGGCCGGCGTCGCGCCAGGCCGGCAGCGCCGCGGAGGCGGCCTCGATCAACTCACCGGGGCCGGCATGCGGGTACCGCACCGCCAGCTCCACCCCGAACGGGCTCGCCTCGGTGGCGACCCGAGCGCCAGCGCCCGGCTGGTCGAGCGGAAAATCACCACCGAGGTACGCCTCGAAGGCGGCCTTGCCGTCGGCGGCGGCGGTCTCGCCGTACACCCGGGGGCTGGGAGATTCGGGATAGGCGGACCAGTAGCCCCGCTCCGTGATCGCGGTCAGCGCACGGTTGAGGGTGTCGGCGTGCCTGTCGTACAGGGGCTGCGGGGTCTCCGTCATGCCCGCCATCATGCCCGAGTCAGGTCCGCGAGCAGTAGCGCGAATGCCCGACAGCGGGGTTGCCCGGGTCGGCAGCGGGTAACCGCGGGCCTCCGGCCAGGAAAGCCGGCCAGGAGAGGGCGGCGGGTGAGGATCACCGAGATCCGGGTGCACGGGGTCGCCGACAAGGGACCGGAGGCGCTCCTCGACCGACCGATCGTCGCGCGGGTCGCGGGAGACGACAACGCCGGCTTCTACCGGCCGCGGCCCGGCTACGGTGCCCCCACGGACAGCACCGGGGTGACGCTTGAGGCGTACCGCTGGAGTCGGCTGACCGGCGGTACCGCCACCCGTACGTTCTCCCTGGTCCTGCTCCTGCCGTTCATGCTCAGCAACATCGCGGTCTGGATGCTGCCGGTCACCGGCCGCGGCGGCCACGTCGCGCGGGCGCTGTGCCGGCTGCTGGCCGCGACGATGACCTCGATGTACGTGCTCTCCACCGTCGGGGTGTCCCTCGACCTGATCGCGTGGCAGTGCGCGGCCTACCCCAGGTGCCTGGAGGGGCGGCGGGAGGTTTCCTGGCTGGGTGACGTGCCGCCAGGTCAGCGGCTCGCACTGCTGACCGTGCCGCCGATCATCGCGATCGTCCTGATCTGGCGACTCGGCGCCCGGACCTGGCAGCTTCCCGAGGACAGCGACCACGCGCCCGGGGTGGGCGCCGACCGGCTCGACGCGCCCGCCTTCTGGGACACCCGCGCGCTGCTGCGCCGACTGCGCTCGGTTCATGTCGCGGTGGCGCTGGGCACTCTCGACCTCACTCTGCTGCTGGCTCTGGCGCCGCACGACGCCACCCTGCCCGGCTGGCTGCTGCTGGCCGCGGACGTGGCGCTGCTCGGCGGCGCGTTGGTACTGCTCTGTCGGCCGGCGATTGAGCGGCGCGGAGAGCAGGACCAGCGGAGTACGCCGACGATCCGCTGGTTGGCCGTTGCGCTCACCGCACTGACCATGGGGTACGCGTCGCTGCCACGGCCGCCGTGGGAGGCCGAAGGGATGTTGCCGGGGTACGGGACGCTGGTCGCCGGGCTGTTCGCCGGGCAGGTGGTGCTGCTCGCGGTGCTCGGCCTGGTGGTCGCGGTGCAGCGCCGTTCCCTTCCCCGGCCTCTCTTCCTGCTGGCCGGGCTGGGCGCGCCGGTGCTGATCACCGTCGCGATCGGGTTGGCCGTCGCCTACGACTCGGGCCTGACCTACGGGCTCGCCGAGTATCTGGACCGTGGTTCCAGCCCGACGCCGGCACGGCCTCTGCCGCCTGGTGCGCCACCGTTGTCGCCACCGATCGCCTACCGCTGGGTGACCCTCGGCTTCACCCTCGCAACGCTCCTGGTGCTCATGACGGCCCTGCTCATACCCCGGGTCGGCCGGAATCGTCGCCGCCGGGAGGCCGAAAACGTGGTCCGGCGGGACTACCCGGAAGCCTCACGGGCTGCCCCCGAACGGGTCCGGGCCGTCCGCGACGCGATCGTGCGTGCTCGACTGACGGATCGGCTCGGGCCACTGCTGGCCGGCGCGTACGTGGTGTTGGCACTGCTCACCCTGGCGGCGGCCAGGCTCTCGGTGATCGGTCCCGGCCCGGGTGCGCTCGCACTCCGACTCGGCGGTGAGCCGCTGGCCCGTCCGGTGATCTTCGTGACCGACCTGGGCGCCCTGCTGATCGGACTGTTCGCCGCGGTCCTCGCGGTGATGGGACTCGTCGCCTACCGATCCGGCGCGATCCGGCTGGTCGGGGTGCTCTGGGAGCTGGCCACCTTCTGGCCGCGTACCGCGCACCCGCTCGCCCCGCCGTGCTACGTCGAGCGGGCGGTCCCGGAGCTGACCCGCCGGATCGGGCAGCTCACCGCCGACGGCAACGCGGTGGTGCTCTCCGGGCAGAGTCACGGCAGCGTGCTCGCGGCGGCGACGGTCCTCCAACTCCCCGAGCACTGCCGCCGGCGGGTGGCCCTGCTCACCTACGGCGCCCCGCTCGGAAACCGGTACCGGCGGATCTTCCCGGCGTACGTCAGCGACGAGATGTTGCGCGAGGTCGGCAACCGGTTGACCTGGCGGTGGATCAACCTGTGGCGGTATACCGACGCGGTGGGCGGACCGGTGTTCGTCCCGCTCGTCGACGGATCCGACGACCCGGCCGCCCGCGTCGACCGTCGGGTGCGGGATCCGTCGGGACTCCTCATTCCACCGACGGACACCGTGCCCCCTCCGGTGCGGGGCCACCGGTTCACGCCGGACGACGACTTCCAGGCCGCGATCCGCGAGCTGGTCGAGCGCTGGGAACGGCCGGATGGGTGAACGCCGGATCAGAGCGTGAGCTGCCAGTCGGTCCAGGCGTCCACCGGGCGGAAGCCGAGCAACTCGTTGATCGCCACCATGTAGCTGTTGCTGGTCGCGTTCCAGGTGTCGATCACGCGGACCGCCGGCTCGTGGGTGAGCAGGTGGTGCAGGTTCTCGGCCTTGGCGATGAGGCCGAGCCGGTGCCCACGGTGATCCGGGTCGACGATGGTGATCTGCTGGTACGCGTGCCAGTCGGCGGAGGCGCCCACGTCCAGCAGGGTCCAGGCGACAAGTCGACCGGTCGCCTCATGACGCATCCCGAGGTGGTAGCACCGCCGGCCCCGGGCGTCCAACGCCCGTTCGTTGCCACGGATGCGCTCGGCGTCCACCTGCTCCGGTTCCCACTGCACGTCCCCCATGGGCGCGTCCGTGAACAGCCGGCCGTCCAGGTAGGCGATGTCCGCGACGTACTCCTGCGGGGTCGCCCCCTGCCAGCAGACCGACCGGTAGCCCTCGGCCCGCGGCTGGGCCTCGGCCAGCGCCGCCCGCAGCGCGAGCCGGTCGATCTCCTCGACATCGAGCCGGCGGCGCACCTCGGCGAGGGCCCGCTGGGCGCCGGTGGCGGCGGCGAACGCGTCGCCCGCCCCGCTTCGGGCAGGCCCGCCGGGCAGCGCGGAGACGGCCATCGCGACCACCCGCTTACGGCCGCGCTCGCGGAGCAGGCGCACCCCGTACTCGTGCAACGCCCGACCGACGCCCCGCCGCCGCAACTCCGGATGCACCGTCAGCTCGGCGCCGGCGTTGTCGGGGTTGTCGAGGTACGGCAGGTCGACCTGGAGGAAACCGGCCGGCACCCCGTCGAGCCGGGCCAGCGCCCAGAGCGACTCGGTACCGGGCATCGGTGTGTGGAAGAACGCGTCGAAGCGTCGCCGGCAGAAGGGCGGCAGGTCCGGCAGATCGACGTCTTTTGCCGCCGCACCGATCAGGTACGCCTCGTCGACGGCGGTTCGGTCGGTGCCGTCGAACGACGCGATCGTGATGCTCATGCCGCTGAGCCTGCGCCTCGGGAAAGCGATCGGGCCAGCGATTAATCGCTGGCCCGATCGAACGTGGTCGGGAGGGGCACTCGCACAACGCCTCCGGCGTTGGGTCGTAAGAACTTCAAAAGTCTTCGGCGAAATGCCCTCCCGCACGGAGCATCTTGCGCCGTCCGGTTCCTGCCGTCAAGTCCGCGGGGGTGGGTTTTCCACACTCACAGCGAAATCCCAGTTACACGACTGATCCACTCGCTCCCCCTTCCGGACGACCCCCACCCCCTCCATCAAGCCAACCCAGCACGGGCCGGCCGGTGAGCGGGTCGCGGGCGGGTCAGCCTAGGAGACCTGCGTCGCGGGCGGCGCGCAGCGAGGGCTTGATGTGGTGGGTCGGTCCGACCTGTCCGGCGACCGCGTCGACGGTCTTCAGGCCCTCGCCGGTGTTGAAGACGACGGTCTCCGCGGTCGGGTCGAGCCGGCCGGATTCGACGAGCTTGCGGAGCACCGCGACGGTCACCCCGCCTGCGGTCTCGGCGAAGACGCCTGTGGTGCGGGCCAGGTCGCGGATGCCGGCGCGGATCTCGTCGTCGTCGGCGTACTCCATCCAGCCTCCGGTGCGGCGGACCGCTTCCAGGGCGTAGACGCCGGCGGCCGGGTCGCCGATGTTCAGCGACTTGGCGATGCCGGTGGGCTTGACCGGGATGATCGTGTCGGTGTCGGCGTGCAACGCGGTGGCGATCGGGTTGCAGCCGGCGGACTGGGCGCCGAAGACCTTCCAGCCGCCGGCCGGCGCCTGGACCAGGCCGATCTCCACCAACTCGGAGAACGCCTTGTCGATCTTGGTGAGCAGCTCGCCACTGGCCATCGGGATGACCACCTGCGCCGGGATGCGCCAGCCGAGTTGTTCGGCCACCTCGTAGCCGAGGGTCTTGGAGCCCTCCGCGTAGTACGGCCGGACGTTCACGTTGACGAACGCGGTGTCCTCGAACTCGTCGGTCTCCACCAGTTCGCCGCAGAGCCGGTTGACGTCGTCGTACGAGCCGTCGATGGCGACCAGTTCGCCACCGTAGACGGCGGTGGTGATGACCTTGCCCTGCTCGAGGTCACTGGGGATGAAGACCACCGAGGGCACCCCGGCGCGGGCGGCGTGCGCGGCCACCGAGTTGGCCAGGTTGCCGGTCGACGCGCAGGCGAACCTGGTGAAACCGAGCGCCTTCGCGGCGGTGAGCGCCACCGAGACGACCCGGTCCTTGAACGAGTGGGTCGGGTTGCCGCTGTCGTCCTTGACCCACAACGGCGCGGAGATGCCCAGCTCGGCGGCGAGGCGCGGGGCCGCCACCAGCGGGGTCAGCCCCGGGTCGAGGGTGACCCGGCTGGCCGGGT
Source organism: Micromonospora sp. DT231 (assembly GCF_049847025.1). Lineage (NCBI taxonomy): Bacteria > Bacillati > Actinomycetota > Actinomycetes > Micromonosporales > Micromonosporaceae > Micromonospora > Micromonospora sp. DT231. The sequence goes on along the minus strand of NZ_JBNCNO010000009.1, from coordinate 297,321 downwards.
CCTGACCGGCGGGGAGCAGTGCGGCGTAGCGCCAGATGTTTTCCGGGCCGGCCTCGATCTGCTCGCGGGTGACGGTGGCCAGGGCGGCGGTGTCGTAGTCGACCTCCAGCGGGCCGAAACACTCGTAGCAGGCGTGCTGGGCGACGAGCGGGTAACGGGCCGAGCAGGCGCGACAGACCAGGGCGCGGGCGGGGCTGGCGGAGGTGTCGATGCCGGAGGCGGCGAGCGTCGACGTCATGTCGAGAGTCCTCTCATCTTTCCCCACATCGCACGGTGCGGCAGGGACGGAATTGGCACCTGCCCCGCGGGTCGCTCAGCGGTGAGCGCGCGGGGTGGTTGCCGGGGCGTCGTCGGGCCGTATCCCTCAGCCCCTCTGGATGAGGTATGCAGTTGTGCTGTCGAGTCTAGGCAACTATGTCCGCCGCCTCCACCGCGGATCCCACGCTGTGAGCCGAACAACTCAGCCAGTCACCGGCGGCGGCGCTTCCCGAGGTAGATCGCCACGGCGCCGAGGGCGGCAAGCAGGGCCAGCTGGGCCCGGGGCGCCGGCGGGTGGGTCAGCGGGCGCTCACCGCGACCGGATCGACCACCGCTATCCGGTCCGTGATGGCGCTCGACTGCGGCGGCGACGAAGGCCGGATCCGGGCACGGGTGGCGAGGTTCGCGGCGACCAGCGCACCGATCGTGATGGCGGCTCCGACCAGCTCGATGGGCTCCGGGCGGTAGCCGCGGACGATCTGCACCGCGAAGGTGGTGACCGGGACCAGGTTCATGAACAGCGCGGCGTTGGCGGCGCCGAGCCGCTGCACACCTGTGTTCCAGGCCAGGACCGCGATGACCGCGCCGACGACCACGGCGTACGCCAACTGCGGGGTGACCGCCGCGAGGTCGGCGGCGGCCGGCGCGTGCTGCCAGCCGACGGCGTCCGCGCCGATGCTCGCGGCCAGCATGGCCGCCGTGCCGGCGAGGGCGGTCAGGGTGGTGAAGCGCAGCGGTGACCAGTCGCCGAACCGGCTGGCACCGTGCGTGTAGATGCCCCAGCCGAGCACCGCTCCGATCATCATCAGCCCACCGAGACCGAACTGGCCGAGCCCGGCCAGGCTCCCGCGGGTGATCACCAGGCCGACTCCGAGGAGCGCCACCAGGGAGAGGGCCAACAGGAGCGGCTTCGGCCGTACGCCGTCCCGGGCCCACCGGACCAACTGGGTGATCAGCGGGGTGGTGGCCACGAAGAGAGCGATCTGCTGCGGGGCGGCGTGTTCGAGCGCCAGGTTGGTGAGCACGTTGAAGCCGGCGAAGCCGACCACGCCGAGCAGCACGATCTCGCCGGTCCGGCCGCCGTGCCGCAGCGCGCCGGCACCTTCGCGGAGCAGCAGGATCGCGACCAGAATGAGGCTCGCGAGCAGGTAACGGGCGGTGGTCAGGTTGAGGGGGTCGACCCGGGTCAGCGCACTGGCCAGGACCGGGAACATCACGCCCCAGCCGAGTACGGCGAGCAGCGGATAGGCGGCGGCACGGGATCGCATCGTCAGCTCCAATGTTCGAGTATCGTCGAACCAACGACACCGACCATAGGGGCTTGTTCGATAGTTGTCGAACAAGGGTTACACTGGTCACATGGAGCCGCACGAACCCGACCTGACCGACGTACCGGTGACCACCGTGCTGGCCGCACTCGCCGACGACGTGCGGCTGAAGATCGTGCGGGCGCTTGCCGAAGATGGCGAGGCGACCTGCGGCAGCTTCGACTTCGGCGTCTCCAAGGCGACCCGCAGCCACCACCTGAAAGTGCTGCGCGAGGCCGGCCTGACCCGCACCCGGGCCGCCGGCACCAGCCGCCTGGTCCGGCTCCGCCGCGACGAGCTGGACCGCCTCTACCCCGGCCTCCTGGACGCGGTGCTCAGCACGCACACCTCGGCCTGACGGACAAGCGGTGCGTGCGCTGGGTACAGCATCACCAAACGGTCAGTGTCGGTACGGGTGAGACACGCTCGGATGGAGAAAACTGCTGTGCATGGGGAGCCAGTGGCCATCGTTGAAGGCGAGAGCCTTGTTGAGATTGCTCATGGGCGAGCTCGGCTACCGGGTCGAACGGCAGTCCGGCTCTCACCGCCGCCTCGTTGCCAACGGCCGCCCGCCGATCACCTTTGCCTTCCACGACAAATCCACGGTCTCGCCACGCGCGGTCGGCGTCATACTGGTACAACAGGTCGGGCTCACCCCCGAGGAAGCCAGGGAGGTGCTGAAGAGTGCGTGAAAACGTCATCGATCTGATCGTGATCAGCCCGAACACGGATGACGAGGACTGGACCTTCCACAGCCCTCAGATAACGGGGCTGGTGGGCGGGCGCAGCAGCCTGCTTCAACTGCGCGCAGACCTGCCGGAAATCCTCCGCTTCGCCGATGTCCCACTGCCAGCACAGATTCGTTTCCACATGGAGGACGTGTACGACTCGGATGGCACGAGTTACATCATCCGCCAGAGTCAGGACGGGCACCGGACTGAGCGTTCTGCCACCGCACAGCGCCTACGTGCTGCTCTCACCGTGGCAGAGCAGCGGGAGCAGTTGCTTTCGTCGCCACGCACCAGGACGGGCGAGGTCCTTTTCATCGCTGCAGTGCCCTCGGACACACTGCACGACATCTCCGCTCAGCTTCATCCCTCCGGCGACGCGGCGGTGGTGGTCTGCAACGTAGCTGACGAGCTGCTCTGGTCGTTCCATCTCACCAACGCCGAGGATCTCGATGCTGCCGCCAGACCGCTGGGGGACCTCGGGCTCTCAGGCGGAACGACGATCGCGGAGGTCATGCGCCAACGCCCCGTGGGCTCGCCGGCACCGGCCTTGCTGGCCAGCTGAACGGCCAATGGTCGGCAGCGCATCGAGTCCGCAAGATTTTCAGCCCCGCAACCCGGACCGGGCGCGTCGCCGGAGCCGCCTCGTCGAGGCTCCGGCGACGCGCGGTACGGGTGCGGTCAGATGACCATCGAGCTGGGCTCTGTCGCCGGCACCGCGGGCGCGGGCGCGGGCCGAATGTCGCGGCGACGGGCGAGCAGCGCGTCGAGCGCCCAGGAACCCGGGCCGAGGGCCGCGACCAGCAGGAACGACCAGCAGAAGAGGGCCGACAGCTCACCCCCGTTGTGCAGCGGCAGCAGGTCATCCGGCTGGTGCACCACGAAGTAGGCGTACGCCATCGAGCCGGACGCGAGAAGAGCGGCGGGTCGGGTGAAGAGCCCGGCCAGCACCAGGGCGCCGCAGATCAGCTGGATCAGCGCGGCCCACCAGCCCGGCCAGGTGCCAGGGGGTATTGCCGTACCGGTCATCGGGTTGCCACCGAACAACCCGAAGACCGAGGTCAGACCGTGCAACGTGAACAGCAGGCCGACCACGGTGCGGAACAGGGACAGGGTCGGCCCGCCGAGCCGAGAAACGTTCATCACAACCTCCATCGAAGGATCCGGATCTCTTCAATGTGAGGCATGAAACTATCGAAGCTTATAAATTCCTTGCTAGTGGGAAAGTCCCCGGTCGGAATGTACCGGTGTCCACAGCCCAGCGTCGAGCGCCGGCAGCGCTGCGGGCGGGACAGTCATAGCCCCTGAGCTGCGGATACAACCAAATCCAAACCGCAACGACCGCCGTGGGCACGCTCCCATACTGTGGGTACGGCCTGCTCAACGGGCACCATTGGGCACGCGCCGGAATGCCCCGGCCTCCAGAAACCCGAGTCGATCATCACTAGACCGACCTCCTGCGGCACGCCCGCCCAAGCGCGGGGCCAAAACGGACGGCTCGTGCCCGGATCCTCACACTCCGCCCGTCGATCATGAGGTTATAGCTGCGACACGCCGAGATGAACAGCAATAACCTCATGATCGCCGGGCGGTCGAGCGGTCGGGCGGCCGGCGCGCGCTGCACCCTGGAGGACCGGCCACCCCGGGCGCGTTGTGTGAAGCCGACCCCGCAGCCGTGGAAACATGTTCGGATGAGTCCTGACAGCCGCCGTCGTAAGCGCGCCAGGTCCGCCCGCTCCGGCCAGCAGGTCGTGCGTCGCGTCCGACCCGCCGACGTGATTCAGTGTGCGTGCCCGGCGTGTTCAGATGCTGACTTCGATCCGGAGCACTTCATTGACGACCTGGTTGCCGAGGGTGCCGACCTGGTGAAGGCGGAGGATCCCGTCGAGGCCGAGTTGTTTGCCGCGACGTTCCTGTCCGCCGGTGACCTGGCCGGCGAAGGCTTCACCGAGGCGCTCAACGGGGACATGCTGCCGGCCGTCGCCGACATCGCTACGCCGGAAGCGCTCGCGGTGCTGCTCGCGATCGACGCCGTCCGGCCGAGCACCGCCGCTGCGGCTGCCGCCCGGCGTCTGGTGGACGCGGGCGTGCCAGCGCCGAGTTGGGCCAGCGAGCTGCGTCAGCCTGTGCGGGTCGGCCCAGGTCGACGATTCGCCGACCCGGTTGGCAGCGCGTCCATGCTCGTCTGCGACTTCGAGCGGGCCGGACGCTCGTACGGGTTCGTCGTCCACGTCGACCACCTCGACTGTGACGCGGCGGCCGACATCGTGTTCTTTCCCGCCGACGCCATGAACGAGGTTGTCAGCACCATCCAGCAGAACGGCAACCGTGCCGGCCTGACGGCCGCCGAGGAGTTGTTGGACCCGGCCGAGTTTCGGTGGCAGGTCGAACGGGCCCTCGACGCCCGCGCGGACCACGACCAGGAACGTGACCCCGCGGAGTTCGACGACGAATTCGCCGACGAGGACGGGCCGGGCTACCACATGCTAGCGGAGCTGCTGCGAGCCCGGATCCGCACGCTACCCGAGCCGACACGCCCACCGGCCGAGCACGACGCCGACACCCGTCAACCCACCCTCGACCTGCTGGAGATGATGACCCAGTTCGCCGGGCAGGGACCGCAGATCCAAGCCCGCCCAGGTCGACGTACCGGCGGGCGGAAGCTGCCGGCGAAACGGAAGAGGTCCGGCCCAGCCGCGCCCGTCTACCAGCTCAAGGTCGGTCTGCGGGGGGCGAAGCCGCCGATCTGGCGGCGTCTGGAACTGCCCGCCGACACCAGCCTGGCCGACCTGCACCACACCATCCAGGTGGCCTTCGGATGGCATGACTCCCACCTGCACGTCTTCGAGACCGCGTACGGCGACTTCGGGGTCGCCGACCGGGATCTGGGCTATCGCGCCGAAGCCCCGGTGACCCTGGAACAGGTCGCGTCCGGCGTCGGTGACCGGTTCACATACACGTACGACTTTGGCGACGACTGGGCACACGACATCGTCGTGGAGAAGGTGTTGCCTCGCCAGCCCATCACGTACCCACGCTGCACCGGCGGGCGGCGGGCGGCCCCGCCGGAAGACTGCGGCGGTGTCTGGGGCTATGCCGAGCTTGTCGATGTGCTGAGCGATCCCGGCCACCCCGAACACGGCGACCGGCTGGACTGGCTCGGGCTGACCTCGGCCGCCGATTTTCAGCCCGCCCGGTTCGATGCCACCGAGATCACCCAAGCCCTCAGCGAAGGGGGCAGAGGGTGACTGTTCCTGCTGGAGAGTGACCGTGGCAACTATCAACTCTGAGTTGGTAGTTCGCGCCGATGGTGGCCGGCAGGCCCCGCGTTGAGGTCAAGGTCTACAACCTGGACATGATCCGGGCCGTTGGCGACGGGGGCACGCGATGGCACAAACGATTCAGCTCCATCGGCGCACCAGGGGGCCCGCCCGCCGGCAAGGCAGCGACGCCGCCCCGAATCTGGGGCAGCTCTACAGTGCCCCAGTCAGGGGACGGCAGGCCGGCGCGAGGCAGAGCTGCGAGGGGGCCGGGCTGCGGTGGGATGCCCACATGGGCGAGGATCGGCGAATGATCATGGCAGCACGGCGACGGGCCGGCACACCAGCACGGCGACGGGCCAGCACAGCGGTCGCCGCGGCTCTCCTACTCGGCGGCTGCACCCCTGGCGACCACCGGGGCCAGGGCGGGGACCCTCCGGGCCCGCCGCCGCCCACCGCGCCGAGCCCGTCGCCGAGCACCAGCCCGCTGGCCGACTGCCCGGCCTCCGGTGTCCGGATCCGCTCGACCGGTGGGGACGCCGCGATGGGCCTACGCGCCCTCGGCCTGGAGTTGGTCAACTGCGGCGACCGCCCGTACCAGCTCAACGGGTACCCGGTGCTGCATGTGTTCGACGACAAGCACGAGCCGGTCCTGCTGCGCGTGGTCAACGGCGGCAGGGAGATCACCTCGGGCTTCGACCAACCGCCCCGGCAGATCACTCTCGCCCCCGACGAGCGGGCCACGGCCGTGGTGCTCTGGCGCAACCTGGTCACCGACTCGACGGTGGTGGCCACCAACGGCGAGTACCTGACGGTGGCGCCCGCGGCCGGGCAGCCGGGCGAAGAGGTCGATCCGGACGGGCCGATCGACCTGGGCAACACCGGCCGGATCGGCGTCAGCGCCTGGAAGAAGGCCGACCCGGCCGCGCCGGTGCCGGACCGGCCGGCCCCGCCGCCGGTGCCCAGCGCGGTGCCGTCGTCGGTGAGCCCACCCGACGGCCGGCTGTGAGCCCCGCCGCTACGACGTGATGTCCTTGCGGGTGAAGCGCCAGAACGCCAGCCCCCAGAACAGCGTCGCGTAACCGATCGCCGAGATGCAGCCGCGCACCACGTCGTCGGTCTGCACCGGGGTCGAGAGCAGCCCCAGCCAGGCGGTGCTGAAGTGGGTGGGCAGGAAGTCCCGCAGGGCGCCCAGGGCGGTGATCTGGTCCAGGATGCTGGACAGGATCCAGAGCAACACCGCGCCGCCGACCGCGCCGAGCGCGGCGTCCGTGGTCACCGACAGCAGGAACGCCAGCCCGGCCACCACCAGGAGTACGACCGCCAGGTAGCCGAGCACCGCCAGCAGCCGGAGCAGCCCCTCGGTGGGTTCCAGCTCCGCGGCGACCGTGCTGCGCAGCGGCGACCAGCCGTAGCGCAGGGTGCCGGCCAGCAGCGCGGTGCCGGCCAACAGCACAAGAGCCAGCCCCGAGTACGCGAGCGCGACCACCAGCTTCACCGTCAACAACCGGGCCCGGGGCACCGGTATCGCCAGCAGGTACCGCAGGCTGCCCCAGCTCGCCTCACTGGCCACCGTGTCGCCACAGAACAGCGCGACGACCACCACCAGCAGGAACGACGCCGACACGAAGATCGAGAAGAGGGTGAAGTTGAGGCCGCCGGAGGTGGCCAGGTCGACAAGACTGGCGAACTCGTTGTTGCCGTTGTCGTCGTCGCCACCGGAGTTGAACTGGAACGCGATCAGGATGATCAGCGGCAGCAGCACCATGAACCCGAGCGCCAGCTGGGTCCGCCGCCGGGACGCCTGTCGACGGAACTCCGCCGCGAACGGCATGGTGGCCGACGGCCGATAGCCCTGGGCCGCACCCGCGTCGGAAACAACCATCACCGGTCACCGCTTCCCCGAGAGTTGTCGCCCACCAGGGCGAGGAACGCGTCCTCCAGGCGGCGCCGCGGCACCACCCGGTCCACCCCGATGCCGGCGCGTACCAGCTCGGCCACCACCTCGCTGCGGGCCGTGCCGTTCGTGTCGACGACCAACTGGCCGTCGCTCTCCGGCAGCACCCGCACCCCGTGCAGCCGGTCCAGCACCGCCCGCGCCGCCACCGGGTCGGTGACGTCGAACAGCACACTCGGCGACTCGCCGACGATCTCCTCCACCGGCCCGGACGCCACGATCCGGCCCTTGTTCACCACCACCGCGTGGGTGCAGGTCTGCTCCACCTCGGCCAACAGGTGGCTGGAGACCAGCACCGCCCGACCGTCCGTGGCGTAGCGCTGGAGCACCCGGCGCATCTCGGCGATCTGCGGCGGGTCGAGCCCGTCGGTCGGCTCGTCCAAGACCAGCAGCTCGGGTAGGCCGAGCATGGCCTGGGCGATGGCGAGGCGCTGGCGCATACCGTGGCTGTAGTTCTTGATCTTCCGCTGCACGGAGTCACCCAGACCGGCGATCTCCAGGGCCGCGTCGAACTGGGCGTCCTCCCACGGCCGCCCGGTGGCCCGCCAGTACGCCCTCAGGTTCTCCAGCCCGGACAGGTGCGGCAGGAAGCCGGGCCCCTCGACGAGCGCGCCGATCCGGGACAGCACCGGCGAGCCGGGCACCAGCCGGCGACCGAAGACGTAGATCTCTCCGGCGGTCGGTTGGGTCAACCCCATCAGCACCCGCAGGGTGGTGGTCTTGCCGGCGCCGTTGGGTCCGAGCAGACCGACCACCTGACCGGGGTGCACCTCGAAGTCGACGTTCGACACCGCCACGAAGCCGTCCGCGTACTCCTTGCGCAACGCGCGCACGGCCAACGGCGTGTCCGCGTACTCCGGATGCACCGACCGGTCCTGGCGGCGATGCCGGCGGCGGAGCACGGCGACGACCACGACGAGCCCGATCACGATGGCGGCGAGCAGACCGGCGAGCACCCAGCGCCAGAGCGTCGCGGCGGTGGGGATCGGCGCGCCGTCGACAGTGGGCAGGGTGACCGCGCCGTCCGCCGACACGGTGTAGACGGTCGGTTCGGCGGGTGTGGTGTACGCCTGGTCCGAGGTGGCCACCACCAGTCGCAACCGGTGCCCGGCCTCCACCCGGCGGACGATCCCGGGCAGCGTCACGGTGACCGGGTTGGCGTCCTGCACGCGTTGCGGCAGGCCGGTGAGTCGGATCGGGGCGACCAGCCCGTTCGGCAGGGTCGCCGCGCCGTCGGGGTCGACGTCGTAGAGCTTGACGAAGAGCACCGCCGTACCGGTCGGCGACGCGGCCCGCAGGGTGACGGTGGGCGCACCTGCCACGTCCACCGCCTCGGTCAGCGGTGTCGACTCGAACCGGGCGTGTTGGCCGGGCACGTCACCTGCCACGCCGTCCAGCAGTGAGGTGAGCCCACCGGCGAACGGGACCGAGGAGATGGCGGCCGGGTTGCCGTTCGGCGGGTTCGCGATCGGCTGGGCCGGTCCGGCGACCGTGACCTCCCGGCGGGCGTTGCCGGTCAGGCCGGGATAGTCCGCGCGGCGGAATCCGGTGGCGACCAGACCCCGGTCGAGCGCGTCGAACCCGGCGATCCGCGACCAGGTGAAGTCGTCACCGGGCGCGTCGCCCTCGCCCTTGACGTAGTGGTCCAGCCACTGGACGGTCAGGAACTTCACCCGGTCCTCGTCGGAGCGGGGTCCACTGCCACCGTCGTGCCCGCCGGTGAACCAGGCGACCCGCACCGGGGTCCCGGTGGCGGCGATGCCCTTCGCGTTCGCGTCCGCCTCGCCGAGGGGAAACAGCGTGTCGGCCTCGCCCTGCACCAGCAGGGTGGGCGCCTTGATCCGGTCCAGGACGCCGGCCGGGCTGGACCGGCGCAGCAGATCCACGGCCGCCTGGTCGGCCCGCCCGGTGGTGGCGATCCCTAGGTACGCGGCGCACACGTCGGCCGCGAACCGGCCGCAGGACGGGTCGGCCGCACCGGCCGGGGCAACACCGGGACCGCTGCCCGGACCGGCGCCCGGCCCCGGGCTGGGCGGGCCGGCCGACGCCGGTGCGCCCTGCGGCTGGGCGGCGGTGCCGCCGGAGAGCCCCGCCGGGCCGGAGCCCACGTTGCCGCCGCCGCCGAAGAAGAGACCGGCCCAGCCCTTCTTGAACACACCCTCGGTCGGCGCCCCGCCGGTGCTCTCCGGCAGGAAGGCGCGGGACAGGTCGTTCCAGGTGATCATGGGGACGATCGCGTCGACCCGCTGGTCCTGCGCGGCGAGCAGCAGCGCCAACCCGCCGCCGTACGAGCCGCCGACCACACCGACCTTCGGGTCACCCGCGGCGTCGGTACGAACCTCCGGCCGGGCGGCCAGCCAGTCCAGCAGCCGGGACGCGTCGCGCACCTCGTAGTCCGGGTTGTCCAGGTGGATCTCGCCGCCACTGTGGCCGAAACCCCGCGCGGTCCAGGTGAGCACCGCGTAGCCGCGCCCGGCGAACTCCTCCGCGTCGGAGCGCACCGACTCCTTCGTGCCGCCGAACCCGTGTGCCAGCAGCACCGCCGGGACCTTCCGACCGGACGAGGCGTCGGCGGGCAGGTAGAAGGTCGTGTCCAGGTCCACCGGCTGGTCGTCGGACGGTCCGGAGCGGACGGTGAGCATCTCGCTCGTGCTGCGTACGCCCGGTCCCTGTGGCCACACCACCCAGGTCACGGCGGCAGCCACCAGCACGACGGCCGCCGCTGCGGCGATCGTGCGGCGGCGGGTGGGCAGGGCACGCCGGAACCACGCGGCCGGCGACGGCGTTGTCATGCGGCACACGCTACGGCCCGCAGCCTGAGCGTTGGCTGAGATCCGCCGTACGTCCGTCCGGTTGCCCCGATCGGTGCGCGGGCGGCAGCGAGCGCGCCATGTCCGGCGCGGCCCAGTGGGTTGAGTTCGGATCCCGTGAATTCCGATCTTTAACGGATATCCGCCTGGATCCCTCCATGTCACACCCACTGACGAAACAGAGCGTGTCGAGAACGCGGCGAATGGTGACATTGCTCGAAGTGACGCGAACCTGACTCGTCCACCTCGGCCTCACCAGCAGGGGGGTCGGTTAGTTTTCCGGTCCGGTGCACGGGACTTGTCGGGCCGCCCGACGCCGCGCCGATCCGCGCCCCATGCCGGAGGAGACACCACCATGACAGTCCCCGCGCCGCGGGCCCGTCGACGTCCGTCCACCCTGGGCCGACTGCTGCCGTTGCTGCTCATCGGGGCACTACTGGCACCCGTGGGTCTGCTCGTCACGTCCGCCTGGCGGCAGACCACCGACGACCGGAACCTGGCCGTCCGGGAGCGACTCGGCGTGCAGTACCTCACCGCGCTGGGCTCGGTCACCGACGCCCTGGTGGAGGCCCAGTCCGCCGCGATCAGCAATCGGCAGGTGTCCGGCGACCCGCTGAACCGGGCGGTCGAGGAGGCCGCCGCGCTGGACGCCCGCATCGGCGACGAGCTGCTCAGCCAGGAACGCTGGGCCGGGGTACGGGCCAAGCTGGAGGCTCTGCGCGGCCGCAGCCCTGCCGACCCGGAGGCCGCCTACACGTCGTACAGCGAGGTCTCGGACCTGCTGCTGGCACTGCACCGCAAGGTTCGGGAGAGCTCCGGGCTGGTCCGCGATCCCGTCGCCGACTCCTTCTTCCTCCAGGACAGCGCCGGCCAGGACCTGCCCGAGGCGGTGGTGGCCGCCGGCCGACTCGCCGACCTGGGCACGCTTGTCGCCCGACGGCCGGCCGCCGAGCAACCACGCGGCCTGATGGAGCTGACCGCGATGCGGGTCGCCGCCCTGGCACCCGCCGGTGACCTCGTCGACAACCTACGCTCCGCCGTGGACGGCTCGGAGAGCACCGACCTCGGCGCCAACGTGCTGACCCCACTCGACACCTATCAACGCTCGGTGGAGGCGCTTGCCGCGTACTCCACCCCGGCCAAGGGCACGAGCGTGGTGGACCCCGGCCAGTTGAGCGCCGCCGGGCTCAACACGCACCGCGCGGCCCGCCAACTCCAGCCGGTCATCCTCGCCGAACTGGACGCCCTGCTCGTCGAGCGCATCGACGCGTTCGACCGGGACCGCTGGCTGATCGGCGCGGCCGGGGCGTTCGCCCTGCTGCTGCTGGGCTGGCTCGCCGCACTGCTGCTGGCCGCCCGTGGCCGGGCCCGGCGCCGGGCGACGATGGCCGCGAACCACGCGGAGAACGCCGACACCCCGTCGCCGGCAGACTCCTGGCAGCCGGTGCCCAGCGACCCACGCGCGCTGCAACCGGCCGGCGCGGCCCGCGACTCGGAGCCCGCGCAGTGGGGGGCCTTCGATGCTGCTCGGTAGGCTCCGGATCCGCGGCAAGCTCGCGCTGCTCGTCGTGATCCCACTGCTCAGCATGATCGGCCTGGCCGTGCCCGTGATGCTCGACCGGGTGGCCGCGGCGCAGCGGGCCAGCGACACCGCCGAGCGGGTACGCCTCGCCAGCCGGGTCGGCAGCCTGGTCCAGGACCTGCAACAGGAACGCGTCCTCTCGGTCGGTTTCCTGCTCGGCCGGGTCGAGCGCGGCGAGGTGGTCCGCAAGTCCGCCGACGTGGACGACCGGGTGGCCGACCTGCGGGCCGGACGCAGCGGCGCGCTCACCGACCGCGTCGACCGCGCCCTGGACGGGGTGTCCAGCCTCATCGACCTGCGCACGTCCGTGCTGGCCCGGGTCGCGAACCCGGGCCAGGTGATGGATGCGTTCGGCCCGGTCAACAAGGGGTTGATCGACTCGTTGCGGCTGGTGTTCGGGGTGGACACCGACACGTTGCCGGGCCGTCAGGTGCTCGCCCTCGACGGGCTGCTCCGCGCCGACGAGGGGCTGGGCGCCTGCGCCACCCTGAGCCTGCTGGTCAAGGCGGTCGGCAACTCGGACACCATCAACGGGTACGTGGCGTGCATCGCCGCGCTCCTGGTCGACAACCAGCGCTTCCGCAGCCTGATCACGCCCGAGCAGCTCATGGTCGCCCAGCTCAACGACGCGGCCGTGGCCGCGCGGACCAGCTCGGACTTCCTGGCCAGCAGCGCCCGCGACCCGGCCACCGCCGTCCGCGACGTGCCGATGGAGGCACTCTTCCCGGCCGTCCGCACGATGATCCGGCTCGGTCAGTTCGTGGAGAAGAAGCTCGTCGCCGACGTGCTCACCGAGGTGACCGCCGAGCAGCGGCGCGCGCTGACGGCCGCGTACCTGGTCGGGGCCACGGCAGCGCTGATCCTGGCGTTGGTGGTGCTGCTCAGCGCGGCTGTCGCGCGGACGGTGGCCCGACCGCTGACCCGACTCACCCGCTCGGCCGACCGGGTCGCCCGGGTCGCCGAGGCGGAGCTGGTCCGGGTCACCGACGACGAGGGCGAGAGCCCCCAGCCGGTGCGGCTGGAACCTGTGGACATCCGGGCCAACGACGAGATCGGTGACCTGGCCCGGGCCTTCGACCGGGTGCAGAGCACCGCCGCGCGGCTGGTCGAGCGGCAGGTCGCCGGCCGACGCAACGTGGCGCAGATGTTCGGCCACGTCGGACGGCGTACCCAGAACCTGGTGGGTCGGCAGATCGCGCTCATCGACCGGCTGGAGCAGCAGGAGGCCGACCCGGGCCGGCTGGAGCACCTGTACCGGCTCGACCACATCTCCAGCCGGTTGCGGCGCAACGCCGGCAGCCTGGTGGTGCTCTCCGGTTCGGCCGGCGCCGACGCCCACACCGCGCCGGTGCCGTTGGCCGACGTGGTCCGGTTGGCGCTCGGTGAGATCGAGGACTACACCCGGGTGGAGGTGCGGGTGCCGGCGGGCATCTCGGCCGCGCCGGCTGTCGTCGGCGACCTCATCCTGGCGCTCGCCGAACTCATGGAGAACGCCACCGCCTTCTCACCGCCGCACACCCGGGTGCTGGTGGCCGCCGAACCGTCCGGCGTCGGCGCGCGGATCACAGTCGTGGACCACGGCATCGGCATGGGCGAGCAACGGCTGGCCGAGGAGAACGCCCGGATCACCCGCCGGGAACGACTCGACCTGGCGCCGACCGAGGTGCTCGGTCTCTTCGTGGTGGGTCGGTTGGCCCGCCGCCACGGCTGGGAGGTGGGCCTGGCCGCCACCGCCGGCGGTGGGGTGACGGCACACCTGGAGATCCCGTCGACGTCACTCGTGCTGCGCCGCGCCGACCCGGCCGGAAGCACCGTCGCCCGGGCCTCGGTGCCGGAACGGGACAGGCGTACGGTGGCCGCGTCCGAGCGCGCCGCGCGGTCCGTCACGCCGACCGTCGACGAGCCGGGCCGCTTCGACTCGGACCTGCTCAACCGGGCCACCCGCAGCCTGGAGGCCAGCCCGTCCTGGAACGCGTTCAGCCCCGGCCAGCCGCCGCAGCAGCCCGTGGCGACCCCCCAGGAGCCCGAACCGTCCGCCGCGCCGAGCACCCCGCGGGTCCAGGAGCCGGAACCGTCCGCCGCGCCGAGCACCCCGCGGGTCCGACAGCGGGTGCCCGGGGCCAGCCTGCACGCCACCGCCACGCCACCCCGGCCGGTGGACGCCACCGGCGCGGACCCCGCCGCCGCCCGGGCGCTTGTCGAGGCGTTCCAGGCCGGCGTACGCCGGGCCGAGCGCAACGGCGTCGACCTCCCGAGCACACCCGGAGGCGGGGGCCCTACGGTGGCCGGTGGCGCCGGTCCGTCCGACGCCACCCCGGGTCGGCCCCGACTGAGCCGACGGGTGCCGGGGGCGAACCTCACGGTCGTCCCGGCCTGTCAGCCACCCAGTACGCACCTCGGTGACCCGGCCGAGGTCCGCAAGCGCATCAGCGAGTTCGAGGAGGGCGTGGCCCGCGCTCTCCGCGAAGTCGGCCCAGACCGCCGGAACGAAGAAGGATCATCACGGTGACCAGTCCCTTCCTGCACGACAACGTCGACCAGAGTCAGTCCGGCGCCAGCGGGGACCTCAGCCCGGAGGCCCGTACGTTCAACTGGTTGCTGGACTCCTTCACCTCCGGCACGGCCGGGGTCCTGGAGGCGATCGCGGTCTCCTCGGACGGCCTGCTGATGGCCATGTCGGCGATCAAGGACCGGTCCAACGCGGAGCGGTTGGCCGCGGTCGTCTCCGGGATGACGAGTCTCGCCGGTGGGGCGGCCAGTTGGTACGCGCTCGGGGGCTTGAACCGGGTGATCGTCGACATGGCCGACGGCTACCTGCTGATCAGCGCGATCAGCAGCGGTTCCGTGCTCGGGGTGGTCGCCGACCGGTCCGCCAACCTGGGCACCGTCGCGTACGAGATGACGCTCTTCGCCGGGCGGGCCGGTGGCGCCCTGACCCCGCGGCTGATCGTCGAGTTGAAGAACGCCGTTCAGCAGTGACCCCCGACGTCGCCGGTGAGGACCCGGACCCGGAACCGAGGACCCGGATCCGCCCGTACCTGCACACGGCTTCTGCGACCGACGCGGCCGAGGTGGTGGCGCCGGCGTCGCCGGAGCCGGACGGCGGCCGGCCGGCCGGTCCCCGACCGTTCGTGCTGACCTCCGGTCGGGTGGCGGGCGCCGACCCGGCGATCGGGCTGGAGACGCAGGTGACCGCGCGTACGGACGGCGGTTGGCCGACCGGCCCGCACGGTGCCCTGCTGGCACCGGAATCCCAGGCGATCATCGCGCTCTGCGCCGAACCGATCTCGGTCGCCGAGATCTCGGCCCGCGCCCGGTTGCACCTCGGTGTGACGCGGGTCCTGGTCGGCGACCTACGGGCGGCCGGACACCTGGACGTGCACGTCAGCGACACCAACGACGCCGCCGACCCCGACCTCATCCTGCGAGTGATTGATGGACTTCGTGCGATCTCCTGAATGGCCGGTCGCCCCGCTCGGCGGGGTCGCCGCAAACAGCGCCGCCGCCCGTTACGTCACGCCGGGCAGCGGGCCGGCGGTCGGACGCGCCGGCCCGCCGCCACCGCCGTACCAGCCGCCGTCCGGCGCGGGGACGTCCTCGCCGCCGGTCGCTAAACCGGCGGCACCGCCGATCCCGGTCAAGATCCTGGTGGCCGGTGGGTTCGGGGTGGGCAAGACCACCACCGTGGGTGCGATCTCCGAGATCGCTCCCCTGACCACCGAGGCCGAGATGACGAGCGCCGGGATCGGCGTGGACGATCCGGGTGTCCGCTCCACGAAGACCACCACGACGGTGGCGATGGACTTCGGCTGCGTGACAATCGATCGCAGTCTGAAGCTCTACCTGTTCGGCACGCCGGGGCAGGCCCGGTTCGGCTTCATGTGGGACGACCTCGCCCGCGGGGCGCTCGGCGCGCTGGTCGTGGTGGACAGCGCCCGGCTGGACGACTGCTTCCCCGCGATCGACTTCTTCGAACGGGCCGGGCTGCCGTTCGTGGTCGGGGTCAACGCCTTCGACGGGCGGCTGGCCCTGGAACTCGGCGAGATCCGCTGGGCGCTGGCCATCGGTGACAACGTGCCGCTCGTGCAGTTCGACGCCCGGGACCGGCTCTCGGTGCGGGACGCCCTGCTTGTCGTCCTGGACCGCGCGCTGGAACGTGCCACCCGGGACAGGCAAGCCTGAGCCGACCGGCTCCGGCCGTGCGGGAAGAGGTGATCTGGTGAGGGGCGACCTGGACGAGACGCTGGCCCGACTGGCCCGGCGCGAGGAGGCGCGGCGCCGGCGGACCAACGACCGTGACGACAGCATGCCGCCGCCGGGCCTTCCCGGGCCCGGCCCGGACGAGGTTCGCGGCGGCGGGGCGGGACGGCACGACCCCCGGCACGCGGGGACGGACTCCCCGGGCGAGGCCGCCGGGTGGGGTCCGGTCGAGGAGGTGGCCGAGGCGGTCCGTCAGGTCGTCGGCGGCCACCCCGGGCTGGTGGTGACCGTGCAGGTGCAGCACGAGGGGCAGACGTACCCGATGCGGGTCTCCTGGGACGGACCGGACGTCACGGTCGGGCCGGTGCCCCCGGCGGCGCCTGTGGAACCCCCGCCGGCCTGGCCGCTGTCCGGCCGGACGGTCCCCGAGTGGGCGCCCGGCCCGGACGGGTTGACCCCGGACCCGGCGGCCCGGTTGGCCGAGCTGATCCGGCGGGACCCGTCGCTGTTGGACGAGTTGGATCCGCGGCGCTGACCGGCGGGGCTGGCCGGCGGCGGCTACGGTCGGGCGGTGGCGCAACCCGACCTGACCCTGACGGCGAGCCTACGGCCGGCCGCGCTGGACGCCCGACGGGGCATCGTGCGACTGCATCCGGAGGCGCTGACCGCGCTGGGGCTGCGGCCCGGCGACCCGGTCCGGCTCACCGGCCGCCGGGAGACGGCGGGGATCGTGGCGACCGCCGGGCCGGGCGCGAGCAGCGCCCTGCTGTACGCCGACGACCTGACCCTGGGCAACCTGGGTGTGCGCGACGGCGCTCAGGTGCGGGTCAGCCCCGTGCCGCTGGTGCCGGCGGGCCGGGTCGTCCTGGCCGGGCCGGTGGAGGTGGTCGCGGCGGTGAGCCCGGAGATGCTCCGGCTGGCCCTGCTGGGCAAGGTGCTCACCGGCGGCGACGACGTGTCGCTGCTGCCACAGGACGTGCTGCCGGACGCCTCGGTGCGCAGCCTGGTCGAGGCGGCTCGACGCAGCCTCGCCAACACCGTCGGCTTCGCCTGGACCAGCACTCTGCTCACCGTACGCACGGTCGAGCCGGCCGCCGGCGCTCTTGTCACGATGGACACGGTGATCGGCTGGGAGCACGGCCCGGCCACCCACGGCGGGCCCGCCCCGGTCGACGCCGAATGGACGCCGCCGGCCCGGACGGACGACGCGGCAGCGGCGGTGGGCCAGCCCGACGACACCCCGGACGTGGACGAGCTGCCCGGGCTGCGCACCCAGGCCGAGGAGCTGACCGAGCTGCTCGACCTCGGCTTCCACCACCGGGAGGTGTTGGGCCGGCTGGGCACCGCCATCTCGCTGGGGGTGTTGCTCGTCGGTCCGGCCGGCTCCGGAAAGTCGGCGCTGGTCCGGGCCGTCGCCGCCCGGGTGGGTGCCCGCGTACACCCGCTGTGGGCGCCCGAGGTGGCCGCGTCGACGAACCAGGCCGCCGCCGACCGGTTACGCGCCGCGGCGACGGCGGCCCGAGCCGGCGGGCCGGCGGTGCTGCTGGTCAGCGACGTCGAGGCGCTCGCACCGGCGGAGAGCCCCGGCCCGGTGGCGACGGTGTTCCGTCAGGTGCTCGCCGAGTGCGTCCGGGCCGGTGTGGCGGTGGTCTGCGCCACCGGCCGGCCGGAGGCGGTCGACCCCGCACTGCGGGCGCCGGACCTGCTGTCGCTGCGGATCAGCATTCCGCTTCCCGACCAGGCGTTGCGCCGCGAACAGCTCACCGTGCTGACCCGGCAGGTGCCGCTGGCCGACGACGTCCGGTTGGACGAGGTGGCCGCGCGTACCCCTGGGTTCGTCGCGGCGGACCTGGCCGCGCTGGTCCGGGAGGCCGGGGTACGCGCGGCGCTGCGGCAGAAGTCCGCCGAGACGCCGACGGTGTCGATGGCCGACTTCACCGCCGCCCGGGAGGTGGTCCGGCCGACCACGATGGCCGCCTCGACCCTGGATCTGGCGTCGGTGACCCTCGACGACGTGGGTGGCCTGGACGACGTCAAGCAGACGCTCACCGAGTCGGTGCTGTGGCCGTTGACCTACCCGGACACCTTCGCCCGGCTCGGGGTGCAGCCGCCGCGCGGTGTGCTGCTCTACGGGCCACCTGGCTGCGGCAAGACCTACCTGGTCACCGCGCTCGCCGGCTCGGGCCGGGCCAACGTGCTGTCGGTGAAGGGCGCGGAACTGCTCTCCAAGTGGGTCGGTGAGAGCGAACGCGCGGTCCGCGAGCTGTTCCGCCGGGCCCGGGAGGCGGCCCCCACCCTGATCTTCCTGGACGAGGTGGACGCCCTGGCGCCGGTACGCGGGCAGGCCACCGACGGGGGCACCACGGACCGGGTGGTCGCCGCGCTGCTCACCGAACTGGACGGGGTGGAGACGTTGCGCAACGTGGTGGTGGTCGGTGCCACCAACCGGCCCGACCTGGTGGACCCGGCGCTGCTGCGACCGGGCCGGTTGGAGCGGCTGGTCTACGTGCCACCGCCGGACGGGCCGGCCCGCGCGGAGATCCTGCGAGCCGCGTCCCGGCAGGTGCCGCTGGCACCTGACGTCGACCTGGCGGCCCTCGGCGACGAGCTGACCGGCTTCTCCGCGGCGGACTGCGCTGCGCTGGTCCGGGAGGCGGCGCTGGCCGCGATGCGGGAGTCACTCGCCGCCGCCACGGTCACCGCCGGGCACGTGGCGACGGCACGGGCCCGGGTACGCCCGTCGCTGGACCCGACCCAGGTCGCGGCGCTCGCCGCGTACGCGGCCCGGCGGGACTGAGCGCCGTTCCCAACCTTTTGGCGGCTCCGGAGTGTTATTAGGGCGTCACATTCCTCTGTGGAGTCCTCCACCTGGACGTCAGGCGGTGTTTCTTGCGCAAGCTACTGTCCCTTCTTCTCGTCCCCCTGGTCGCGGCGGCGACCCTGGCCACTGTCGGCACGCCGGCGACCGCCCATCCGGCGAAGCCGTTCCCGGCCCGGATCGCCCTGCCCGACGGGTTCACCCCGGAAGGGTTGACGATCGGTCGGGGCACCACCGTGTACGTCGGGTCCGTCCTGGACGGCGCGGTGTGGCGGGGTGACCTTCGTACCGGGCGCGGCTCGGTGCTGATCCCGGGCACCCCCGGCGCCGCCAAGGCAGGCCTCAAGATCGACGAGCGGGGCCGACTCTGGACCGCCGACTTCACCGGCGGCGGAGCCAGCGTGTACGACCCCGGCACCGGTGCCAGGCTGGCCCACTACCCGTTCACCACCGACCCCAACACCCTGGTCAACGACATGGTGATCACCGAGCGGGCGGTCTACTTCACCGACTCCACCCGACCGGTGCTGTACGTGGTGCCGCTGGGCCCGGGTGGCCGCCTGCCCGCCCCCGCCGCCGTCCGGGTGCTCCCGCTCACCGGTCCGGGCGCGACGCCCGACGCGTTCAACAACGGGATCGTTGCGCTTCCGGACGGCGACCTGCTCGTCGCGCAGATGTTGACCGGCCAACTCGTCCGCGTCGACCCGAGCACCGGCGGCAGCAGCGTCTTCGACCTCGGCGGCTACTCGGTGGACCGGGCCGACGGGCTGGTGCTGCGCGGTCGCACCCTGTACGTGATCCGGAACCTGAGCAACGTCATCGCGGTGGTCCGGCTCAACGCCGGCTACACCGCCGGGACTGTGCAGCGGGAGATCACCGGTCCGCAGCTACGGTCGCCAGCCACCGGTGACCTGTTCGGCTCGGCGCTGTACGTGGTGAACGGCCGGTTCGACGTGGAGTCGACGCCGACCACCGACTTCGACATCGTCCGGGTGCCGGCCTGATCCACGCGGTCGGCGGTGGCCCCCGCGGTCACCGCCGACCGACCCCGGGCACCCCCGCAGCGCCTCAGAGCGCCGGCGGCGTCGAGTCCAGGCAAATCTCGGCTCGCACCTTGCCGTCGTCCTCGTACAGTTTGGCGCCGCACTTGTGCAGCACGGCGACCGCGCCGATGTTGTCCGGGGTCGTCTCGGCGACCACCACCCGCATGCCCGCCCGAGCGGCGGCGTTCAGCAACTCCCGCAGGGCCGTTGCGCCGATCCCCTGCCCGCGCGCCGAGCGACCGAGCCACATGCCGGTCTCCACCGTGCCGGGCTCGTCACAGCGCGTCATGCGGACCATGCCCAACACCTCGCCACCGACGAGGATCGCGTACATCTGCGAGCGGGTCGGGCCGTCCAGTCCGCCGAAGCTGGCCCGATGGAACTCCCGAAACGCCTCTCGACGGGCGAGCGACCAGCCGGCGGGGGCCTCGACGGGAGGCATCACGTCGCTCGGCTCTGCCTCCGCTGCCGCTACGGAGAGCAACGGCTCCAGGTTCTGCTCGTCCACCGGCTCCAGCCGGACCGCACCCGCCACGTGCCGCAGTCTGCCGCTCTCATCGGCCGAAGTCCACCCCATTCGCCATCCACTGGCGGTCCGGCCAGCGGTACCGGCCGGTCGGGCGGGCGAGGTGTTCCGCATCACGCTCTGTTGTCACCCGACCGGGTGTCAGGGTGTGCAAACCGCTGGCGCGACCTCGCCGAACACCACCGACGCGGCGACAATCCGCGCGGGCCGGGCCGGGCCGCTGGCGGTCAGCGGCGACGGTTGCGGGCGCGCGACGAGCGCAACCGGCGGAGCCGGCCGATCAGCATGGGGTCGGCGGCCAAGGCGGCCGGGTTGTCGAGCAGCCCGTTGAGCAGTTGGTAGTACCGGGTCGACGAGACGCCGAAGGTGTCCCGGACGGCCTGCTCCTTGGCGCCGGCGTGCCGCCACCACTGCTGCTCGAAGGCGAGGATGGCCCGTTCCCGTTCGGTGAGCGCGACCGTCGGGGCGCCTGGCGCGACGTCGACCTCGTCGTCCGGCTCGGGATCGTCGGTGCTCTCGATGGGCGGCACCGGCCGCGGAGTCGGCACCGCCGGCGCGACAGCACCCGCGACCTCGCTGCGACGAGCGTCAGTGGACGGCTCGGGGGCGGCGTCGGCGGACATGGCACTCAGCCTAGCCAGGGACGACCTCGGTCGCACCAGCCGGCGCGGCCGACCCTGCGCCGCCGGGAATCCCGACGGCCGGGCCGACCGCGCCGCGTCAGACCGGTCCGGTCAGGTGATGTCGCGGCGACGCATCGCCCAGAGCGCCGCCCCGAGTACCACCACCACCGCGACCGAGAGCAGCACCGAGGACTGCTGCCAGGTGATGTCCATGGTCGCCGCCTCACACGACCCGTTGAAGGTCGCCTCGCAGGAGTCCCAGTCCTGCAGCTTGACCGTCTTGAGCATCCAGGCCAGGAGGTAGGTGGGCAGCAGGTACGCCTCGGGCCAGCGCACGTTCGCCAGTCCCAGCAGGATGCCCAGGCCGAACTGGCCGACCACCATCACGGCCACCACGCCACCCAGGGCCATCGCGGTGTGCCGACCCAGCGACGCCAGGGCGAAGCCGATGGTGGTGAGCACCAGGACCAGCACCACGCCCCGCACACCGGTCAGCGCGAACGACTGCCAGGTGCCGGAGGTCATCTTCTCGGTGCTGCCGCGGAACGTGGCGACCGCCCAGAACCCGGCGAACCAGAGCACCGCGGCGGGCAACGTCACCGCCAGCATGCCGGTGAGCAGCGCGGCCAGCTTGGTGAGCAGTACGGTGAGCCGCTTCGGCCGCCAGAGCAGCAGGTTCATCATGCCGCCGGTGCTCCACTCGGCACCGATGAAGGACGCGCCGACGACGAACCCGACCAGGGCGAGGATCGCCGCGAACGGGAGCAGCGTCTCGTCGAACGTCTCCCGGAAGTCGAACGTCGAGGGCAGGAACCACTGCGCCTGGATCTCCTCCCGGGGCGGCGGCGTGATCTGCGAGCAGTCGTCGGGGTAACGGTCGTCGTTCGACGTACCGGCCGCCTTGGCCCGCTCGCAGTCGCCCCGCGCCTGCTCGCTCCAGCGCACCTGGTCCTGGTACTGCTGGTCGGCCTGACGCTCGGCCTTCGCGAGCTGGCCGGCGTCGAGCTTCTGGTTGGTGAAGAACACCCCGACGACCACCGCGGCCAGCACCAGCAGGCCGAGCAGTGTCATGTACCTGGTGAACCGCCGCTTGGTGAGCCGGCGCAGCTCCGTACGAAAGAGGCTCACGCGCCCCACCCTCCCGCGGTGGTGCCGGGCTGACCCGTCCCACCGACCTTCATGGACTCGTCGACCTGCCGGTGCTGGCCGGGGACCGGCGCGGTGGACGTCAGTTCGAGGAAGACGCTCTCCAGATCGACGGCGATCGGAGCCAACTCGCTGACGTAGAGGTTGCGCTCGGCGAGCAGGCGGGTCACCGTGGCCGGCTTGTCGACGCCCGTCAACATCAGGTGGTCGGGGTGACCGGTGACCCCGATGCCGGCCGTGGTGAGCGCCTCGGTGGCCACCGGCAGGTCGCTCACCGCCTCCAGCCGGACCCGGACCGCGCCGGACGAGTGCTGCGCGAGCACCTCGTCGACCGGACCGAACGCGACACGCCGACCCAGCGAGATGATGGTGACCGAGTCGCAGATCAGCTGGATCTCGCCGAGGATGTGGCTGGACAGCAGCACTGTCATCCCGGATTCCGCGAGACCGCGCATCAACGTGCGCATCTCCCGGATGCCGCCCGGGTCGAGGCCGTTGGCGGGCTCGTCGAGGATGAGCAGCTTCGGGTTCTTCAGCAGGGCCGAGGCCACGGCGAGCCGCTGCTTCATACCCAACGAGTACGTCTTGACCCGCTCGTCGGCCCGGTCGCGCAGCCCGACGAGTTCCAGCACCTCGTCGACGCGGACGGCCGGCACCCCGCCCGCCCCGGCCAGCAGGGACAGCGTGTCCCGTGCCGTGAAGTGCGGGAAGAACTGCGGGCTCTCCACGATCGCGCCGACCTGGCCGGCGACGGTGGGCAGGGCGTCGGGGACCTCGTGTCCGAGCAGCGCCATCCGGCCGCCGTCGGGTCGGATCAGGCCGAGCAGGGTACGCAGCGTGGTCGTCTTGCCGGACCCGTTGGGGCCCAGGAAGCCGTGCACCTGCCCTGCGTCGACCCGCATGTCGAAGCCGTCGAGCGCGTTGCGGGTACCGCGTCGACGACTCTTGTACGTCTTACGTAGACCTTCGATCTCCAGGACAGCAGGCAAGCTGCACCTCCCCCAATGGGTGGGCGTGACAGCCGACACCATACGCGGTATGCAGACGCGCGCAATACGCGGTATGCACCGACGCGCCGAATGGGTCAATCCATCGACGGAGCGTTACCGCTCAGGCGCAGATGACCTGTACGCCGGCGGCGCGGAACGCGTCCACCAACTCCGGGGCGGCGCCGGAGTCGGTCACCAGCGTCTCGACCCGCTCGATGGGACAGATCCGGGCGAAGGCGTGACCGCCCAGCTTGGACGAGTCCGCGATGATCACCACGCGTTTGGCCCGGGCCACCATCAGGTTGTTCATCGCGGCCTCCCCCTCGTGGTGGGCGGCGGCACCGAGCTGCGGGTCGATGGCGTCCACGCCGAGCAGCGCGACGTCCAGGGTGACCTCGCGCAGCAGCGCACCACCCAGCGGGCCGACAAGTTCGAACGACTTCGGGCGCACCACACCGCCGGCCACCACGACCTTCATCCGCGACCGGACCAGCAGCTCGTTGGCGATGTTCAGCGCGTTTGTCACAACGGTGAGCTGGGCGCCCTCGGCGCTGGTGTTCAGGTCCGGACGCACCGCGAGCGCCCTCGCCACCTCGGTGCTTGTGGTGCCGCCGTTGAGGCCGACCACGGTGCCCGGTGCGACGAGCGCGGCGGCGGCCGCGCCGATCCGCTGCTTCTCCGCCGAGTGCTTGGCCGTCTTGTAGCGCAGCGGCAGGTCGTACGACACGCCGTTAGCGACCGCGCCGCCCCGGGTCCTGGTGATCATCTGCTGTTGGGCGAGCTGGTCGAAGTCACGCCTGATGGTGGCCTGGGAGACGTCCAGCCGCTCGGCTGCCGCCTCGACGCTGACCCGGCCGTTGTCGGTCAGCATCTCGAGCAGGGCGTTCCATCTGGCGTACCGGTCCACCGCGGGGGCCCTCCCAGTGACTGCACGGACGGTGATTGATTGCGTGCACACTAGTGCGCGAAACTAGGCTTGCGCAAAAGGCAGTCCTGCGCGATCGGTTGGTCAGTTGCCACGGCCACCGGCGTTCGCGCAGAATGACGCGCGAAATGCGTGCTTAACGAGCCGTATTGCGCACCGGTCGCCCCCTGCGAGGAGTTTCCCATGACGTACGTGGAAGCGGAGATCGCGAGCCAGCCCGACTGCTGGCGGGAGGCGGCCGCGCTGGCCGGTGTCGTCCACGGTGACCTGCCCCGCCCCGGTGAGCGAGTGGCCGTCGTCGGTTGCGGCACGTCGTGGTTCATGGCGATGGCGTACGCGGGTCGCCGCGAGCACGCCGGCCAGGGTGAGACCGACGCGTTCCAGGCGTCCGAGTTCCCCGCCGGCCGCCACTACGACCGGCTGATCGCGATCACCCGCTCCGGCACCACCACCGAGGTGCTGGACCTGCTCGCCGCGCTGCGCGGGCGGACGCCGACCACTGTCCTCGTCGGCGACCCGGCGTCACCGGCGGTCGAGCTGGCCACCGCCGCGGTGACGATGCCCTTCGCCGACGAGCGGTCGGTGCTGCAGACCCGCTTCGCGACCACCGCGCTGGCCCTGCTCCGGGCCCACCTCGGCGACCCGGTGACCGCGCTCGCCGCCGACGCCGAAGTCGCCGTGCGATCCCCGCTGCCGATCGACCCGGCCACCATCGGGCAGGCCACCTTCCTCGGTCGCGGGTGGACGATCGGGCTGGCCCAGGAGGCAGCGCTGAAGTGCCGTGAGGCGGCCACCTTCTGGGCCGAGGCGTACCCGGCGATGGACTATCGGCACGGTCCCATCTCGGTCGCCGCGCCCGGCAGACTGGTCTGGGCGTTCGGCGAGCTGCCCGACGGGCTACCCGAGGACGTGGCCGCCACCGGGGCTGCCTTCGTGCACAGCCGCACACACGGTTGGCGCACGGTGCTGGGCAGTTGGTCAGCCGGTCGTACCCCGGTCGACCCGATGGCCGACCTGATCCTGGCTCAACGCTTCGCGGTCGCGCTGGCGGCCAGCCGAGGCCTGGACCCGGACGCGCCCCGACACCTGTCCCGGTCGGTGGTGCTGGCGTGACGAGCGGCGACGCCGGGGCCACCGAGCAGGTCGTCGTCGCGCTGGATGTGGGCGGCACCGGCATGAAGTGCGCCCTGGTCCGACCGGACGGCGTCGCGGTACGCACCGAGCGGCACCCCACGAACGCCGCGCGCGGCCCGGCGGCCGTGGTCGGCACGATCCTGGACGTGGCCGTCGGGCTGGCCGACAAGGCCCGAGCCGACGGGCTCACACCGATCGCGGTCGGCATCGCCGTGCCCGGAGTGGTGGACGAGGCGCGCGGCGTGGCGGTCTGGTCGGCGAATGTGGGCTTCCGGGACGTACCCCTGCGGGACCTGGCGGTGGCGCGGCTCGGCCTGCCCACGGCGCTCGGCCACGACGTGCGCGTGGGTGGTCTCGCCGAGGCGCGGCTCGGCGCCGGGCGCGGCACTGGGCACGTGCTGTTCGTGGCCATCGGCACCGGCATCGCCGCCGCGCACGTGGTCGACGGCTCGGCGTCCGTGGGCGCGCACGGCGCCGCCGGGGAGATCGGCCACATCCTGGTCCGGCCCGACGGCCCGCGCTGCGGCTGTGGTCGCCCCGGCTGCCTGGAGACGATCGCGTCGGCCGCCGCCGTCGGCCGCCGCTACGCCGAACTGGCTGGTGGGGCGGCGGACGCTCCGGTGACGGCGGCCGATGTCGCCGAGCGGGCCGCAGCCGGGGAACCACTCGCCGGCCAGGTCTGGCGGGAGGCGATCGAGGCGCTCGCCGACGGCCTCGCCACCGGGCAGGCCCTGTTCGACGTGGCGACGATCGTGCTCGGCGGCGGCTTGGCCCAGGCCGGGGACCGGCTGCTGACCCCACTGCGGGCGGCGCTGCACGAGCGGATGACCTTCCATCGGGAGCCGCGGCTGGTCGCGGCAGCCCTCGGCGACGAGGCCGGCTGCCTCGGCGCCGCCCTGCTCGCCCTGGACGCGGTACGCGTCCGTGACCAGGACGCCGTGCGCGTCCGTGACCATCAGGAGGAGCGATGACCGTGCGGGTGGACGGCCGAGTGGTGACCCCGAACGGTGTCATCCGACAGGGCTGCGTCGAGTGGGACGGAGATCGGATCACCGCGGTCGCCGAATATCCGTCGGTCCGGGACGGCAACTGGATCCTGCCCGGCTTCGTCGACATGCACACCCACGGCGGTGGTGGGCACACCTTCACCACCGGGGACGCCGACGAGGCCCGAGCGGCGGCCGACTTCCACCTCGCGCACGGCACGACCACCCTGTTGGCGAGCCTGGTCAGCGCGCCCTTCCCGCTGATGCGCGCGGCAACCGAGGCGTTCGCTCCGCTCGTCGACGAGGGCGTGCTGGCGGGAGTCCACTTCGAAGGGCCCTACCTCTCCGCGGCCCGTTGTGGGGCGCAGAACCCGGAGTACCTGCGCGACCCGTCGACCGACGAGTTGACCGAGCTGATCGAGCTGGGCCGGGGCGCGGTCCGGATGGTCACCCTCGCCCCCGAACGCGACGGCGCGCTGGAGGCGATCAAGCTGCTCACCGCACAGCGGGTGGTGGCGGCGGTCGGCCACACCGACGCGACGTACGAGCAGACCCGTGCCGCGGTCGCCGCCGGCGCCAGTGTCGGCACCCACCTGTTCAACGGCATGCGCCCGGTGCACCACCGCGAGCCGGGGCCGGTGGTCGCCCTGCTCGACGCGCCCACAGTCATCTGCGAACTTGTCGCCGACGGGGTGCACCTGCACGACGGAATGCTGACCTTCACCGCCGCGACAGCGGGCCCGGACCGGGCGGCGCTGATCACCGACGCGATGGCCGCCGCCGGAATGCCCGACGGCTCGTACGAGCTGGGCGGCCAGGCCGTCACCGTGACCGACGGGGTGGCCCGACTCGCCCGCGACGGTGCCATCGCCGGCAGCACGCTGACCATGGATGCCGCGCTGCGGCACGCGGTGAACGCCGGAATCCCGATCGCCGACGCGGCGCGGATGGTGGCCACCACCCCCGCGCGCGCCATCGGCCTGGGCAACCGGGTGGGCTCCCTGCAGGTCGGGCTGCGCGCCGACCTGGTGGTGCTGGACGCCGACCTGAACGTGGTCCGGGTCCTCCGCGGCGGCTCCTGGGTGGAGTGAGGCGCCCAAGCCGGCGGGCCCGTTCCGCCGCTGCGCGATCCTGGACGGGCTGCACCCCTGCACTACTGCGCACCCTGTAGAGCTGCCCCACGTGCGGGGCAAGAACCTCGGGCGGGGCAGAACCTCAGACGGTGACTGCCCCATTTCTGGGGCAGCTCTACAGGACGCGTCTACATCCCCACGAACTCCGATCCGCCAGCACGGCGACCCCGGCCAAGCGGAGGCCGGCTCAGCTCAGGGTGGGGACGTCGACGCCGAGGATGGCCTGCTCGTCGGGGCGGTGCACAAGCACGTCGGCCAGGTAGGACTGAACCGCGTGGCGCATCCCGACATCTCGGCCGGCCTGCTCGGAGAGCAGCCACTTGTGCTCGATGATCTGCGCGAACAGCTCCTGCGGCTCCAGCTTGCGGCGCAGATTCGCGGGTACGGCCCGGACCACCGGCTCGAAGACCTCGGTGAGCCAGCGGTGCGCGGCCTGCTGCTCGTCGATCAGGTCGCTCTCCGCCCGGTAGGCGTCCAGGTCGTTGAGCAGCTTGCGCGCCTGGTTCTCCTCGGCGTCGAGACCGGTGAGCCGCAGCAGCCGCCGGGTGTGGTAGCCGGCGTCGACGACCTTCGGCCGAACCAGGTAACGCCCGTCGTCGATCGAGGACATGGCCACCTCGGCCACATCGAAGCCCAGCTCGTTGAGGCGGCGGATCCGGCCCTCGATGTCGTGCCGGGCCTCCCGCTCGACCGCCTGCTCGTAGGTGATCTCGTGCCAGAGCCGCTCGTAGCGCTGCACGACCTCCTCGCAGACCACCTCGGGGTCGATGGACTCGTGCAGCAGGCCGGCGGCCTGCAGATCCAACGCCTCGCCGAAGATGTTCACCCGGGCGATCTCCAGGTCCTCACCGCGCTGACCGTTGGAGAGCGAGTTGTGCAAGGCGCCGGTCTCCGCGTCCACGAGGTAGGCGGCGAACGCCCCCGCGTCCCGGCGGAACAGCGTGTTCGACAGCGAGCAGTCACCCCAGAAGAACCCGGTGAGGTGCATCCGCACGATCAGGGCCGCGAGCGCGTCGAGCAGCCGGCTCATCGTCTCCGGCCGCAGGGTGTGCGAGAAGAGCGCCCGGTACGGCAGGGAGAACTGGAGGTGCCGGGTGATCAGCACGGATTCCAGGGCTTCCCCGTCCTCGGTCTGCCGGTCGGCGACCACCGCCACCGCCTCGACCGACGGGAAGTCGATCCGCTCCAGGGCCCGGAGCAGGTCGTACTCCCGCTCGGCGATCCGCTCGCGGGTCTCCTTGAACGCGTAGACGTAGTCACCAAGCCGGACGAACCGGACGACGTGTCGGGAGATGCCCTGCGGCAGCGCCACCAGGTGTTGGGCAGGCCACTCCTCCAGCGGTGTCGACCAGGGCAGGTCGAGCAGCGCCGGGTCCACGAGGGCAGACGTGATCCGCACGGGCACAAGCATGACGCCTCGCCCCCGCCTCCGCCTCCGATCGTGGTTGGGCCCACAGCGCCGACCACCCCGGCCTCGCGCCGGGCCGGTAGCGTGGTCGCGTGCTCAAACCCACGGCGGTACGACGTGACCTGCGGCTACGGCCCGTCCGCCCGGCCGGCTGGTGGTTCGACGCCCTCCTCCTGGCCGGGTTCGGTGCGGTGACCATGGCGCTCGCCACAGGTGCGTTGCTCGGGCTGGACCTGGCGGTCCGGGAATGGGCGTACGCCCACCACCCGGCACCGATCTACTGGACGGCACGGGCGTTCAACCTCATCGGCCAGGGGGGCTGGCTGTTGACGCCCCTCGCTGGGGCGCTCGCCGTGGCGGTGGCCTGGCGCAGGCGCACCGTGCGGCCGCTGCTGCTAGTGGCGGGGGCGTTCGTGCTCCTCTACCTGACGGTCGGGCCGCTCAAGGTCCTGACCGACCGGGCCGCGCCCAGCTCGGATCTGCCGCCGACCCAGTCGGTCCGGATCTTCAATGACCTGCCGCCCACCGAGTACGACCTGTCCTACCCGTCGGGGCACGTCGTCAACGCCATCCTCTGGTACGGGGTGATAGCCGTGCTGCTGACCGCGCTGACGGCTGGGCGACTGCACCCGAGGGTGCACCGGCTGATCCGGTTCGCCCCGCCGGCCATCCTGCTGGTCACCACGACCTACCTGAACTTCCACTGGCTCACCGACGGCGTGGCCGCCCTGCTGATCGGGCTCTTCCTGGACCGGTTGCTGCATCGGGTGCCGTGGGACGACGTGCCGCTCCCCGGGCGGTTACGCGCATGGGACCGGCCGTTCACCTCGTACCCCTAGGTTTGGGTCCCATGGATCAACTGGCGCGGCGGCTCGGCGTACCCGATGCGGTGGTCATCGGTTTGGGCTCGATGCTCGGCGCGGGCGTCTTCGTGGTGTTCGGCCCGGCCGCGGCGGCGGCCGGCGGCGCCGGCCTACTGCCCGCGCTGGTGCTGGCGGGCTTCATCGCCTTCTGCAACGCGACGAGTTCGGCGCGGCTGGCGGCCCGGTACCCGGAGTCCGGCGGCACCTACGTCTACGGTCGGGAGCGCCTCGGGCCGTTCGCCGGGTTCCTGGCCGGCTGGGGCTTTGTGGTCGGCAAGACGGCGAGCTGCGCGGCGATGGCGTTGACCATCGGGGCGTACCTGTGGCCGGGGCAGGCCCGGCTGGTCGCCGTCGGCGCGGTGCTCGCGGTGACCGCGGTGAACCTGCGCGGCATCGGCAAGACGGCCACCGTGACCAGGGCACTTGTCGTGCTGGTGCTCGCGGTGCTGGCCCTGGTCGCGGTCGTCGGCCTGGTGGGCGGGCCGGTGCGCCTGGATCGGCTCGGCGAGCCCGGCGGCTCCGCCCGGGGCGTGCTCACCGCCGCCGGGCTGCTGTTCTTCGCGTTCGCCGGGTACGCCCGGATCGCCACGCTCGGCGAGGAGGTCCGCGATCCGCGGCGGACCATTCCCCGGGCGGTGCCGCTGGCGCTCGGGGTGGTGCTCGCGATCTACCTGGTGCTGGCCGTGGTCGCACTCGGCGTGCTCGGCGCCGACCGGCTGGCCGGGTCCGCCGCGCCCCTTGTCGACGTGGTGACCGCCGCCGGGCTGCCCGGCCTGGCCTGGCTGGTCCGCGCCGGAGCCACCATCGCGGTCGTCGGGGTCCTGCTGTCCCTGGTCGCCGGGGTCGGCCGGACCACCCTGGCGATGGCTCGCCGCCGGGACCTGCCCGGTGCGCTTGCCGCCGTGCACCAGGTACGCCAGGTGCCGCACCGCGCCGAACTGGCCGTGGCCGCCGTGGTGGTCGTGGTGGTGCTGCTCGGCGACGTGCGCGACGCCATCGGCTTCTCCAGTTGCACAGTGCTTGTCTACTACGCGATCACCAACGCGGCGGCGCTGACGTTGGGTCGGGAGCGGGAGCGGAAACTGCCGGTGCGGGTGCTCGCCGGCCTGGGGCTGCTCGGCTGTCTGCTACTCGCGGTCAACCTGCCGACGGGCAGTGTCCTCGCCGGCTTCGGTGTGCTCGCCGTCGGCGCCGCGTGGTACGCGCTACGCCCCGCCCGCCGGTGACCTGAGCAGGCCACCGGCGACCCGGGTTCAGCGACTCAGCCGCCGGTATCGGCGCACCGCGAGCGGCGCGAACGTCGCGATCAGCAGCACCGGCCACACCACCGCCAACAGCATGGCGTGCTCCGCCGGCCAGGAGTCGCCACCCAGACCGGGGTTGCCGAACAGGTGACGGATCGCGGCGACGGTGGCCGAGAGCGGATTCCACTCCGAGATCGTCCCGATGACCGACGGCATCAGCTCGGGCGACACGAAGACGTTGGAGATCGCGGTGAACGGGAACGCCGCCGGGAAGACGATCACGCCGACCGTGTCCGGGTTGCGCACCAGCAGCGCCAGGTAGATCCCGACCCAGGTGATCGCGATCCGCAGCAGCAGGAGCAGCCCGACGGCGAGCAACGCCTTGCCGACACCCTGCCGCCACTGCCACCCGACGAGCAGGCCGCAGACCAGCAGGGTGGACATCTCCAGCAGCGCGCGCAGCAGGTCGGCGGCGCTCCGGCCGGTCATCAGAGCGGACCGGGCCATCGGCATCGACCGGAACCGGTCGACCACACCCCGGCTGAGGTCCAGCGCCACGCCGGTCGCGGTGGCGCCGAGGCCGTACAGCATCGTCATCACGAAGACCCCGGGCAGCAGGAACTCGCGATAGTTGCCGCCACCCGACACCTGCATGCCGCTGCCGAACACGTACCCGAAGACAAGCACGAACATGATCGGCAACGAGAAGTAGAGGATCAGCTCCTCCGGTGCGCGGATCACGTGGATCATGTTCCGCCTGGTCATCGTCCAGCCGTCGACCACCGCCGCCGTCATGCCCCGTCCGCCTTTCCTCCAACGCCGACGGGCTCGCGGGCCTCGTCCGGCCGGTGCCCGGTCAGATACAGAAACGCCTCGTCCAACGTCGCGCGCCGCAGGCCGACGTCCTCCACCGCGACCCCGGCGTCGTCCAACGCCCGCACCACGTCGACAAGCCCGGCGACCCGGTCGGCCACCGGCACGCTGAGCCGCCGCACCTCCGGATCGCGCTCCGGCTCCGCGGCACAGATCGACGCGACGATGCGGGCAGCCCGGGTCAGGTCGGCCGCCTCCCGCACCACCACCTCGATCCGGTCGCCGCCGGTCATCGCCTTCAACTCGTCCGGCGAGCCCTCGGCCACCACCCGACCGGTGTCGATCACCGAGATCCGGCCGGCGAGCTGGTCGGCCTCCTCCAGGTACTGCGTGGTGAGCAGGACCGTGGTCCCGTCCGCGACCAGGTCGCGGACCAGGTCCCACACCTGGTTGCGGCTACGCGGGTCCAGACCGGTGGTCGGCTCGTCGAGGAAGAGCACCCGGGGTGTACGGATCAGGCTGGCCGCCAGGTCCAGCCGACGGCGCATCCCACCCGAATACTCACCCGCCGACCGGCCGGCCGCCTCGTCGAGCCCGAACCGTTGCAGCAGTTCGTCGGCGCGTTGGCGGGCGGCCCGTCGACCCAGCCGGAACAGCCGGCCGAACAACTCCAGGTTCTGCCGCCCACTGAGGGTTTCGTCGACCGCGGCGTACTGCCCGGTCAACGCGATCCGGGCCCGCACCTCGTCCGGCTGACGCCGTACGTCGAACCCGGCCACAGTGGCCCGGCCCGTGTCGAAGCGCAGCAGCGTGGTGAGGATCCGTACGGCAGTCGTCTTCCCGGCCCCGTTCGGTCCCAGCAGTCCGTACACCGTGCCGGTCGGCACCGTCAGGTCGAAGGCGTCGAGCGCTCGGGTGGGGCCGTACCGTTTGCCCAGCCCTTCGGCTGTCACGTCGAATGTCGTCATGCCGCGAGGGTGCGGTCGGACGCTGACGGGTCACGCACCGTCCGCTGACGGCGGCGCACCGGGCCGGCTCGCGGCACCGGCCTTCTCCTCCTCGGTGATCTGCTGAAGAAGGAGGATGATCTCCGAGCGCGTCGCCTCGCCGACGTACCAGCCGGTGAGCCCGCCGGCCAACGCCGCTTCGCAGAGCTGCCTCGTCTCGGCGAGATCACCACGCAGCCGTGCCACCTGGGCGAGGCCGAGCCGGGCGGCGGACACGAACTCGGGCGCGCCACTGCCCTGCGCCAGGAGCAGCGCGCCGGCGAAGTCGTCCCGGGCTGCCGCCAGGTCACCGGCACGCAGCCTTATCTCACCCCGCGTACGCAGCATGTCGGCCTGGTCGACGGCTGAGCCGAGTTCCTCGGCCAAGCCCATTGCCTGCTTCATGTGGTCGCCCGCCGCCTCCGGATCACCGTGCCAGGCGGCCAGTTCGCCGAGCGCGCCAAGTGTGATCATGGAACCCCACCGGTCTCCGGTGCTCCGGAAGCCGTCGAGCGCGGTGGCCAGCGCTGCCCCGGCACGGTCCGACTGACCACCCCACATCTGCGCCGTGCCGTGCCCCATCGCGCCGAGCGCGTTGATCCAGACGTCCGGGCCGACCAGCCGCCGCAGCTCCCGCATCAGCTCTTCGACGTCATCGGCTCCGCCGGGCGGGGGTCCGGTTGAGATCCCCGACAGATACAGGAGGAACGGTTGTCGAGGGGGCCGGTCGAGGCTGCGGATCACGGACCCCTGCGTACCGAGCGACGGGAGGTGGCCGGCACCGGCGAGCGCGGCGTTGTAGACGCAGAGGGCGAACTCCTCGCCCAACCCGGGCGGCGCCTCGGCACCGAGCACGTCGAGGACGTCGGCGGCTAGCCGGGCCCCTTCGCCACGCATGCCGCGTAACCACCAGTAGAACGACAGGGCCGCGACCAACCCGGCCGCCTCGGACGCGTCGCCGGCCGCGGTGGCACGCCGCAGCGCGGCGTGCAGGTTGTCCCGTTCGGCGTCGAGCCGCCGCAACCAGTGCAACTGTTCCGCGCGCCGCAGGTGGTCGCTGGCGGTCCAGGCGAGCTCCAGGAAGTACGCGGTGTGCGCGCGGCGCAGCTCGTCGGCCTCACCGGCTTCGGCGAGACGTTCGGCGCAGAAGGCGCGCACCGTTTCGAGCATCCGGTACCGGCCACCGCTCAACTCCACGAAGGACTTGTCGGCCAGACCGCTGAGCGCGTCGACGAACTCGGCGCTGGGGAGACCGGAGACCCGCCCGGCGGCCTCCAGCGTCGCGCCGCCCGCGAAGACGGTCAGCCGGCGGGCCAGTATCCGTTCGGCCTCGTCGAGCAGATCCCAGCTCCACTCGACCACGGCCCGGAGCGTGCGGTGTCGGGGCGACGCGGCCCGGCTGCCCATGGACAGCAACCGGAACCTGTCGTCGAGCCGGGCGGCCACCTCGGCGACGGGCAACGCCCGCAGCCGCGCGGCGGCCAGCTCGATGGCCAGCGGCAGGCCGTCGAGGGTACGGCAGATCCGCAGCACCACGTCGACGTTGGCCGGCGTGACGGTGAAGTCGGGTGCGACGTCGGCGGCCCGTTGGACGAACAGGCTGACCGCCGCGTAGTCGTCGGCCTGCTCGGTCGACGCGTCGGGTGGCGGCAGGGTGAGCCCGGACAACTGGCACAACGCCTCGCCGGCCAGCCCGAGCGGCTCGCGACTCGTGGCCAGCACCCGCAGCGCCGGGCACGCGCCCAGCAGCCGTGCGGCGAGCCGGGCCGCGTCGGCGACCACGTGCTCGCAGTTGTCGAGCACGAGCAGCAGCCGCCGTTCGGCGAGCGCCTCGACCAGACGGTCGGTGGACTGTCGGCCCGGCTCGGCCGGGGCCCGCAGGCCCGCGTCCCGCAGACCGAGCGCGCTCAACACCGCCTGCGGCACGTCCGACCCGTCGGCCAGCCCGGCCAGCTCGACGAAACAGACCTCGCCGTCCGAACGACCCGCCGCCTCGATCGCCAACCGGGTCTTACCCGCTCCCCCGGGGCCGGTGAGGGTGACAAGTCTTCGCTCTCCGAGCAACGCGCGAACGCGCGTCAGTTCCTCCTCCCGCCCGACGAAGGTGGTGAGCTGGCTCGGCAGCCCCGGCTCGACCGTCGGGCGTACGGCGAAGCTGTCCCCGCCGCGCGGCCCGGCGAAGCTGTCCCCGCCGCGCGGCCCGGCGGGACTCTCGGCGCCGCGCAGTACGGCCAGGTGGATCGCGGCCAGCGCCGCCGACGGGTCGACCCCGAGTTGCTCGGCCAGGCCGCGCCGAGCGTCCTCGAACTCGGCAAGCGCCTCGGCCGGCCGGCCCTGCGCGGACAGGGCACGCATGAGCTGGCCTCGCGACCGCTCCCGCAGCGGATGCGCCACGACCAGTTGCCGCAGCTCCGGGACCAGCTCCGCGTGCCCGCCCAGCGCCAGCTCCGCCTCGATCCGATCTTCGGTGGCGGCCAGCCGCAGCTCGTCCAGCCGGGCCGCCTGCGCGGGTACGCCGGCCACGTCGATGACGTCGGCCAGTGCGGGACCACGCCACAGCTCCAGCGCCTCGCGTAGCACGGCCGCCGCGCGGGGCCAGTCACCGCCGGCGAGAGCGCGCCGCCCGACCTCGGCGAGCCGCTCGAACCGGTACGCGTCGACGTCCGCGGGATCCACGGCGAGGCGGTAGCCGGCCGGGTGGAACTCCACCGGGGTGTGCTCGGCGGGCAGCGCCTGACGCAGGCGCGACACCAGGGACTGAAGCGCGTTGGCGGCGCCCCGGGGCGGGTGCTCGCCGTACAGGCCGTCGATCAGCCGCTCGGCGGACACCACCCGGCCCGCGTCGAGCACCAGGAGCGCCAGCAGCGCGCGCAGCCGTGGACCACCCGGGGCGATCTCACGCCCGTCGGCCAGCAGCACCTGGGTCGGCCCCAGGACGCGGAAACGCATGGCACTGATTGTCACTCAGGCCCGCCGATGAGAGTGGCCGGCCGCTCGTCAGCTCCGTCGCGCGCAGATAGGGCGCACAGCCAGACGGGTCATGAGTAGACGTCCTTACGATGACCGACGTCGTGGACGGTCAGCTCGTCACTGTCGAGGCGATATAGGACCCGGTAGTCACCGACCCGCAAACGGCGCCCAGATCCGTCGCGCATCTCGGTCGAGTTTTGTGGCGCGGGATCGGAGACCAAACCGAGGATTGCGCCCAATACGGTCAGGAACACGTTGCGTGGCTGTTTGTGCAGCCAGACCAGCACGTCTCGGTCGATCTGAACCTTCACGCCGCCTCGCCGTTGGCCCGATCGGCCAGAAGCGCCTCCACCTCACGTGGATCGACCCCGAGCGATTCCAGCGCCGCCGACAGTGGTACGAACTCGGCTTCGGCACGAGATCGGGCGATCACCGCTGAGTCCCGGCGATCGCGGAACGCCTCGATCTCCTCCCACTCGTCGATGCCGATGAGCACGGCGACGGGCCGCTCGTACTTCGTGATGATGACCGGCTCACCGGTGCGCTCGACACCGTCTAGCACCCGCCCCGCGCCATCACGGAATTCCCGCAGCGTAATCCTATCCATGCACAAAACTGTACCATGCGGTACCGCGTGGCGTCGTTTGTCTCAAGCGTGCAGATCAAAGTGAACGCCTCAGCCCACCTCGGCGGTCCCGTCCTGCCTGCGGGCCAGTTCGGATCCGTCGGTGGGGCGGCCGGTGGATGTCGACGGAGCATCGCGGCCGGGGGGAACGGGATGCTCCGCGCCGACACCTGGGTCCGTCTGGCTTGGCAGCGAGGGCGGCGTCGCCGTTGGGGTGGGCACCGTGCCGTGCACCGCCCCCGCCGGCCGAGGCGCCGGGCCCGGATGGGCGGGCGGGGCGCACTGCCTGGTCAGCCAGTCCAGACCGCGTCGGCGGGCGACGACTGTCAGCCGGTCGCCCGCGAAGATCACCTGGCGAGGGTCGAGGTCCTTCCACCAGATCGTCTTGCCCCCGCCGGCCGGGGTACGGGCGATCAACCGGACCTGCCCGTCCCGGTTGACCACCTCCAGCGGTCGGCCGTCCAGCTCGGAGCCTGCGGCAACCGGCACCTCGGCGACCGGCAGCGCATGCCTGTCGACGGGGATCGTGGTGATCACCGCGCGTTCGGTCAGCGCCCCGATGAAGGCCGGGGCGGCCAGGTAGGAGACCGACCTGGACACCCCGAGGGCGAAGGTCTCCTCCACCCGTTCGGCGAAGTCGCCGTCGAAGAGCCGCAGCACCACCCGCAGGTCGGGGGCGAGGTCACGGGCGGCGAGTGCCGCCTCCAGGTTGGCCACGTCGTCGGTGGACGCCACCACCAGCGCCTGGCAGTCGGCCACCGACGCGGCGACAAGCGTCTCGGAGAGCGCGGCGTCGCCGACGATCACCGGCACCTCCAGTTGACGGGCCAGGGCGCCGCCGCGCGGCGCCGGATCCTTGTCGATCGCCACCACCTCGACGTCGTACTCCCGGAGCTGGGCCATGACCCGGGTGCCGACGTTGCCCAGGCCGATCAGCACGACGTGCCCGGCCCGCGCGGGCTGCACCCGGCCGGTGTGCAGGGCCAGCCGGGCGTTGACGATGCCGTCCACCACGACGGCGGTGATCAGCGGGATCAGCGCCAAGCCGGCCAGGTTGAGCACCACCTGCATGATCTGCGCGCCGGCCGGCTTTGTGGTGTCCGGGTCGGCGCCGCTGAGCGTGGTGACCAGGGTCAGGTACAGCGCTTCCAGCGGGGAGGCGTCCTCGGTGCGGGAGATCAGCGCCCCCAGCACCGCGATCACCGCGAGCACGAGCATCACCGCGACGCCGATCTTGCGGGTCGCGAAGCCGCGTACGGCTCCCAGCAGCACCGTGACCGGACGACGCCGCCGGCGGTCCCGGACCAGCCGACGGGCGGCGACCTCGGTGCCCGGCGGTTGCCCGGTCGCCTCGGCGAGCACCAGGTCCGCGCCGGCCTGCTCGGCCGGCAGCAACTCCACCCCCTGCGCCTCGGTGAGGTGGGCCAGGGCGCAGACCACGTCCTGCGGGCGGACGTCGGCCCGCCGCGCCACCCGGAGCGTCTTGTCCCGATGTTGGAAGGAACTGGGGTCGACCTCGCCGAGCGCGGCGGCCACGAAGGCCGGCGCGGCCATCTCGGCGTCGGAGAGCACCTCGACCGGCGCCTTGATCAGTTTGCGTACGCCGTCGGCGAGGGTGCCGTTGAACATCCGCAGCACCTGGCGGACCTGCTGGTCGACGGCCTGCGCGCAGAGCGCCGCGTGCAGGTTGCCGACGTCGTCCTGGTGCAGCAGGGCCAGCCCGGTCGCCCCGGACAGGCCGGCGGCCTCGAAGGTGGACACGTCGAGCCGATCCGAGCGGATCACCCGGACCCCGCGCAGCCCCGCCACGTCCGGGCCGTTGCTGCGGTAGCGCTCCGGCACCACGACTGTCACCCGGGCCCCACCCGTCGGCAGCTCGGATTCGAGCAGCGCCCGAGCCACGTAGTAGGCGAGCGCGTCCTTCCCGCAGATCACGTAGTGCGGGCGCGGATCACCGGCGGAGCGCAGCCGCCAGTTCCACTCGACCGCCCGTCGCGCCCGGTCCCGCCACGGCTCCGCCATGCCCGGATCGTAATCAGCACGGCCACGGTGGGCGACCCCGTCCGGATCATCCCCGACCAGGCATGCCCGCTCCGGCGACGGGTAGTGCAGCGGCATGCAGACGTTCCTCCCGTACCCGGACTTCCTGGCCAGCGCCCGGACGCTGGACCAGAAGCGGCTGGGCAAGCAACGGGTGGAGGCCATCCAGGTGCTGCGCGGGCTCACCCGACCCGGGTACGGCTGGCGCAACCACCCGGCGGTGAAGATGTGGGCCGGGTACGAGGAGGCGCTCACCCGCTACGGGCTGGACATGTGCGCGGTGTGGACCGAGCCGGGGCGGGCGGACACCTGCGCCACCACGATGACCGTGGACCTCGCGGCCGCCTGCGGGGCCGGCGTCGTACGGACCCAGGACGAGCTGGCCGAGGCTGGTGAGCTGCCCCCGTGGCTGGGCCGCGACGAGCTGCACCTGAGCCACCGATCGTCGCTGGTCCGCAAGGACCCGGCGCACTACCGGCCCCTCTTCGGCGACGACGTTCCGCCGGACCTGGAGTACGTGTGGCCGGCCTCCGACCGCGCGCGCCGTTGCCTGCCGGCCGACTGAGCCGAGGTGGGGCAGACTGGGCCCATGGCGCTGTCGCAAGTGGTGGGCCGGCTCATCGGCGTACGCCAACATCTGGTGGACCCGGGCGGCGGTGGCGCGGACCGCGTGCCGCGACCGACCGCGGCGGTGGTGGTGGGTGGCGGCATCGCCGGCATGTCGGCGGCGGTGGTGCTGGCCGAGCGGGGCGTGGCGGTCACGGTGCTGGAGGCGGCACCGACGCTCGGCGGTCGACTGGGCGCCTGGCCGGAGACGCTCGCCGAGGGCAGTCAGCGCAACGAGCACGGTTTCCACGCGTTCTTCCGGCAGTACTACAACTGGCGGTCGATCCTCCGCCGGATCGATCCTGACCTGGGCTTCCTCAAGCCCGTTCCGGGTTACCCGATCCTCAGTGCCCAGTGGCCGACCGAGGAGTTCGGCAGGCTGCCGCCCGCGCCGCCGGCGAACCTGCTCGCGCTGCTGCTGCGCAGCCCCAGTCTGCGCCTGGGCGACCTGCGCCTGATGGACCGGGACGCCGCGCTGCCGCTGCTCACCTACGACCCGGTGCGCACCTACGCCGAGTTGGACGACACCACTGCCGACGAGCTGTTGGCGTCGCTGCGGCTGCCGGACCGGGCTCGGGCAATGCTGTTCGAGGTCTTCTCGCACTCGTTCTTCAACCACGAGGCCGAGATGTCGGCCGCCGAGATGGTCGCCCAGTTCCACTTCTATCTGCTCGGCAACCCGGAGGGGTTGGCGTTCGACTGCCCGGACGAGGACTACGCCACGGCGATCTGGGAGCCACTGACCCGGCACGTGGAGAAGCACGGCGGCCGGGTGCTGACCGGCTGCGCCGCGACGGGGGTGCACCAGGACGGCGACGGCTGGCGGGTGACGACCACCGAGGGCGACGGCCACCCGGCGGCCCACGTGGTGCTCGCCGTCGACCCGCCGGCGCTCGCCGCGCTCGTCGCCGCCTCCCCGGATCTGGTCGAGCGGGCACCGGAGATGGCCGCCCGGATGCCCGCCTTCGGCCGGCCCGGCCCGCCATACGCGGTGGCACGGTACTGGTGTGCCGGGGACGTGGCAGCCGAGCGGGCGGTGTTCAGCGGTGTGTCCCGGCAGCCCACGCTGGATTCGGTGACGCTCTACCACCGGTTGGAGGACGAGCCGCGGCGGTGGGCGCGACAGACCGGCGGGTCGGTCATCGAGCTGCACGCGTATGCCTGCGAGCCGGGGGTGCCGGCCGAGGAGTTGGCCGAGCGGATGCGCCGCGAGCTTGTCGCGCTCTGGCCGGAGGCTGCCGACCTGCGGGTTCGCGAGCTGCGGGCCCGGGTGGAGGCGCAGGCGCCGGCGTTCACGCCGGGCAGCCACGCCTGGCGACCGGGGGTACGCACCGACGCGTCCGGCCTCTACCTGGCCGGTGACGGCATCGCCACGGACTTCCCGAGCGCGTTGATGGAACGCTCCGCCGCCACGGGCATCGTCGCCGCGAACCACATCCTGCGCGCGGAGGGCGGCGCGGCGGAGCCGGTGCGCTCGATCCGGCCCCGAGGGCTGCTTGCCGGTCGCCGCACCCCAAACCGACAAAACACAACATAAGCATCGGTACGCTGCCGTACGCTTGGTTGATCAACCGTCGATCGACCGGGCGGGAGGGCAGCGGGGGATGTCACCACTGCACCGCGCCGGCGCGGAGAACGACTCGCCTGTCGACGAGAGCGGCCGCGACGACGCGTACCCACTGATCCGCGACGAACGCGCCTGCATCGTCACCGCACTGCGCCTGGGCTGGTGGATGGCGGACGCCTACCACCACGGGCAGCACGCCGAGTTCGGCGTCCCCGTCGAGGCCCGCCCACCCGTACCGCCGGCCAAGCTCTCCAACCTCACCGAGATGTCCGCCCACCGGCGGATGCGCATGTACCTCGACGGGGTGGACGTCGCGCTGGCCCAGATCGCCGAACTCACCCGACACACCGGGCCGGTGCCCGACACGGCCGCGGCCCGGGCCCTGCTACCCGACGTGGGCCGGCCCGACCCGGCCGACCCGGTGCCGCTGCTGCTCGCCCTCGACGACCTCAACGTCGAGGTGCTGCGCTGGGCGATGGCCGCCAACCACCGGGTCGGGCTGGCCTACCGACTGGGCCGATCGGTGGCCGACACCGTCCGAGCCGGCGACGCCACCCAGTTGCTGCGGCAGTTCGGCGGTCGGCAGATCCAGATCAGCCGCTGGCTGGACGAGTTGGCGAGCGTGCTGCCGCCGTACTCGGCCGCGGTGGTGCGCCGGTCGCTCGCCACCTGGGCGACGGCTGTCGACCGGGCCGGCCACGGGGACCCGGCCGAACCCGCGCCCGCCGAGCTGAGCCGGGCCCTGCGCGCCCAGGGTGACCTCTGGCGGGACGTGCTCACCGGCGGGCTGCACCCCCGCGACCTGCTCGACGAGGAGGACTACGCGGTGATCGCCCGGAACCTGATCATCCGGGATCGCCGGCTGGTGGCACAGGCGGCGCGCGGCATCTTCTGGCCCGTGCTCGTACCCCTGCTGCTGGTGCTCTTCGCGGTGGTCGGCGTGAGCGCCGCCGCGGCCGCCGGCTCACCGACCACCCGGGCCACCGTCGCCCTGGTGGGTCTCGGCGCCGGGCTGGCCGCGATCTGGCGGTCGGTCTCCGGGCCGGCGCTGGCGGTCGCCGGCGAGGTCAACCGGCCCCTGCTGGACGCCGAACTCACCGCGCGCATGGCCCTGCGGCTGGACCGGCCGCTGACCGCCGCCCGACGCACGGCGGTCGTCGCGCCCCGGACCCGCCGTCCGCGCCGCCCGGAGGAGCCGGGCAGCCGATCGAAATACGTTGCCCGTCTATCCCGCCCCGACCTACCGTGATCGGGCAAGGTCAACCACCGCCGCGGGAGCAGAGCATGACGATGTCGCACGTCAGCACCGTGCCGTCGACGCTGCCCGGCGACGGTTGCCGAGCGGAAGGTCCCCGGGCGGGCCGGCCCGACTGACGCGTACCCGTACGCGCCCAGCCGCCCCGTCCACCAGCCGGACCGGGCGGCTTTTCGCTGTCCGTCACCATCGTGAAAGGAGCCCCGGTGGACGCCGTCCTCGTCATCAACGCCGACCTCGGCCCGCTGCACCGGGTCACCGTTCAACATGCCGTACGGATGCTCTGCCGCCGGGTCGCCGAGATCCACGAGGCCGAGCCGGACCAGGTGATCGGGGTCTTCCCGATGCCCAGGGTGGTGCGGCTGGTCCGCTACGTGGTCACCAGGTGGAGGTTCAGCGCCGGGCCGGCCTGGTCCCGCGCCGGGGTGCTGCGCCGCGACGACCGCTGCTGCGCGTACTGCGGCGGGTCGGCCTCCACCATCGACCACATCCTGCCCCGCTCGCGCGGCGGTCGGAACACCTGGCGGAACACCACCGCCGCCTGCTACGGCTGCAACCAGCGCAAGGGTGACCGGACGCCGGCGGAGGCGGGCATGCCGCTGCGCCGGGAGCCGGTGAACCCGGGCTGGGGGGCACTCGCCGGGCGGTGACGGACCGGCCGGCGGGAACGGGGGGCCGCGTCCCGGGTACGTCCCGGGGCGCGGCACCCGCCGGCCCCCGGTCAGGCTGCGCGTTCCTTGACCTTCGAGTTCGGGCTGCCGTTGGGGCACTGCACCCGGATCTCGCTGCGGTGCTCGGTGGACACCAACTCGACCTGGATCTGCTTTGCGGGGCCCGGGTCGTACGCCTCGGCCCGGAACCCAGGCGCGAGCGCCACCGCGAGCACCTCGACGGACTTTCCCACGCAGCGGACGGTGATCGTCCCTCCTTGCGCCTGCACGGGCACGTTCGCGGAACGGGTGGGCGTCGACGCGGCCGGGCCGGGCGTGGTCGGCGTGGGGCCGGGCGCGGTGGCGGACGGGGCCGGGGTCGCCGTCGGGTCCGGGCCGGTCGGGGGGCCGGTCCGGGCAGCAGGCGCGGTCTCCTGAGCCGGCGGGACGGCGGACGGCCCGGTCGTGATCTCGTCGGCCGGCTCCGCGGCGCGTGGCATCCCCACGGCGGTGGTGCCCGGGCCCCGGCCGGTCGACGGAGCGCCCTGCCCCGGTCGACGATTGCCGACGTCGCCGAGCGACCCGGCCATCGTGATCGCGGTGAGCACCGCGCCGCCGACCACCAGGATGGCCCGACGCCGACGCCGACGCCACGACAGGCGTCTCGTCGGAGCGGCCGAGTCGGCGGTCGCGGCGTCGGTCGGCTCGGCCGAGCCGGCCTCCGGTGCCGCGGTGACGCCCGTTTTCCCTGAGCCTGCCCCCGGTGCCGGGCTGACGCCCGTCTCCTCGGACGTCGCTCCACTCATGGCGGCGAGCAGGATGTGGGCCGCCTCGGCGGCCGGTGGCCGG
The DNA here is from genome assembly GCF_049847025.1 of Micromonospora sp. DT231. Classification (NCBI taxonomy): domain Bacteria; kingdom Bacillati; phylum Actinomycetota; class Actinomycetes; order Micromonosporales; family Micromonosporaceae; genus Micromonospora; species Micromonospora sp. DT231. The sequence goes on along the minus strand of NZ_JBNCNO010000009.1, from coordinate 254,020 downwards.
TCGGCGGGGTCGCGGGCCAGACACCAGCGGTAGAGCCGGTGGACCTCGGGCGGTACGCCGTCGATCTCCGGCAGCGGGTCCGGCTCGACGTGCGTGTGCGCGCGGAGCATCCCGGTCTGCGTCTCGGCCGGGCACGGCAGCCGGCCGGTGAGCACCCGGTGCAGCAGCAGGCCCAGGGCGTACACGTCGCAGGCCGGCAGCACCTCGCCGGCCGCAAGCCGCTCCGGGGCCAGGTAGGCCGGCGTGCCGAGCAGCCGCCCCTCGAAGTCGATCTCCGACTCGCCGACGGCCGCCGCGATGCCGAAGTCGAGCACCTTGGCGCCGGTGGGCGTGAGCATCACATTGCTCGGCTTGATGTCGCGGTGCACCAGATCCTGCGCGTGCGCGGCGGCGAGCGCGGAGGCCACCTCGGCGCAGACCCGCAGACCCGCCCGGGGCGGCAACGACCCGAGCGCCAACCGCTGTTCGAGGGTGTGACCCCCGAGCAGCTCCATCACCACGAACGGGACCGGGGCGCCGTCGACAAGCGACTCACCGAAGTCGTAGACGCTCGTGACGTGCGGGTGCGACAAACGGGCCGCGGCCTTGGCCTCACCCCGGATCCGCTGCCGTGCACCGTGGTCCGTGGCGAGCAGCACCTTCACCGCGACGTCCCGTTCGAGCACCTCGTCGTACGCCCGGTGCACCGCCGACATGCCGCCACTGCCAAGGCGCTCCAGGAGCCGATAGCGGCCCGCAAGCAACTGATCACGCTGCACGACGGACAGCCTGCCGTACCGGCCGGCCACGGGCCACCCCGGATCGAGGTGTTGCGATGAGTGGGACCGAGGTGCGGATACCGTCCCCTCAGCGGGGCCGCCAGGCGAAGCGGGGCGTACGCCGCTCGACCATCGCCGCGACCCCCTCCCGGGCCTCGCCGGTGGTCGACACCTTCCGGTGCCACCAGGCGATCCGCGCCGGCCCGGCCCGGTCGTCGACGATCTCCTTCGCGGCGGCGACGCTCAACGGCGACCGCTGGGCGATCATCGCGGTCAGCTCGTCCAGCCGCGCGGCGAGCCGGTCGCCCGACAGCACCTCGTCGACCAGACCGATCCGCAGGGCGCGCTCAGCGTCGATCAGCTCGGCGGTGAACAGCAGGTGCTTGGCGGCGGACGGGCCGACCAGCCGGGCCAGCCGGCGGGTGGTCGGCGCCGGATAGACCAGCCCGAGCCGGGCCGGCGGTACGCCGAAACGGGCGTCGTCCGCGGCGATCCGCAGATCGCAGGCGACCGCGAGCTGAGCCCCGCCGCCGACGCAGGCACCCCGGATGGCAGCGATCGTCGGCTTGGCGAAGCTGGCCAGCCGTTCCTCGGCGGCCACCGCGATGCTCGTGTCACCGGCGTCCAACAGCTCGGCCAGGTCACCCAGGTCCGCGCCGGCGCAGAACGCGTCGCCCGCGCCGGTGAGCACCAACGCCCGGACGTCGGGGTCGGGTTCCAGCCGGTCGAGCAGCTCGGGGAGCTGACGCCACATGGTGGCGGTCATCGCGTTGCGCCGGGCCGGGTTGTGGATCACCACAGTCGCGACCGGTCCGGTCACCTCGACTGTCAACTCCGCGTCCGACACGTCCGCCCCTCCCCGTCACCTGCGCGACGCCACCGATCTGGCCGAACCGGCGGCGCACGCCGCTACGACGACCCTGACGGGCACGATTCTGAAGCAATCTTGGACAGTTTCCGTTAGCTCGTACAGTTAGCTCGTAACGGAAACTGTCCAAGATTGCCAGAAACGGCTCACACCGCTTCCGCCCGGGGTGGGGTGGGGTGGGGGAACCGGTGCTTGGGGTGGTGCGTCCGACGGGGATGAGACCCGCATCGACGACGGCCGTCACGATCGCGCTCCTGACCGCCGTCCTGACCGGTTGCACAGGCGTCGACCGAGCCCCCACCCCCCTCCCGCCCCCGGTCACCATCGCTCCCGGCTCGACCGTCGTCGCCACCCCGCCGACCGGCACCCCGCCGACCATCGTCGCCACCGTCGTCCCCGGGACCGGTGGCGCGCCGACTCGGGTGATCCTGCGAACCTCCGGCGGCTTCGCCGGTCGTGGTGACGCCGTGACGGTCGAGCCGGACGGTCGGTGGACCGCGGTGGACCGGGCCGGCAGTCGGCGTACCGGCCGGCTCACCCCCGCCGACCTGGGCGGCTTGAGCGGGCTCGCCGCCGACCCCCGGCTGGCCGCCGAGGCACGGCGGCCGACCAGCTCGACAACCTGCTCGGACGCGTTCACCTACCGGCTCACCGTGGGCAGCGTCGAGACCGGCTACGTCGACTGCCCGGCCGACACCGCCCCACCGCCGGCCACCCAGGCACTGGTCAAGCTGCTGCTGCGGAGCACCGGCACTCAGACCAGGTAGTCCGGGGGCAGGCCGGTCCCCCGCAACTCCGGCGGAAGGTGGGCCACGTCGTTGACGGCGATCAGATTCGGCGGCCCGGTCGGGCTGTACCGGATCACGGTCAGGCCCGCGTTGTGCAGGTTCAAGCCCATCCAACGCCACTCCGGCGCGTCCAGCGCATGCCGCACCAGCCAGGCGATCAGAAAGCTGTGCGTCACGACCAACTCGCGAACCGGCTCGTCACCGGTGGGCCCGTCGCTGACCGGGCCGGCGAACCGCCGTACCGCCGCCGCCGTCACCTGCGGCCCGTCGACCCGCTCGGCCGCCGAAAACTGACCGAGGAACGTCGCGTACGCCGGGGGCAGTCCCACCGGATCCGTGTCGTGTGGGAGGTGGTCACCTGCCAACTCCGTCTCGTACACCGGCACCTCGGGCAGCGACGCGGCGATCAGCTCGGCGGTCTGCGCGGCCCGGCGCAGCGGCCCGTGCTGGACCGCCGCGAACCGCCGGCCCCGCAGACGCTCGCCGAGCAGGGTGGCCTGTCGCCGGCCGCGCTCGGTGAGGCCGGTGTCCGGTTCCCCGGCATCCGACTCCCGCAGCGCGGCCAGGTCCTGCTCGGCATGTCGGGTCAGGTACAGCAGTCGGGTCGCCATGCCGCCCACCTCACCACACCGAGTTCTGACGAAACAGGCCTCAGCCCCGCGGGAACATCTGGCCGATGCGGATCCGGTTGCCGAACGGGTCCCGGATGCCGAAGTCGATCCCGTACGGGCGTTCGGTCGGCTCGTCGGTGATCTCGACGCCCTTCGCCACGAGCTCCGCGTGCGTCTTGTGGGCGTCGTCGGTGGTCATGAAGAGGTACCCACCCAGGGCGCCCTTGGTGAGCAGCTCGCGGACCTGCTCGGCGGTGGCCGGGTCCAGCGCCGGCGCCCCCGGCTTCTCCAACAGGATCTCCCGCTCCGGGTCGCCGGGCAGGTTGACAGTCAGCCACCGCATGAAGCCGAGATCCTGGTCGGTGTTGACCTCCATGCCGAGCTTGTTCACGTAGAAATCGAGGGCCTCGTCCTGGTCGAGGACGTAGATCTGGGAGCGGCTGATCGCGTTCATCGTCATGCCGACAACGGTAGAGGTAGACCGTGACCTGGGGCTTATCCAAAACTGCTGGGTCGGGTCCAGGCTTTGGTGAAGCACGACGGCACGTTGGCCGGCGCGACGCGGTCCCGCCGGAAATCCGAGGGCGACTTGCCGACGATCTGGCGGAACGTCCGGCTGAAGGTGCCGAGGCTGCTGAAGCCGACGGCGTAGCAGATGTCTGTGACGTCCCGATCGGTTTCCACCAGCAACGTCATCGCCCGCTCCACCCGACGGCGTTGCAGGTAACGGTGCGGGGTCTCACCGAACGTGGCCCGGAAGGTGCGGATGAAGTGCGCCTCGGAGACGTACGCGATCCGGGCCAGCGCGGGGATGTCCAGCGGCTGGGCGTACGCCCGGTCCATCGCGTCCCGGGCACGCAGCATGGCTCGGTTGGACTCCTCCACCGCGCGACTCATCGGCCCCCGCTCTCTGCCCGGCCCAGGCTACGCCGGGCCATGTCGACTCACCGCGGAGCCGATCGGGAAGAGCTTTGTGAATATGGAGCCCCCGGCCGGGATCGAACCGGCGACATCTCGCTTACAAGGCGAGTGCTCTGGCCAGCTGAGCTACAGGGGCGCGTGCGTCGACGTCAGCATAGCGAGTGACGTCCGGATATCCCGCTCGCGATGCCCCCCGAGCATTGGAAACGTCAACAACCCGACGCGTACGGGTTTACCGGTGCGTCGATTGATGCCTGAGCGTGCCCGAGTGCCCGGAATGCGTAGGCCGTCGGCCGGGTCGGGCGGCACCCCGCCTTGGCAGCAGGGGCAAACCCGTTTACGGTTCACTCACACGGACGACAGCCCGGCGCCCCCGCGCGCGAGCCGCAGTCCGCTGACCGGCACGGATACGTGCCTGTCGCTCCTTCACTCGGATCGTCCGGCACGTTCCTGCCGGTGAAAGGAAGCGCTTCACCATGGCTACGGTCACCTATTCCAAGGCTTCCCGGGTCTACCCGGGCCAAGAGCGTCCCGCCGTCAACGAGCTGAACCTCGAGATCGGCGACGGCGAGTTCCTCGTCCTTGTCGGCCCCTCCGGCTGCGGCAAGTCCACAAGCCTGCGGATGCTCGCCGGCCTGGAGGACGTGGACGCCGGCTCGATCTACATCGACCAGCGTGACGTCACCCACCTTCCTCCGAAGGCCCGCGACATCGCGATGGTCTTCCAGAACTACGCGCTCTACCCGCACATGACGGTGTACGAGAACATGGCGTTCGCCCTCAAGCTGCGCAAGACCTCCAAGTCGGAGATCGACCGGCGGGTCAAGGAGGCGGCGGCCCTGCTCCAGTTGGAGGAGTACCTCAGCCGCAAGCCGAAGGCGCTCTCCGGTGGTCAGCGTCAGCGTGTCGCGATGGGCCGCGCGATCGTCCGCGAGCCGCAGGTCTTCCTCATGGACGAGCCGCTGTCGAACCTCGACGCCAAGCTGCGTGTGCAGACCCGTACCCAGATCGCGTCCCTGCAGGCCAAGCTGGGCGTCACCACGGTCTACGTCACGCACGACCAGGTCGAGGCCATGACCATGGGTCACCGTGTCGCCGTGCTGCTCGACGGTGTCCTCCAGCAGGTGGACACCCCCCGCGCGCTCTACGACACCCCGTCGAACGTGTTCGTCGCCGGTTTCATGGGTTCCCCGGCCATGAACATCAAGACCGTCGCGCTCAACGAGCAGGGCGCCGAGTTCGCCGAGCTGAACATCCCGCTGACCCGGGAGCAGGTCGCGGCGGCCCGCAGCGAGGGTGGCAACGGCAAGGTGACCGTGGGCTTCCGCCCGGAGGACTGCGACCTGGTCAGCCCGACCGAGGGCGGCATGCCGGTCGTGGTCGAGCTGGTCGAGGACCTCGGCTCGGACGCCAACGTCTACGGCCACGCCGCGCTGGGTGGCAGCTCGGAGCGCTTCGTCGTCCGCACCGACCGGCGCAGCATGCCGAACATGGGTGACACCGTGTTCGTCAAGCCGCGTACCGGTCGCAGCCACGTCTTCCACGCCGCCACCGGCAGCCGGATCTGACGTAACGCTCAATCGACAGGGGCGGTCCGCTGCGGCGGGCCGCCCCTGTCGTCGTACCGGTGGTGGATCTTCACCCCCCGGAGCCAGCGCGGATGTGGCTCCGCGGGGTGACTCGGCGGGGTGGGCCGCGCCCGTAGCGTCGCGGCACGCCCAACCCGAGGAGACGCCGTGTCCGCCACCGCTCAACCGCTCAACCGATCCCGGCCGTACCTGGTGGTTCGCCTGGCCAGCCGCAGCCTCGCCTACTGCGCGACGCTGGTGCCGGTCGCCCTGCTCGCGCTTGTGACCGTCCCGTGGGGCGGGGCAGGTGCCGCCGTCGCGCGGTGGAGGGCCCTGCGTACCGGGCTGCTCGGCGCGCCTCCGACGCCCGCGCCCGGCCGGCGGCCCGGCCCGGTCGCGGTGCTCGGCCACGCGCTACTCAGCCTGCTCCTCGGCGCGGTGGCCCTGCTGCCGCTCGGCGTCCAGGTGCTGCTGGTGCTGCGCGGCGTGCTGTACGGCGTGGTGGACCCCGGACCGTACGACCACTCCTGGGGCGGTCCGAGCCGGGCCGGCGCGTGGCTGGCGCACTTCCTCGTCGGCCTGCCGATCGCCGCCGCCGGCCTGGCCGCGCTGGTCGGCATCGCCGCCGTGCACCAGCTGTTGACCCGACGTCTCGACGGGGAGCGGAGCCCGCTCTGGCTGATCCCGACCACCCTGCTGATGGCGCTTGCCGGTGCGGTGCTCTTCGTCGCCTGGACCCACCAGATCTGACGGCGAGGCCCCCTCCCGCAGCAGCGGAAGGGGGCCTCGTCGGACGTCGTTACAGCTCGACCGAGCGGCGGCGGGCGACCTCGGCGAGGGTGACCGCGGCGGCCACGCTGGCGTTCAGCGACTCCACCTCGGAGATCATCGGGATGCTGACGGTCAGGTCGCAGGTCTCCCCGACCAGGCGGGACAGCCCGCGCCCCTCGGAACCGACCACGACCACGAGCGGACCGACGGCGGCTTCCAGGTCGTACAGGTCGGTGTCGCCGTCGGCGTCCAGGCCGACCACCATGAAGCCGGCGTCCCGACACGCCTTCAGCGACCGGGTCAGGTTCGTCACCTGCGCCACGGGCACCCGCGCGGCCGCGCCGGCGCTGGTCCGCCAGGCGGTCGCGGTGATCCCGGCAGCACGTCGCTCGGGTACGAAGACACCCTGCGCACCGAACGCGGCGGCCGACCGGATCACGGCACCCAGGTTGCGCGGATCGGTGACACCGTCCAGCGCGACGAGCAACGGGGCCTGCTGCTCCAGGGCGGCGGCGACCATGTCCTCGAACGGCTGGTACGCGAATGGCGGCACCTGCAACCCGACGCCCTGGTGCAGCACGCCGCCGGTCATCCGGTCCAGCTCGGCCCGGCTGATCTCCAGGTTGGCGATGCCCCGGTCGGCGGCGGTCCGGATGATCTCGTTGATCCGGTCGTCCATGTCGATGCCCTGGGCGACGTAGAGCGCCGTCGCCGGCACCTGGGCGCGCAGCGCCTCCAGCACCGGGTTACGCCCGACCAGCAGCTCCGGCGTGTCCTTGCTCGGGTTGGACTTGCGCCCCGGCGCGACCCGAGGACCGGACCGCGCGGTGGGCTTGCCGCCCCGCCCGCCGGCAGCCCCACGGCCGCCGGTGGCAGCGCCCCGACCCCCCGGTACGCCCCGACCGCCGCCCCTGCCCCAGGTGGTGTCCTTGCTGCCCGGCTGACCGATCTTGGGGGCGCGCCCCTCGTCGGCCGCCGCGCGGCGCTCCTTGTCCTGCTTCCAGGCGGTGCGCTGGGGCAGCTTCTCGGTGCCCGAGTAGCCCTTGTGCCACGGCCGCTCGTCGGCGGGCAGGGTGCGCCCCCGCCCGGCCAGCGAGTCCTTGTTCTTGCCGCCGGTGCCCTTGGGGGCGCCTGCCTTCGACGTCAGTCGCCGGCCACGGCGCTGCGAGTTGCCGGCCATCAGTCCTGCTCTCCAATAGTCCAACGGGGGCCCTGGGGGGTGTCCTCGACCACCACACCGGCCAGCTTGAGCTGGTCCCGTACCGCGTCGGCGGCAGCCCAGTCCTTGCGGCCCCGGGCCTGCGCGCGCTGCTCCAGGGCCAACGCGATCAGGGAGTCCACCACGGCCCGTAGATCACCCGTGCGGCCACCGCCGCTCCAGTCCGGGCTGAGGGGGTCGATCCCGAGGATATCCAGCATCGCCCGCACCGCGGCCAGGGTGGTGCGGACGGTCACATCGTCGCCGACGCTCAGCGCGGTGTTGCCGTCCCGAATGTGCTGTTGCAGCACTGCCAGCGCGGCGGACGTGTTGAGGTCGTCGTCCATCGCCGCGACGAAGCCGCCGGGCAGCTCACCGAGCTGCTCGACGCCGACCCGCTCGGCCGCCCGCTGCACGAAACCCTCGATCCGGCGGTACGCGGTCGCGGCCTCGCGGAGCGAGTCCTCCGAGTAGTCGATCACCGAGCGGTAGTGCGCGGCGGCGTAGTAGTACCGCAGCTCGACCGGCCGCACCCCGAGCGAGTCCACGTACGCCAGGTTGAGCGCGTTGCCCGCGGACTTGCCCATCTTGGCCCCGCCGATGCTCAACAGCCCGTGGTGCACCCAGTAGCGGGCGAACGGCAGACCGGCGGCCTTGGACTGGGCGATCTCGTTCTCGTGGTGCGGGAACGTCAGGTCCAGACCGCCGCCGTGGATGTCGAACTCGGGGCCGAGATAGCGCCAGCACATCGCCGAGCACTCGATGTGCCAACCAGGGCGGCCCAGCCCCCAGGGCGACGGCCAGTAGGCGTCCGCCGGCTCGTCCGGTTTGGCACCCTTCCAGAGCGCGAAGTCGCGCGGGTCCCGCTTGCCCCGGTCCGGCGCGTCCCCGGCCGACTGCATCGCGTCCGGAGACTGACCCGACAGCGACCCGTACGCAGGCCACGACGCCACGTCGAAGTAGACGTCGCCGGAGCCGTCGGTGGCCGGGTACGCGTGCCCGTCGGCGACCAACTTGGTGATCAGCTCGTGCATCTCCGGGATGTGCCCGGTGGCCCGCGGCTCGTAGGTGGGCGGCAACACGTTCAACGCCCGGTACGACTCGGCGAGGAGCAACTCGTTCGCGTACGCGATCGACCAGAACGGCCGACCCTGCTCGCCCGCCTTGACCAGGAGCTTGTCGTCGATGTCGGTCAGGTTGCGGATGAAGGTGACCTCGTAGCCGGCGGCCTGCAGCCAGCGTCGCAGCACGTCATAGTTGACGCCGGAGCGAAGGTGGCCGATGTGCGGCGGAGACTGAAGGGTGAGACCACACAGGTAGACCCCCACCTTGCCGGCTTCCCGCGGGACGAAGTCCCGCACCGATCGGGTGGCAGTGTCATACAGGCGTAGCGTCACCGTACAAGGGTAGCTGTCCGTGCCTGTCCGGATCGGCCGGTGCCGGGTCGTACGCTGCCAGACGTGGACGCGACCGCACGCTCCGGTGAGACCCCAGCCCACTCCAGTGCCCCCACCGACGCTGTGCCGGGGCAGGCCAACGCGGTCGGACAAGCCGGCGCGGTCGGACCGGCCGGGCTTGTCGACGCCGTCGCGGGACGCCCCGGGGAGATGTCGCAGACCCTCGACCGAGGGTTACGGCTGCTGCACCTGGTTGCCGACGCCTCGGGCGGCCTGACCGTCACCGAGGCTGCCAACCGGCTCGGCGTCGGTCGGGCCGCCGTCTACCGGCTCGTCGGCCCGCTCACCGGGCACGGCATGCTGCGCCGCGACGGCGTCGGACGGCTACACCTCGGCGCCGGACTGCTGCACCTGGCCCGACGCGCCCAGCCGCTGCTCGCCGACGGTGCCCTGCCCGCGCTACGCCGCCTCGCCGAGCAGGCCGGCGCGACCGCACACCTGACCGTCGTCGAGGGTGGCGAGGGCGTCGCCCTGGCCGTGGTCGAGCCGACCTGGACGTCGTTCCACGTCGCGTACCGTGCCGGGGCCCGCCACCCTCTGGACCGAGGGGCCGCGGGCCGAGCCATCCTGGCCGGCCGATCCGGGGAGGCTGCGCCGGTGAGCAGCAGCGGGGAGTTACAGGCCGGGGCGTACGGGGTGGCCGCGCCGGTGCTCGGCGTACCCGGCCTGGAGGCGAGCGTCGGCGTGGTCGCGCTCGCCCCGCTGGACGTGGACACGATCGGCCCCCAGGTGCAAGCCGCCGCCACAGCCATCACCACAGCCCTCAGCTAATCCCGACCCCGCGACCACCACCTCGCTGGCTTGATCAACTCGGGTTCATGAAAGTCGCGATGTCCCAAGGCCAACGACCGCCCGACTTTCAGAAACGCGAGTGGATCACCACCGGCGGACGGTCCAAAGGCGCCCGTGTCGGTCGATCCGGCCGGGGCTATAGCACAATCGGCAGGCGGGTTCGTGGTTGTCCACAGGTCCGGCGGGACGCGCGGGCCGGGTTGTCCACAGGGGTTTCGGTGGCCGGTGGGTGGTCGGCAGGCTGCTTGGCATGCCACCACGTCCGCATCGCCCCGATGCCCTGACCTGGCAGGTCTTCCGCGGCTCCGACGCCGTCCGGGACGGCCTGCTCACCGAACATCAGCTGCGCAACTCCGCCTGGGTGCGGTTGCGCCACGACATTTACGCCGATGCGCGGCTGGAGCGGGACCACGCCCTCGCATGTCGCGCCGCACTCCTCCGGCTACCGCCCGGAGTGGTCGTCGGCGGCCCGTCGGCCGCCTACCTGCACGGCGTCCTACACGCCGCGAGTTTCACCGACGATGTGCACGTCCTCGTGCCCCGATCATTGCGGGTCGGCCCACAGCGCGGCCTCAGTGTGCACGTCAACGCCCTCACCCCACTAACGGCGAGCGAAACCCCAGAGCCGGCCGCGCCCTCACCAACGACACGGCGACTGCCAGGCACAAGACGACCATCAGCCGCAGGCCATCCGCCGGACGCAGGACGGCCACCAGCCGCGGGCCAACCACCGGACGCGAGCCAACCACCGGACACAAGACGGCCACCAGCCGCAGGGCGGCCGTCGAGCGCTGGACGTCCACGTGATGCGGCGCGACCTATGGGAGCAGAGCGCCCACCTGCCGGCGGAACGTCACCACGCCCAACACGACAACTGTTCCGCCCGGCGGCGTCCATCAGAGCAGGGGCCATCGCGACGGCCCGGCCGGGCGTTGGGTGGACGGCGGCCAGCACACTCGGGTCTCGAGAGCAGGGTGTCCTCATCCCCCGGTCCGACCCTGGGCGGGCCGCCTGGGAAACGGCTGTCTGGCTCGATCCGGTTCGGGCCGTCGCCATCGTCGACTCGCTGCTCGGGCAGGGGCTGGCCGATCGCGACACCCTGGCCGCCCTGGCTGCCCGCAACGCCGATCGGCCCGGTGGGCGACGAGCGCGCTGGGTCTTCGACCTGGCCGACGGCGGAGCCGAATCTCCGCCAGAGTCGCACCTACGCGTGCGGTTGGTGCTGGGTGGGCTGCCGCGCCCCGTGGCGCAACATCCGGTACGCCTGCCCATCGGCGTTGTCCTGCACCCCGATCTGGCCTGGCCGCAATATCGGGTAGCGGTGGAGTACGACGGGAAGTGGCACTCCGACGCAGAGCAACTGCACCGCGACCGCCGTCGGCTGAACCTACTGGTCAACGCGGGTTGGCTGGTCCTGCACGTGACCAGCCGACGGCTGAACCGTGAGTTCCCGGCGGTGCTTCGGGAGGTGCGGGACGCGCTGGTCAGCCGCGGATGGCGACGGGGATCGCCCACATGACCATGATCGACTCGGGTTCCCGCAAACCGCGCCTTCCACCGCACCTCGACACCCCACCTTCAAGAAAATCGAGTCGATCAAGCCCGCAGACCGCCCCGCGCACCGGCCCGCGAAGCCGGCGCATCGGCCCGCGAGGCCGGCACGTCGATCAGCGCGGCCGGCGCATCGGCCCGCGAGGCCGGCACGTCGGCCCGCACGTCGGCCCGCGAAGCCGGCACTTCGGTCAGCACCGCCGGTACGTCGGTCCGCACGGCCGGCAGGTTGGTGAGCGCGGCCGGCAGGTCGGCCAGGCTGGACACTTCGGCATCGGGCACGGAATCGTCCGGGCGCGGCAGACCGTGTCGGTTCAGCCACACCGATCGCAAGCCCGCTCGCTGCGGTGCCACCACGTCGTGCTCCCACGAGTCCCCGACGTACACGATCTGGCCGGCTGGCACCCCGGCTGCCGCGACCACCGCCGCGTAGAACTCCGGGGCCGGCTTCTTGGGCAGGCCGTTCTCGTGGGCGTACATCTCGAAGGTGAACTCACCGGTGAGCCCGCAGCGTTCGGCGCGGCTGTTGCCGTTGGTGGCGAAGCCCAGGGTGTACCGGGAGCGCAACGCGGCCAACGCCGCCGGCACGTCCGGGAAGGGCCTGGTGAGGGCGAACCGGCGGGCGAAGAAGAGGACGGCGATCTCGTCCAGGTGGTCGTTCAGGCCGGCGCGGGCCAGCGACCGGGCCAGGGCGGCGCGGCGGATCTCCACGACCGGGGCGGCCGACAGGTCACCGAAGACCGCGTCCCAGTCCGATTCCAGTTCGGCGAGGGTCACCTCGTTCGCCGCCTGGCTACGCCGCCGCATTTCGTCGAGGACGGCCACCAGCCCGCCGGTCACCGCGGGGCGCAGGTCGAGCAGGGTTTCGTCGGCGTCGAACACCACTGTGGTCAGCACGCTGCCCACTGTCTCATCGACCGTCGAGCGCCAGCGCGGGCTCGGGCGAGACGGGCGCGGGTGCCGACGGAGTTCCGCGCAGCTCGTCGAGTCGGACCAGCGCGACCCCGGCGACGATCAACGCGCCGCCGAGGAGTTGCCACCCCGTGGGCAGCTCGTCCAGGAACAGCCAGGCGATCAGCACCGCGAAGAGCACCTCGGTCAGCCCGACGAACGACGACAGCCGGGGGCCGAGGATCCGGGTGCCGGCGATGCCGGCCAGGTACGCGATGACGGCGGCCACCAGCGAGAGCCCGGCGATCGGCAGCAACCAGCTGGTGGGCTGCCCGGCGAAGGTGACCTCGCCGAAGGTGGCGTGCAGCGGGAGCAGGCCGGTCAGCCCGATGAGGAGCAGCACGGCGGCGCCGACGGCCATTCCGCCGCTGGCCAGGGCGACCGAGGGCAGTCGGGGGTCGACCCGCCCGGCGAGCACGAAGTACCCGGCCAGGCCGAATGCCGCACCCAGACCCCAGAGCACACCCACGGGGTGGAAGTCGGCGGTGCCGGCGAGGTCGAGCACGAACGCCAGCCCGACCAGGGCGGCCACCGACCCGGCCACGGTGAGCCGGCGGGGTCGCTGCCCGTGCCGTAGCCACATCCACCCCACGACGAGGATGATGCCCAGGTATTCGAGCAGCAGCGCGACACCGACCGGCAGATAGCGCACGGCGTTGAAGAAGCAGACCTGGGCCAGCGCCACCCCGAGGAGCCCGAACAGCCCGATGGCCGTGGCGTTGCTCCGCAGCACGGCCCACCTGCCCCGCAGCGACAGCAGGGCGGGGATCGCCAGCACCAGGGCGGCGATACCGACCCGGGCGATCACTGCCGACTCGGCGGACCAGCCGGCCTCGATGAGTGATCGCGCGAAGGTGCCGGAGGTGGCGAAGGTGACTGCGGAGAGCACCGCCAAGGCGGCGCCGGCGGCAGGTCGTGAGTGCATGTCGCGCTCCTCGGGTCGGCACCGTGTCATGAGCAAACTATCCTTGTGCTGATGACGCTAGGCGGAAGCTATGACAGGAGTCAAGGTGCTATTTGCTCATGACACCGAATGTTCCCTGATCGCCGCCGCCGCGCTGGTCAACACCGCGGGCCGGGACGGCGAGTTGCTGCCCGACATTGCCGCGCTGGACGCCTTCTTCGTCCGCTACTCCTACAGCGGGCGGCACGAGCACACCGACGCGGAGCTGCGCGGCGTCCAGCAGTTGCGGCCCCGGCTGCGCCGCATCTGGTCCGCCGAACCGCCCGAGATCGTCGCCATCGTCAACGGCCTACTACTGGAACACAAGGCGCTGCCGCAGCTCATCGAGCACGACGACGAGCCGTACCACCTGCACGCCACGCCCCGCGACGCGCCGCTGGCCACCCGGATAGCGGTGGAGGCGGCGATGGCGATCGCCGACCTGGTCCGGATGGGCGAGCTGAGCCGACTGCGGATCTGCGAGTACCCGGACTGCGACAACGTGGTCGTTGACCTGTCTCGCAACCGGTCGCGGCGGTTCTGCGAGGCCGGCTGCGGCAACCGCGCCGCGGTGACCGCCTACCGCGCCCGACGCGCCGCCGGCCGCTCCTGAGCGGTGGCCGCCCACTCCTCGGCCCGCAACTCGTACTCCACCTCGCCCTGCTCGGTCCCCGGAATCGGATCGTCCCACCGGAGGTGGAAGGTCCGCACATAGCGCAGACCCGCCTTGGCCATCACCCGCCGCGAGCGTTCGTTGACAGCCATCGTCTCGGCCCAGACCCGACGCACCCCGACGGTGTCGAAGGCGTACCGGACCAACGCCCGCGAACCCTCCGTGGCCAGCCCCCGCCCCCACGTCGAGCGCCGCAGCCGGTAGCCCAACTCGGCCTCGGTGCCGTCCGCCGACGGGTCGAGCGCGAACCAGCCCAGGAACTCGCCCGACTTCCGATCGTGCGCCGCCCACCGCCCCAGCCCGGGATGCCGCTCGTACTGACCGAGGAGCCTCGGCAACTGCTCGTCGCGGACCGTGGCCGGCGGCGTGGCGACACCACCGCTGAGGAACCGCATCACCTCGGGATCACCGTCCAACTCGACAAGCAGGTCGACGTCCGCCATGGTCAACCGCCGAAACCGCAACCGCTCGGTGCAGGGCAGGTCCCTCATAACGGGATCATCCCGCCACCACACACCACCGTCGAGCCGTTTACCCGCGCCGCCGTATCCAAGATCCGCACAACATCGGGGAAGTTGCTGCCTCAGACCGTGACGAGGCAGCAACATCGCCGAAGTTGCTGCCAAAGAAACCCCGCGACCACCGTCGCGGGCGAGGCGGTCGCGTCAGCGCGGGGGCGCGACCACGAAGAGCCGCCAGGAGTACGCGTCGACAACCAACACGGGCCCGTCCGAGTCCTTACTGTCTCGCACCCCGACCACGTCCCCAAGATTCGTCGCCACCTCGACGCAAAAGTTGTCCTGGTTGCTGCGACTACTCTTGCGCCAGCGAGCGTCGGTCAACTCCACGACTCGGCCACCTCGTTCATCAACTCGATGGACGCCTGCGGGGGCAGGGCCTCACCCAAGGTAGCCTCCCAGACCCGCTGCAACCGCAACAGATCCTGCGGCTGGTCCAGCTCCTGGCCGCGGACCTGGCACTCCAGATAGGCCAGTTCCGTGCCGTCGGGCAGGGCAGCGAGCGCGAACGGCCCACCGAGCCCCGGGTACTCGTCGGCGGATCGCGGCACTACGTGCAACCGGACCCGGGGGTGCCCGTTGGCGATGCCCACCAGGTGCAGCGTCTGGTCGCGCATCACCTTCCGCCCGCCCACCCGTCGCCGCAGCACGGCCTCGTCCAGCACCGCCACGATCTGCGGCGCACGCTCGCTGTGCAGCACGTCCTGACGCTCCATCCGGGCGGCCAGTCGCCGGTCGACCTCGTCGCGAGCGAGCAGGCCGCCCGCCTCGAAGACCGCTCGCGCATAGGTCTCCGTTTGAAAGAGCCCCGGCACGTAGCAGTGCTCATACAACCGGACCGCGCGCGCCTGCTCGAAGATCGCCTGCCAGCCACGTAGCCAGGGCTGTGCCCGGTCCAGGCTGACCAGTTCGGTGGACATCCGGCCGAAGAGGCCGCCGGTGTCCAGGGCGCGGTCGACGAGTTCCAGGTACTTGGCGGTCGGCGCCTGCTGGCCCAGCTCTACGGCGCTGACCATCGACGCCGAGTAGTTCACCGCCTTGGCCAACTCGTCCTGACTCCAACCCCGCCGAGCCCGTGCCCGGCGCAGCTCCGCGATCAGGAACGCCGCCGCCGTCATCTGTCCATCGGCCATGCCGTACCCGCCCTCCACCCCGCCGACGATCATCTCCAGCCGGCCGCCAGCGGCGGTGCCACCCGAAACAGGGCGACTATGACGACGCGGCCAAACCCTTCCGACCGTAGTCGCCTGATCACCAGACTGTGAAGCGCGGCACCGCTCCCCGTCCCCCGGGATCTGCCGGCGCCGCACGGGACCGCCCGCTCCCCCGTGCCGGGCGGTCCCACCTCCCATATCCCCATCACGCCGGTCACCCCGACTGGCCGCGCAAGATCGTGCTCGATCGTGGAAACAGTGGGGTCCCGGCGTGCGGAAGCCACTACATCCTGGTTCGAGCACGATCTTGGCCCGGCCCGGGACGCGCAGCCCGGCCCGGACGCGCAGCCGGCCCGGACGCACGGCCCGGCCCGGACGCACGGCCCGGCCCGGACGCGCAGCCCGACCCGGACGCGCAGCCCGGCCCGGGACGCGCGGGGAGCGCGGCGTGATGCCACAAACGATTCAGGTCGAAAGGAAGGCCGTCGCATGTCCCGGACCACCCCGACCGACCGTGCCACGACTCCACCTCGAAAGCACCTGGCCCTGCGCCCGCTGTGGCTCTGCCGGGTCTGCGCCGCACCGTGGCCGTGCCCGGTCGCCCGACTCACCCTGCGCCGGGAGTACGCGCACGACCGGATCGGGTTGAGCGTCTACCTGTGCGCGGTCCTGCACGAGGCGGCTGCCGACCTGTACCGCCTGAACCCGCACGACGGCCCGGACCCCGCCGCACTCTTCACCCGCTTCCTCGGCTGGGCGAGACCACGGCACACGCCCTGAGCGGGACAGACCACGACACACGCCCTGAGCGGGACAGACCGCGGCCGGGCGGCGGCCGGGCAGCGCTCAGCGGGGTCAGGGGTGGGTCATCCGGAGCAGGTCGAGCGTCTCGTCGAGCTGGGTCTCGGTGAGCTTGCCGGAGTCGACGTGGCCCCGGGAGATCACCACCTCGCGGATGGAGATCTGCTTGGCCAGCGCCTCCTTGGCGATCGAGGCGGCCTCGTCGTACCCCAGGTAGCGGTTGAGTGGGGTGACGATCGACGGTGAGCCTTCGGCGTACGCCAGGCAGACCTCGGCGTCCGCGACCAGGCCGGCCACCAGCCGGTCGGCGAACAGCCGGCTCACCGCGGAGAGCAGCCGAATCGACTCCAGCAGGTTGCGACCCATCACGGGGAGCATCACGTTCAGCTCGAAGTCGCCCTGGGAGCCGGCGAAGCCGACTGTCGCGTCGTTGCCGATCACCTGTGCGCAGACCTGCCGCATCGCCTCGGCGACCACCGGGTTGACCTTGCCGGGCATGATCGACGAGCCGGGCTGAAGGTCGGGGATACGCAGTTCGCGGAGGCCGGCACGCGGACCGGAACCCATCCACCGGATGTCGTTAGCGATCTTGTAGAGGCCGACCGCCACGGTACGTAGCTGCCCCGACGTCTCCACGAGCGCGTCCCGGGCACCCTGCGCCTCGAAGTGGTTGCGCGCCTCGGACAGCGGCAGCCCGGTCGACTCGCGGAGCTTGCCGATCACGGCAGCGGCGAAGCCGAGTGGGGTGTTGATCCCGGTGCCGACGGCGGTGCCGCCGAGTGGCAGCTCGGCCAGCCGGGGCAACGCGCCTTCCAGCCGGTCCATGCCGTAGCGGACCTGGGCGGCGTACCCACCGAACTCCTGGCCCAGGGTGACCGGGGTGGCGTCCATCAGGTGGGTGCGTCCGGCCTTGACGACCGTCTCGAACTCCGCCGCCTTGGCCTCCAACGCCGCTGCCAGGTGGCCCAGCGACGGCAGCAGGTCCTCCACGATGAACTGGGTGGCGGCCAGGTGGATCGAGGACGGGAAGACGTCGTTGCTGGACTGGGAGGCGTTGACGTGATCGTTCGGGTGCACAGGTGAGCCCAGCTCCCGGCCGGCCAGGGTGGCGATCACCTCGTTGGCGTTCATGTTCGACGAGGTGCCCGAACCGGTCTGGAACACGTCCACCGGGAACTGGTCGTCGTAGCCGCCGTCGGCCACGTGCGCGGCGGCTGCGGCGATGGCGGCTGCCACGTTGGCCTCGATCACGCCCAACTCGCCGTTGACCTCGGCCGCCGCGCCCTTGATCTGGGCCAGGGCCTTGATCTGGGCCGGTTCGATGCCCCGGCCGGAGATCGGGAAATTCTGCACCGCCCGCTGGGTCTGTGCCCGCCACAGCGCCTCGGCGGGCACCTCCACCTCGCCCATCGAGTCGCGTTCGATCCGGTAACCGGTCGCCTCTGGAGTCGTCACACGTACCATCCTGCCGCGCCCGTGGCCGACTCGCAGATGATCCGTCAGCCCAACTCGGCGAGCAGCCGTTCCACCTCGTGCTGGTCCGGCGACTCGATCTGGCGGAACAGGAACAGCGCCCGGGTCAAGTGCGCTCGCGCCGCCGCCGGGTCGCTCGCAAGCAGGCAGCGGGCGATGCCTGTCAGCGCCCGGCCCTGCTCGTTTCGGGCTCCCAGCCCTGTGGCGTCGGCGAGCACCCGGCGATGCAGGTCGAGGGCGCTTGTCACGTCCCCCTGGTCCAGGATGGCTCGGGCCAGCAGGTTGCGCGAGCCGCACTGGGCGACGCGGTCCCCCACCTCGGTCATCGCGACAAGTGCCGCGCGGTGCAGGTCGGCGGCCTGCTCCGGGCGCCCAGCCTCCCGTTCCATCATCCCGATCTCGTTCAACACCTCACCCTCACCGAACCGGGTGCCCATCTGCCGCTTGAAACGCAGAGCCACGTGCAGCAACCGGCTGGCCGGCCCCACGTCACCCATCCGATGCCGGATCATCCCGAGATGCCCGAGGGCGTTGCCGAGTCGGCGCGGGCCGCCGATCTCGCGTGCGATGCCCAGGTGCCGTCGGGCAAGGAGCAGCGCCTCGTCGAGCCGTCCCCACAGCAGCAGGGTCATCGACAGGTTGTTGAGTTCGTTGGTCAGCGCCTCCTTGTCGCGCATCCGCGTCGCCAACGCGCGGGCCTCGTCGAAGCACTCCCGGGCGCGGCGAAACTCGAAGTTGGCGGCGTACGAGCTGCCCAGGTTGCCGAGCGAGTTGCGGAACCCGCTGCGCAGACCCAGCTCGCGGAAGATCCCGAGTGACCTCTCCATGACCCGGATCGACTCCGGAAAATCACCCAGCCGGTAGTGGGCCGAGGCCAGATAGTTGAGCACCGTCGCCACTGCCCGGTCGTCGCCCAACGCCTCGGCGGCGCGCAGGCCGATGGTGTGTGTCTCGATCAGCTCATCCAGCCGACCGCCCTCGAACTGGGCGAACCAGCACGCCCTCGCCAACTGCCAGCAGTAGCGGGGGAATGCCTCGGTCTCCGCCAACCGGACCAGGGCGGTCCACACCGCCAGGTTCTCGTCGAGCCAGGCCTGGCCCTGCTCGGCGACGAGCGCGACCAGGTCGGGGCGGAGCGGTTCCGCCACCACGATCAGCGAGTGGAGCGAGGAGAGCTCCTTCTTGCGGGCGATCGCCGTGGCGACGTGCAGGTGGTGGTCGAGCAGACGTTCGATGCCGTCCCGCCGCTCGGCTTCTCGACCCGGCTCGGACACCAGGGTCCGCGCGTACTCCCGGACCAGGTCGTGCAACCGGTACCGGCCCGGCTCGGCCTCCTCCACCAGGTTCGCGTCGACCAACTCGTCGAGCAGGTCCTGGGCGTCGGGTAGGGGCAGTTCGGCGAGGACGGCGGCGACCGAGTTGTCGAACCGTACCCCCGGGTGCAGGCCGAGCAGCCGGAACGCACGCTGCGCCGTCGGCGACACCTGGGCGTACGACAGGGCGAAGGCCCGCGCGACGGACCTGTCGCCCGCTTCGAACTCGGCCAACGGGTCGGGTCGGCTCATCAGCCGCTCGGCCAGGTCGGCGATGCGCCAACGGGGCCGGTGCGCCAGTCGGGCGCCGGCCAGCCGGATGGCGAGTGGCAGGTGGCCGCAACGGCGGACGACCTCGGTCGCCGCCTCCGGTTCGGCCGCCACCCGGTCGACGCCGACCACGTGCCCGAGCAGTTCGATCGCCTCGTCCGTGTCGAGTACGGGCAGTGAGGACGGCCGTCCCTCGTCCACCCCGACCAACCGGCGACGGCTGGTGATCAGGACCAGGCAGTGCGAACCGTTTGGCAGCAGGGGTGTCACCTGGTCGGCGGTGGCCGCGTTGTCGAGCACCAGCAGGGCGCGTCGTCCGGCCAGCTCGGTGCGCCAGAGCGCCAACCGGTCGTCCTGGTTCGTCGGCACCCGCTCGGCCGGCAGACCGAGCTGCCGCAGCAGTGTGGCCACCGCCGCGGCGGGTGTCAGGGGGGTGCGCTCGCTGTGCCCGTGCAGGTCGATGTAGAGCTGGGCGTCCGGGTAGTCGTTGGCGAGGGCGGTGGCGACGTGCACCGCGAGGGTGGTCTTACCGCTGCCGGCCATTCCGTCGATGAGTTGGATGCGCGCGCCGGCCTCCACGTCCTTGATCAGGCGGGCCAGCGTCTGCTGCCGACCTGTGAAGTCGCCGATCGCCCGGGGCAGTGAGCGGACCGGCTGGATCGGCGACGACGCTCGACCGGCCAGGACCAGATCGCCGGCGAGTACGCGTTGGTGCAGCTTCTGGAGCTCGGCGCCCGGTTCGATGCCCAGTTCCTCGGCGTAGGACCGCCGACCCTCCCGGTAGACCCCGAGCGCGTCGGCCTGTCGACCGACCGAGGAGAGGGCGAGCATCAGTTGGCCGCGCAGTCGCTCCCGCAGCGGATGCTGGTCGACGCTCTCGGTGAGTTCGTCGATCAACTCGGCGCCTCGGCCGAGACGCAGCTCGACGTCGACGCACTCCTCCAACGCGGTCAGGCGCTGCTCGTCGAGGGCCTGCGCGCGGCGGCGGACGCTGCGGCTCGGGATGCCGCCGAGGGCCGGCCCGCGCCAGAGCGCCAGGGCGGCGCGGTATTCCGTCCGCGCGTCGTCCAGCCAACCGGCCTCGGCGGCGGCACGGGCCGCCTCCACCCCCCTGGCGAAGACCTCGACGTCCAGGTCGTCCGGCCCGGTACGGACGCCGTACCCCGCCGGATCGGTGACGATGGCCTCCGGTGTCAGCCCCAGTTCGGCGAACCGGCGTCGCAGTCGCGACACACAGGTCTGTAGCTGAGCCCGGGCGGTCGCCGGGGGGCGTTCCTCCCACACCGCGTCGACAAGCTCTTCCACGGGCACGAGCCGGCCGGCCCGTAACAGCAGCGTGGCGAGCACGATCCGGTCTCGACCAGCGGTGACGGTGGCCTCGCCACCGCCGACCCGCAGAGGCCCCAGGATCCCGAACCGCATCTGCTCCCCCGCATCACTGGCCCGACTTTCAGCAGCGTAGTCCGGCGGTGACAGATCGGCTCAGTCAGGCGATAGCGATGTGAGAGCGGATCGGCAGCGGTCCATCGGACACTCACTCCGGGTTGTCGGTGACGGCATCCGACGGGGGCGGTGCGCACGTCCCATCACCCCCACCGGGGGCGGGCGCACCGATGTCGGTTCAGCACGGGCGACAGAAGGGGCGTCGAGCGGATTCGCTCGACGCCCCTTGCCGTGCCGGTCGGGTCAGCGGCGGCCGACGGTGAGCACCGGCTTGGTGACCTCGGCGAAGAAGTCGTTGCCCTTGTCGTCGACCACGATGAAGGCGGGGAAGTCCTCCACCTCGATCTTCCAGACCGCCTCCATGCCCAGCTCCGCGTATTCGAGCACCTCGACGTGCTTGATGCAGTCCTGGGCGAGGCGGGCGGCGGGGCCGCCGATGGAGCCGAGGTAGAAACCGCCGTGCC
The DNA here is from genome assembly GCF_049847025.1 of Micromonospora sp. DT231. Taxonomy (NCBI): domain Bacteria; kingdom Bacillati; phylum Actinomycetota; class Actinomycetes; order Micromonosporales; family Micromonosporaceae; genus Micromonospora; species Micromonospora sp. DT231. The sequence continues at coordinate 232,734 of NZ_JBNCNO010000009.1, read as the reverse complement.
GCTGGCAGGAACGGGTCACCTGGCCGGACCGGTTGCCCTTGGCGAGCATCACCTGGGAGCCGCCGGCGGCCTGGAACTGCTCCACGTAGGCGTCCATCCGGCCGGCCGTGGTCGGGCCGAAGGAGCCGGAGGCGTAGCCCTCGGGGGTCTTCGCCGGGCCGGCGTAGTAGACCGCGTGGTCGCGCAGGTACTGCGGCATCGGCTCACCGGCGTCCAGCCGCTCGGCGATCTTCGCGTGCGCGATGTCCCGGGCCACCACGAGCGGGCCGGACAGTGACAGCCGGGTCTTCACCGGGTATTTCGACAGCTCGGCGCGGATCTCGTCCATCGGCCGGTTCAGGTCGACCCGGACGACCATCTCGGCGTCGAGCGCGTCGTCGGTGACGTCGGGCAGGAACCGCGCCGGGTCGGTTTCCAGTCGCTCCAGCCACACACCCGACGGGGTGATCTTGGCGACCGCCTGCCGGTCCGCCGAACAGGAGACGGCGATCGCCACCGGGCAGGACGCGCCGTGCCGGGGCAGCCGGACCACCCGGACGTCGTGGCAGAAGTACCGGCCGCCGAACTGGGCCCCGATGCCGAAGTTGCGGGTCAGCTCCAGCACCTCCGCCTCCAGCTCCAGGTCGCGGAAGCCGTGCGCGCTCATCGAGCCGGAGGTGGGCAGCGCGTCGAGATACTTCGCGCTGGCGTACTTCGCGGTCTTCAGGGCGTACTCGGCGGAGGTGCCGCCGATGACGATGGCCAGGTGGTACGGCGGGCAGGCGGCGGTGCCGATCAGCCGCAGCTTCTCCTCCAGGAACTGCATCATCCGCGTCGGGTTGAGCAGCGCCTTGGTCTCCTGGTAGAGGTACGACTTGTTGGCCGAGCCACCGCCCTTGGCCATGAACAGGAACTTGTACGCGTCGGGGTGCCCGTCCGGGTCCTCGGCGTACAGCTCGACCTGGGCCGGCAGGTTGCTGCCGGTGTTCCGCTCGTCCCACATGGTCAGCGGGGCGAGTTGGGAGTAGCGCAGGTTGAGCTTGGTGTAGGCCTGGTAGACGCCCCGGGAGATGGCCTCGGCGTCCGCGCCGTCGGTGAGCACGTGCCGGCCACGCTTGCCCATCACGATCGCGGTGCCGGTGTCCTGGCACATCGGCAGCACCCCGCCGGCGGCGATGTTGGCGTTGCGCAGCAGGTCCAGCGCGACGAACCGATCGTTCGGCGAGGCCGCCGGGTCGTCGATGATCGCCCGGAGCTGGGCCAGGTGCGCGGGGCGGAGGAAGTGCGCGATGTCGTGCATCGCCTCGGCGGTCAGCGCGGTGAGCGCGGCCGGCTCCACGGTGAGGAACCGACGGCCTCCCGGGCCGTGTACGACGTCGACGCCCTCGTCCGTGACCAGGCGATAGTCCGTCTGGTCGGGGCCGGTCGGCAGCAGGGGGGCGTACGAGAATGCGGCGGCACTGCTCATGAGCGGCAAGCCTAGGGCAGACCGGTCGATCACTCCCACCCGCCGGGCGGGTCCTGGGACGCCGCTCTCATCCCGCGGGCCCGCCGCCCGCTCATCCAGCGGGTGACCAGGCCCTCAGCCGTCCTTGCCGCCGTCCGGGTCGGGGCAGAGTTCGCCCTTCGGCCCGCAGTCGCCGTTGGTCGGCCCGCCGGGGCCGGTGCCGCCCGGCGCGGGGTTCCCACCGTCGCCGGGCGGGCGGGCCGGTGAGCCCCCGGCAGCGCCGAAGCGGACGTAGCCGATCTCGCGTCCCTCGCCGATGATCATGCCTTGCGACCCGACGGCGAGGGCGTTGGCCGAGGTGCGCAGCATGGCCAACTCCCGCCCGTTGCGCGGGTCCACAGCGACCAACCGGGACGGCTTCTCGTCGGTGACCACCGCCGCGTACGGGGTCAGCGCGGCACCGGCCTTGCCGGTGGCGGGCCGGCTCCACAGCACCCGGTCGGTGCCGAGCTGACGGGCGACCACCGAACGTTTGTCGGCGGCGCGGAACACCGCGTAGCGGTCGTCGACAGCGATCAGCTTGGTGCCCGCCTCGCCGACCCAGAGCAGCCGGCCGTCGTACCCGTCGACGACCGCCTCGCGGCCGTCCGGGCCGACACCGATCAGCACGTTCCGCGCGCCCTGCGGATCTTCGCGCTGCACGCAGCCGGCGCTGTCGGCGGTCCGCAGGTTGACCCCGGCACGCTGCCAGGCCTCCTGACCGGTCGCCGGGTCCCGGGCGGAGATGGCGAAGTAGCAGGTGCCGTCCTGGGATCGGGCGGCGATCCGCAGCATCCGGCCGCCCACCACGGACAGCCGCTCGTCCCGCCCGGGTTCGACGTTCTGCAACACGCGACCGGTGGCGGTGTCGACGACGTGCACCCGACCGTCCACCGGGAAGCCGAGCAGCGGTGGCGCTGGTTCCGCCCCGGCCACCCCGTCGTCGATGCGGGTGGCGGTGAGCCGACGGGTGCCGCGCAGGCCGGGGTTGTCGGCGAGCAGGCCGCTGTGCACCCCGGGCAGGAACGCCGTCCAGAGTGGCGTGGTGCCGCGTGGGTCCCAGGCGCTCAGGGTGCAGTCGGTCGCGTCCGTGCAGCGGGCGTCGAGGAGCAGGTTGCGGTACGTCCAGACGGCCACCGCGTCGGCGTCGCGTCGCCGGGTCGCCCCGGTGGCCGGGTCGAGCAGCTCGTACCCCTTGACCAGGAGCTTGCCGACGGCGACGACCGCGTCCCGGTCACCGCCCGCGACCGCCGACCAGTCCGCCTTGCGCTCCCAGAGCTGGGCGCCGGTGGCCAGGCTGCGGGCTTCCACCCGGGTACGCTGCTCGACCACGACGGCGTCGCCGGCGATCGTCACGCTGCGCGGGGTGCCGCCGATCCGTTGCTGCCAGACCACGTCCGGCTCGGAGATGGGTTCGCTGCGGTCCACCCAGTCCCACAGACCGGGGAAGGGGTTCCACACGCCGGTCGCGGCGAGCGCGACGACCACGGCGAGGCCGAGCAGCAGCCCACCGCGCACGCTCCCCTTCGCCACCCGCACACCGTAGCCACGATCACGGAACTTCCGTACGCCCGCGCCGCCGTGTCGCCGCGCTTTCTGCGCGCGAAGGTGTTACGAGGACCCCCGCACGGAGCTGCGTACCAGCGGCAGCGTGCGGTACGGGATCTGCTCGGCCAGCGCGATGATCGTCGAGGCCCGGGTGATGCCGGCCGAGGAGACGATCTGGTCGATGACCCGTTGCAGGTCGGTGTTGGAGCGGGCCACGATCCGGCAGAGCAGGTCGCTGGAGCCGGTGATGGTGTGCGCCTCCAGCACCTCGGGGATGGCGGCGAGGTGGGCGGTGACCGGGTCGTGGCCGTGCCGCTGGCTGATCTCCAGGGTGACGAAGCTGGTCACCCCGAACCCGATCGCGGCCGGTGCGATCTCCGGGCCGAAGCCGCCGACGACACCCCGGTCGACGAGCTTGTCCAGCCGGGCCTGCACGGTGCCCCGGGCCACCCCGAGCCGGCGGGAGCATTCCAGCACCCCGATCCGCGGCTCCTCGGCGAGCAGTTCGATCAAGCGCACGTCGAGCGCGTCGAGCTGTACAGCCTGCTCACCATTCATGGGTCAACACCATACCGAATGCACAACCTGACCAGCATTTACGCCGACAGTTGCCCACTCGATGCCCGTCCCGCGATCCTTCGGACAGGAACCGGCCCACGAGGCCGGCCGGTACGCGAGGGAGACCACCATGACCCAGGCGATCGACCGACCCCAGTCGACCGAGGACGTCGACGTCGACCGGCTCGTCGGCGCTGTCGACCACGACATCAGCCACGACCCGTTCCCGGTCCGGGGCCTCGACCACGTGCACTTCCTGGTCGGCAACGCCAAGCAGGCCGCGCACTACTACTCCACCGCGTTCGGCATGACCTGCGTGGCGTACCGCGGCCCCGAGCAGGGTTACCGGGACCACGCCCAGTACGTGCTCACCAGTGGCTCGGCCCGGTTCGTGCTGACCGGCGCGGTGCGCCCGGACGCCGACGGCGCCGAGCACGTGGCGAAGCACAGCGACGGGATCAGCGACATCGCGCTGGAGGTGCCGGACGTCGACGCCGCGTACGCGCACGCCATCGCGCAGGGCGCCGCCAGCGTCGTGGAGCCGCACGAGGTGACCGACGAGCACGGCACCGTCCGGATGGCCGCCATCGCCGCGTACGGCGACACCCGGCACACCCTCGTCGACAGGTCGCGCTACACCGGCCCGTTCCTGCCCGGCTTCGCCGCTCGCGGCCCGATCGTGGACCGGCAGCCGATGATCGACGCCGGCATCCAGCCGAAGCGCTTCTTCCAGGCCGTCGACCACGTGGTCGGCAACGTGGAGCTGGGCCGGATGGACGAGTGGGTCGAGTTCTACAAGCGGGTGATGGGCTTCTCCAACATGGCGGAGTTCGTCGGCGACGACATCGCCACCGACTACTCGGCGCTGATGAGCAAGGTCGTCGCGAACGGCACCCGCAAGGTGAAGTTCCCGCTCAACGAGCCGGCGATCGCCCGCAAGAAGTCCCAGATCGACGAGTACCTGGAGTTCTACCAGGGCCCCGGCGCGCAGCACATCGCCGTCGCCACCAACGACATCCTGGCCAGCGTCGACGCGATGCGGGCCGCCGGGGTGGAGTTCCTGGACACCCCGGACTCGTACTACGAGGACCCCGAGCTGCGCGCCCGCATCGGCAAGGTGCGGGTGCCGATCGAGGAGCTGAAGGCCCGCAAGATCCTGGTCGACCGGGACGAGGACGGCTACCTGCTCCAGATCTTCACCAAGCCGGTGCAGGACCGCCCGACGGTCTTCTTCGAGCTGATCGAGCGGCACGGCTCGCTGGGCTTCGGCAAGGGCAACTTCAAGGCGCTCTTCCAGGCGATCGAGCGGGAGCAGGAAGCCCGCGGCAACCTGTAACACTTGCGAGCGTGACGCAGCCTCCGTCGTACCCGACGCCGCCGGCCGGTGGGCCTCAGCCCGCCGCCGGCGGCGTCGCGCCGCCGCCCGGACCACACCCCCACGGGTACGCCGTCCCGCCGCAGTACGCCCCGCCCGGGTACGCCCCGCCACCGTGGCCCGCCGGCCCCCCCGGTCCGCTGCCTCCGCCGCTGAGCCCGGCCGGTCAGCCGCTGGCGAGCTTCGCCGACCGGCTGTTGGCCTGGCTGATCGACACGGCGTTGGCCAGCGCCGTGTCGCTCGTGCTGTTCCTGCCGTTCTTCCTCGTCCTCTGGTGGCGGATGTTCACCGAGATCACCCGGACCAACCCGGACGGCTCGCTGGTGGAACCGGACATGGCCACCCTCTTCGTCGAGTTCTTCCTGCCGCTCCTGCTGCTCCAGCTCGGGCTCCTCGTCGTGATGCTCGGGTTCTACTGGCTCTACCACGTGGAATACCTCAAGCGCGACGGTCAGACGGTGGGCAAGAGGGCGCTCAAGCTGCGCGTGGTGCCGATCGACCCGAGCCGCACGCTGGACCGGCGGATGGCCGGCCGCCGCTGGCTCGTGCAGTACCTGGGGGGCTCGTTGGTCCCGGCCGGCACCTACGTCGACGGGTTGTGGCAGGTCTGGGACAAGCCGTGGCAGCAGTGCCTCCACGACAAGTTCGCCGAGACGGTCGTCGTTAAGGTGTCCTCGTGAGCGAGCGCAACGACCGAAACAGCAGGCAGCGAAGCGGAGCGGCGGCGTGAGCGAGCGCAGCGAGCGAACCATCAGGCTCAGAAGCGTGGCGCCTCGCGCCGACGCGCAGCGAAGCGGAGCGGCGGCGTGAGCGAGCGAACCATCAGGCTCAGAAGCGTGGCGCCTCGCGCCGACGCGCAGCGAAGCGGAGCGGCGGCGTGAGCGTTCAACCCGGCTGGTATGTGGACCCGGCCGACACCGACACCCGGCGTTACTGGGACGGCGAGGGTTGGCTCGGCGCGCCCATCCCCGTCGATGCCACCCCGCCGGACGGCCCTCCGCCGGTCGAGCCGCCGCCGGCGCCGGTCACCCCGACCGCGCCCGTCGCGGTGGGCACCTCGGGCCCGGCGACCGTCGTGCCCGGCGGGCCGCCGCAGCAGGGTCCACCACCGGGGTACGGCCCACCACCTGGGTACGGCCCGCAGCCCGGCCCCGGTCCAGGTTGGGGACCGGCCGCCGGCCCGCCTGGTTGGGGTCCGCAGGGCAGTCCGCCGGGCTGGGCGCCTCCGGGCGGCCAACCGGGCTGGGCGCCCCCGCCCGGCCACCCGGGTGTGCCGGTGCGACCGCCCGAGCCACGGCCGCACGGCCTCGTGCTGGCCGGTTACGGCCGCCGGTTCGTTGCCCGGCTGATCGACTTCGGCCTCGTCTTCGCGCTGAACATCGTGGCCAACGGCTGGTTCGTCTGGCGTCTGGCGCAGGAGTGGGCCCCGTACTGGCAGGAGGTCTTCCGGCGGGCGGCGCGGAGCGAGACCTCCACCGAGGACCTGCCGTTGCCCGGCCCGCAGGCCGAATCGCTCCTGCTGGTGATCCTGCTTGTCGCCGCCGCGCTCTGGTTGGCGTACGAGGTGCCGGCCATGGCCGCCAACGGACAGACCGTCGGCAAGCGGCTGATGCGGATCCGGGCGGTGCCGATCGCCGCCGACCAGCCGCTGGGCATGGGTCGGTCGCTGAGCCGGTGGAGCACGTTGGGTCTGCCCACTCTGCTCTGGTACTGCGCCGGGATCGGTCTGGTGCTGCAACTCGTCGACGCCCTCTCCCCGCTCTTCGACCATCCGCTGCGTCAGGCGCTTCACGACAAGCGCGCGCAGACGGTCGTCGTCGAAGTTCCGCACGATCCCACCCCCTCGAACGACCGCAACCAGCCCTCGGGAGACACCCCATGACCGACTCCGGACGTCACCAGCCGGCGCTGCGGCTGACCCGCGCCGACCTGGACGCGCTGCCCAACTACGTGCCGGGGCGCAGTCCCGCCGACCTGGCTCGGGAGTTGGGCCTGCCGGAGGCCATCAAGCTGGCCAGCAACGAGGTGCCGTACGGGCCGCTGCCGGGCGTGGTGGAGGCGGTCACCGAGGCGATCACCACCTCGCACCGCTACCCGGACATGGGCGTGGTCGCGCTGCGTGACGCGCTTGCCGAGCGGTACGGGGTGCACGCCGACCGGATCGCCACCGGCTGCGGGTCGGTGGCGCTCGCCGAGCACCTGGTCCGGGCCACCTGCCTGCCCGGCGACGAGGTGCTCTACTCGTGGCGGTCCTTCGAGGCGTACCCGATCATCGTGGCGACCAGCGGCGCGACGAGCGTGCGGGTGCCCAACGACGCCGGGCACGGGCACGATCTGGCGGCGATGGCCGCGGCGGTGACCGACCGGACCCGGGTGATCTTCGTCTGCAACCCGAACAACCCCACCGGTACGGCGGTGCGCCGGGCCGAGCTGGACCGGTTCCTCGACGCGGTGCCGGACGACGTGCTCGTGGTGATCGACGAGGCGTACCGGGAGTTCGTCACCGACCCGGAGGTGCCGGACGGTCTCGACTACCTGGACCGGCCGAACGTGGCGGTGTTGCGCACCCTGTCCAAGGCGTGGGGTCTGGCTGGCCTGCGGATGGGCTGGCTGGTTGCCCAGCCGGTGGTGGCGGCGGCCATCCGCAAGGTGGCCACCCCGTTCTCCAGCAGCACTGCGGCCCAGGCCGGGGCGCTCGCCGCGCTGGCGCAGGTGACGGAGATGGAGCGCCGCTGCGCCCTGGTCGTCGCCGAGCGGGACCGGGTCACCGAGGCGTTGCGCAAGTTCGTGCCCGAGGTGCCGGCGAGCCAGGCCAACTTCGTCTGGTTGCCGCTGGGCGAGCGGGCGGTGGCGTTCGGCAAGGCGTGTGAGGCGCGTGGCGTGATCGTGCGGCCGTTCGCCGGGGACGGGGTTCGGGTCACCATCGGCACCCCCGCCGAGAACGACGCGTTCCTGGCGGCCGCCGAGTCGGCACTGACCTGACCCGGATCGGGTCATAAGTTCGGTTTGTCCGCTTACGCCTGCTAACTGCCCTATCTTCCGAAGTAGCCGGTTGTATCGAGGAATCACACCGGCTCACTTCGAGAACGGGGTAACAAACAGTGCGTACTGCCAAGATCTGCCTCGCCGGAGCGGCCGCCGCCGCGATGGTGGGCTTCCTCGCCGCACCGGCCGCCGCCGCGCCCACCGACGACACGACCGTCACCTTCGAGGTGGAGGCGGGCACCCTCGACATCGACGCGCCGGCCACCGCCGATCTGGGCAGCGGTGCGCCCGGCAGCGTCATCACCGGCCAACTCGGCACGGTCACGGTCACCGACTCCCGGGGTGCCGCGGACGCCTCCTGGGTGGCCTCGGTGACCGCCACCGTCTTCCAGACCGGCGGCGGCACCCCCGCCGAGACGGTCCTCCCGGGCGAGATCGACTACTGGTCCGGCCCGGCGACGGCGACCACCGGCACCGGCACCTTCACGCCCGGTCAGGTCAACGCCGCGGCCGCCGCGCCGCTGGACAGCGTCACCCCACTCACGGCGTTCACCCACACCGGTGGCACGGGCGGCAACACCGCGGCCTGGAACCCCACCCTGGTCGTCAACGTGCCGCTGGACAGCATCGCGGGCGTCTACACCGGGACGGTGACGCATTCGGTGGCCTAGCCGCCACGGCCGGTCGACCGTCGCGGTCGCACTGGCGCTGCTCTCCCTCGCCGGTCCGGGTCTGTCGACCCGGGCCGGCGCGGCCGAGCCAGACGCCGACGACCGCCTCGGAATCCGGCTGCTGGAGGCACCCACCAATCGCCGCGACGACCCCCGGGCGTTGCGCTACATCGTCGATCACCTGCCGCCGGGCACCACGATCAAACGGCAACTGCTGATCGCCAATCGCACCGACGAGGCCCGCCGCATCGACGTCTACCCGGCGGCGGCGACCGTCGAGGGTTCGGAGTTCAGGTTCGGCGAGGGTCGCGCCACCAACGAGCTGACCTCCTGGGTCACCCTCGACACCTCGGCTGTCGAGGTGAAAGCGTGGGGCGAGGCCCGGGTCCTGGCGACCATCACGGTGCCGCCGCCCGCCTCGCGCGGCGAGCGGTACGGAGTGGTCTGGGCGTCCGCCACCTCCGCGCCCCGGGCCGGCGGGGAGGTCACCCAGATCCACCGGGTCGGCGTCCGGATGTACCTCGACATCGGACCCGGAGGTGAACCGGTCTCCGACTTCTCGATCGGTGAGCTTCGCCCGGCCCGCAGCCCCGAGGGCGAGCCCTCGGTGACCGCCCAGGTCACCAACACCGGCGGCCGTGCCATCGACCTGACCGGCACGGTCACCCTCAGCGACGGACCAGCCGACAGCCGGGCCGGCCCCTTCCAGGTCGGGCAGGGCGTCACGCTACCGCCGGGTGGCTCCGGGCAGGTCATCGCCCGACTGCCGGCCGCGTTGCCGAACGGGCCCTGGAAGATCGAGGTGAACCTGGAGAGCGGTCTGGTGAAGCGCAGCGTCAGCGCGCAGATCCAGTTTCCCGACGCGGGTCAGGTCGGCAAGCGGGGCAGCGTCATCTCCCGGATGACGTCCGGCTGGACCGTGGCGGCGGTCGTCGCGGGCCTCCTGCTCCTCGCTGGCCTCGCGGTGCTGGTCCGCCGCCGGTCCCGCCAGTCGCCTCGACCTCCGACCGGCAGGCCACGGGAGCGAGTCCCGGCCGGACGCTGACACACCGGCTGCCGCGCAGCACATCGGCCGCCGGCGGCGGGCCTCCGCCAACCGCCGACGGCCGGCGTACGTCACACTCGCCGCCGACGACTGGCGGCCAGGCCACCGACGATCAGCAGGATCACGCCCAGTCCGATGAGCAGCAACGTCGACCCGCCGGAACCGGTGACCGGCAGTTGACCGTGGCTGGGCGTGGGCTGGGGTGGCGCCGTCGTGGGTGGCGCGGGTTGTGTCGGCGTGGGCGTGGGTGGCGCGGGTTGTGTCGGCGTGGGCGTGGGTGGTGCGGGTTGCGTCGGCGTGGGCGTCGGTGACGCCGGCAGGATCTCGAAGGTGACGCCGGTGTCCGCCGACGGCGCGACCCGGGCGGCAGTGAACCCGCGCGCCGACGCGGGATCGGCGTCGAGCACCGGCGGAACCGCGAGCGCGAGGCTCGCCGCGGCGGCCAGTGCGCCACCCACGAGGTAGTTGGCTGCTGTCCTGCCCATGCGTGGACCCCTTCCCGAGGAAACCTGAACCATGAAAAACATACCTTTTACCGACAAAGGGTATGTACGGTTCGGATTTCCGGGCAGCGGAGACACCACGATCAGGTGGCGGCCAGGATCACCGCTTCGGCGGTCAGGTAGTAGCGCCTGTCGTCCGCGGCAGGGTCGACCGGCCGGCGGAGACGTTCCACCGCGACGTAGCCGCCCTCGGCCCCCACCGCCCCGGGCACCCAGCCCGTCCCGTCCCGTCCGACGTTCAGCGAGAAGCGGGACAGTTGCCTGCCGGTCACCGGGTCCAGCGTCACCAGGCTGTTGGCTTCGCTCAGCAGGTGCACCCGGCCGGGCTGCACGGCCAGGACCCGCACCGCGCCGAGATCGGCCGACCGCCACAACTCGGCACCCGTACGCGCCGACCGACCCACCACCGCTCCGTCGAGCACCACGACAACCTGGTCACCCACCACCGTGGCCCCGGCCGGATCGAGCACGGGGGCAGCGACCGGCTCGCCGGGGCCCACCAGCCATCCCCGACCGGCCGCGTCGCCCGGCCCGGAGGTGCGCAGGGCCGGGCAGTCCGACCGGCCGGTACGACATCCGAGCGGAGTCACCACCAACTCGTCCGGGCCACCCGGCGGTCGCCACCGTTCGTGCACCACTCCGGTCGCCGCGTCCCGGAACTCGACGGTCGCCGGTCCGGCGCACCGGTCCAGACCGATCAGCTGTCCGCTGGCGGTGGTGCCGAGGTCGCTGCGGCACCGGCCGGGCAACTCGGCCCGCCACAACTGCTGACCGCCGCTCACCTCGACCCCGCGCGCCTCGGCGTCGCCGCTCGCCACCACCACCGTGCGGCCGTCCGAGAGGTCGGCGAGGTGCAGCCCGCGCGGGTCCCAGACGGTGGCCGCACCGGTACGACGTACCACCGCCTCAGTCTCGGCGGGCTCCGGGCCGTCGAGCCGCCAGAGCACCCGACCGGTGGGCGCGTCGAGCGCGACAAGTTTCCCGTCGGACCAGCGACTGACCACAGTCCTGCCGCTGGCGACCACCCCGGTCAACTCCGCCGGCCAGCGCCGGTACGACCAGTACGGGGTGGTCCGGTGCCGACCGTCGACCGGCCGGTCGGCGTAGACCTGGCGGTGTGCGGCGTACACCCGCAGTCTCCCGTCCACGATCAACGGGGCGACCGGCAGCCGGCCGACCACACCGGCGGCCGGTTGGGCCGGCGGTGGATACGCGGCGTGGGCCACTGTGCTCACCTCGGCCGGCGCGAGCACCCGATAGGCGATGACCGCGACGGCCACGGTCGCGAGCAGCGCCGCGACCGCCATCACGAGCCGTCGTCGGCCTCTCGGGATCCCCATGCCGCACCTCCGCCCGGCACCCTACCCAGCGGAACCGGCCGGACCCCGCGCAGGTCACGGCGACCACGCGCGGAGGCGGAGGCGGAGGTGACCAGCCGGTGCTCAGGCGGCTTCGACGGCGCCGGCACTGGCCGCCACGGCCAGGTCGGCGAGGTCGCGCCCGAGTGCCACCTCGACCGCCCGCGCGGCGAGGCCACCGAGCAGCAGCGCCACCACCCGACCGTACGGAGCGGTCGGCGCGGCCTCGTGGGTGACGGTGACCGCCGTGCAACCTCGACGGCGACGCTTGACCTGCCGCAAACTCCAGGTGATCCGGTAGTCCACGCCAGCACCCGAGGAACAGAGCACCAACCGGTGCGGCGCGACTGCCTCCACCACCAGGAACTCTTCGGTGAGCGTGCCGCCGCCGGGCTGGGATCGCTCCTCGCGCCAGGCGGTGCCCGGCCCGAACGGACCCGGGGTGAGCACCTCGATCGGGCCGGCGGCGGTCAGCCGGGCCGCGCGGCCGGGCAGGTCGGTCAGCAGACACCAGACATCGACAGCGTGCGCCTCGATGAACCTGGTAACCGCCACCGTCGACATGCCAGCCTCCCGTATCCCCGACGGTACGCGGAGTAAGGGCCGGCCGTGGCCCCGGGAACGAATTTTCCACAGCTGCGGACCGGGGGCACTACGGCTTGAAGAGAAACACCTGCACGTCGTCGTTGAAGCAGGACACCTGGGCGACTGCGGTGCCCGCCGTTCGGCCACCGCCGATCGGGCCGATGCACATCTTCGGTGCGGTGGCGGCGTGCAGCCGGTAACCCTGGCCCACGTCCGTCTGGACCGGTTCGAGGATGAACCGCTGATCCGGACGGTTGCAGTAGCCGCGCGGCGCCACCAACTGCCCGTGGGCGGTCGATGGTTCGCCGTTCGGGTCGGGGTCGACCTGTAGGCATCCGCCACCGCCGGATGGGCGCGCCCAATAGATCTGGTACGTGTTGGCCGCCACCTTCCGCAGCTCGCTGGCGGCGGGCTCGGCCTCGGCACACGAGACGATCACGGCCACCTCCGGCCGGTCGTTGCCGGGTTCCGGACCCACGCCCACACAGTTGGACCCACCGCCGGTGGCCGCCGGCATCATGCGGTACGTGCCGGCCGCGGGCAGCGCGGCGGCGGCAGCCCTCGTCGGAGACGCCTTGGGCGACCTCGGCGCCCTGGTCGTGGGCGCCGGGACGACGATGCTCGACGGAGGGCTGGGGCTGGCTGTCCTTCCACCGCGATCCTTCGACAGCAGTTGCTCCCCGTCGTCCTGGCCTGCGGTCGGCCCCGCCTGCACACCTGCCGGACCCTCACCCCGCTGCGAATCACGGAGCGCCCGGACCGCCACGCCGACGGCTACCAGGACCAGCAGGACAACCATTGCGCCGAGGAGCACACGCGTCGACCAGCCAGCCCGAAAAGCCAGCGGCGGCACGAAGTCGCGCAGCCGCAGCGGTGCGACGGCCACCCCGTCGGCCTCCGCGGCCCGCTTGCGGTGCAGTCCCGACCAGGCGCTGCCGCGCCGGTTCCGCACGGCCGTCGCCAGCGGCCCCTCGGCGTACGCGTGAACGCGCACTGGCCGGTCCGGAGTCGCGACCGACTCGCCCGCGACCGGCTCGGACCGCGCGGCAGCCGGCTCGGACCCTCGGGGCGACGGTGTCGGTTCGCGCGTGGCGGACGGATCCGGCTCGACCGCGTATCGGCGCGGCTCGCCGACGGCGGCGGCCGGCTCGCCGACGGCGGCGGCCGGCTCGTCGCTGCTCGACCCGGCGACAGCCGACGCACTTGTCACCGTCTCGCTGCTGTCCAGCTCGTCGCCGGTCGCCTCCGGCGGCCGCGTGCCGTCGCGCTCCCAGTCGGTCACCTGCGACAGTTCGGCCGGTAGGGGCGGTGCCTCGTCGAGCAGCCCCCACGGTGGGCGGACCCTTGGCTCGTCGGCGATCGAGTCGGCACCGGCGGTCGTGGTGGCGACGGCGGTGACCGGCTCGGGCTGACCGGCGGCGGCCGCCGCAAGCCCCTTGCGCACCGTGATCCAGGCGTCCACCGTGTCCTGGTCGCCGCCGCAGGCCCGGACGAAGGCCGCGACCAACTCCTCCCTCGGCAGGGTGGCCCGGCCCAACGCCGTGTTCAGCGTGCTGTGCGGCAGCACGTCGCCGGCCTCCTGCGCCTTCCTCGTGACCTGCCGAATTGTCAGTCCGGACCACTGACGTAGCGCCCGCATCTGGGCCACGAACTCGGCCGCCGAGCCGGCGGCCTGTGGGTCAGGCGGCCCACCGACGGTGGGATGCTCGTTCGCCATCGACCGTTTCTCCCCCGCGCTCAGCCAGCCCGACACACCCGCTGGGCATCCGAGCGTCGACTCCGCTCGGTGCTGGTCGGGCCGTGTCGACAGTGGACGACCCACCGCCCGGCCGATTGAGCATGGCCGGGCGGTGGGAACGTTTCAAGTCGGTACGGTTGATGATCAGGTCGGAGAGCCGGCGGGGGTCACCTGAGCGAAGCCCTCGACGGTGCGCCGACTAGTAGGTGAAGCACTTGTGGTGCCCGGGGTCGTACGCCATGATCTTGTTGTAGACCCGGGAGCAACTGCCCTTCGTCGTGATGGTCTTCCAGGACGTGAAGGTGCACGCGCGCAGGTCACCGCAGTGCTTGTAGCGGTAGGAGCCGGCCCCGGCCATCCAACCACGGACGTTGCTGCAGTTCGTCAACTCCTTGTAGACGTACTCGCCGCCTCCGGAGCGGAACTGCACGTACGTGTCGCCCGGCTTCGAGTTGCGGGTCGCCCACAGCCACCCCGACGTCTTCTGCCACGCGAACGTGCGGCGCGGGTTGTACCGCTTGTATCCGTGTCCTTCACACGGCCTGGCCTTCGTGGCACCGGCGGCGGCCCGGTCGGCGGTGACCTCGTTGCCCTCGGCCGGTTCGCCGCTGTCCTCGGCGGCCTGGTCGGAGTCGGCGGCGACGTCGCCGCCCTGGGCCAGTTCGCTGCCGTCGGCGGCGGCCCGATCGGCGGTGACCTCGTCGCTCTGGGTCGGTTCGCCACTGGACCGTTCGGCGATGGCCCGGTCGGTGGTGCCGTCGTTGCCCTGGGCCACCGTGTCACCGGAGCCAACGGCTGCGGGCTGGATGACCTGCACCCGACTCTTGGCGGCGTTGGCGTTGTCGCCCGAGCCGGTCACCAGGGCGAGGATCACGCTGAGCGCGGCGAGCAGGGAGATGATGCCGAGGATCGCGTTGCGTGTGGTGGGGCGAATTCCGCCCTCAACCGAATGGGTTCTCATGTCCACCACTGCAGTTGTACGAATTGATCTCGGCAAGCAATCCGCTGGCTGGGATAGTCCCGGACGAGCACTCGGGACAGGACGGGCCCCGGACGACCGCTCGGCACCGGCCGTCGCCGACCGGTGCCGATGCTCCGGTCAGTGTTCGAAGCGACCGACCCGAATCGCGCCGATGAACGCCGTCCACCCAGGCGGGCTGACCGCGAGTGTGGGGCCGGTCTGGTCCTTGGAGTCGCGGATCGCGACCAGACCATGGACGTCGACCAGGTTGTCCGCCACTTCCACGCAGAGCCCCTGGTCGTTGGAACGGCTGCTGGTACGCCAGATCGCGCCCGCAAGTTCGTGCATCGTCGTTACCTCCGTGTGCGATGGGCCCCACCGCTGGCAGCCGGGTTGAGCCCGGCTCGGATCGCGCGGCGAGGCAACGGGATCCGGACGATCAACGGGTCAACCCGGGCCGGTTATCGCACCGGCTGTGCGATAACCGGTCCCGTGCACGAGACGGATGGAATGCGACCGCTCAGTGGGCCGGACGAATGGTGCCGCTGACCTCGCCCAGGGCGATTGTGGTGCCGTCCGGGCCGGGAGCGGTGGCGGTGATGGTCACCGTGTCGCCGTCGGCCAGAAAGGTGCGGCTCTCGTCGCCCACCGGGACCGGCTCGGCCCCACCCCAGGACAGTTCCAGGAACGAGCCGACCTGCGCGCGGTCGGGGCCGGAGACGGTGCCGGAGGCGTACAGGTCGCCGGTGCGCAGTGCCGCGCCGTTGACGGTGAGGTGGGCCAACTGCTGTGCCGGCGTCCAGTACATGGTGGCGAACGGCGGCTCACTCACCAGCGCGCCGTTCCACTCCACCGCCAGCCGGAGGTCCAGACCCAGGTGCGGCACGTCGCGCAGGTAGTCGACCACCGGCGGGTCCTGGTCGGGGGCCGGGACGAAGGCGTCGCCGAGCGCGTCCAGCGGCGTCACCCAGGCCGAGACCGAGGTGGCGAACGACTTGCCGAGGAACGGGCCGAGCGGCTGGTACTCCCAGGCCTGGATGTCCCGGGCCGACCAGTCGTTGACCAGCACCACCCCGAAGACGTGGTCGGCGAAGTCGTCGACCGACACCCGATCACCCAACCGGCTGGGTACGCCCACCACGAAACCGACCTCGGCCTCGATGTCGAGGCGTACCGACGGGCCGGTGACCGGGCCCTCGGCGGAGGACCGCTGGCCGGTCGGCCGGGTCACCGGCGTGCCGGAGACGACAACCGTGCCGGCCCGCCCGTGGTAGCCGATCGGCAGGTGCTTCCAGTTGGGCAGCAGCGGCGGCTGACCGGGGCGGAAGATCTGCCCGACGTTCGACGCGTGGTGCTCGGAGGAGTAGAAGTCGACGTAGTCGGCCACCTCGATCGGGAGCACCAGCTCCACGTCGTCGAGGGGCACGAGCATCGGCTCCACGGCGGCCCGGTGCGTCGGGTCGGTCAACAGCTCGGTGATCCGCTGCCGCACCGCGACCCACTGCGGACGCCCCAGCGCCATGAACTCGTTGAGGGTGGGTCGGCACAACGCGCCGGCGGCCAGCACCAGCTCCGCGGTCTCCGCGGCGGCCAGGTCGAACACCCACGACCCGATCCGTACGCCGATCCGCGGCCGGCCCCCGTCGCGCCGGAAGACCCCGTACGGCAGGTTCGTCACCCCGTACGGCGAACCGTCAACGCCGGTCACCCAGGTCATGCGTCGTAGCCCCCGTTCACCAGCCCCAGCCGGATCAGATCGGTAAGTGGTTCCAGGATGCTGCACGAGCCGAAGCCGACCCAGAGTGGACGAGGTTCGTGCAGCCGTGTCGTCGCGCGCTCCAACAGGGGGCGTGGGTCGAGAGCCGTCAACAGCTCGCCGACCCGGGCCACACCCTCACCGTCGGCGGCGGCCAGCGTCGCGGCCAGCACGTTCGCGTACCCGTGGTGGGTGAAGCCGGTCTCCGGGTCGAGGTGGCGGACCGCCTGGTGCAGCCCGGCGGTGAGCTTGAACGGCAGGTCCCGGTCCCGGCAGGCGCAGATCACCGCGGCCAGTTCGGCCGGGGTGGGGAACAGTTCGGCGGCCAGTCCGCCGGTGCGGAACTTGGCGGCGATCGGCACACCGTCGGCGCGGGCGGCGGCGAGCGCGTCAAGCGCGCCGGTCAGCCCGAAGGTCAACGGAAGCTCGGCGTAGACGGTCTCCACGCCCGGGAGCGCGTCGGTCAGCCGCAGCAGCTCGGCGATTCCGGGCAGCGGGTCCTCGCCACGCTTGGCGACCGCCACCTCGACCTGCCGCGCGGTGACGCCGTCGGGGGCGAGGAAGGAGAGGGCGAGGGGCAGCCGACCGACACCGGTGTCCCCGATGAGACCGATCACCAGACCCTCGCCCCTGTCGACGAGACCGCTCAGCTTGCCGGCCGCGACTGTCGAGGCGGGGACCAGCAGCGGGCCGACCAGGTCGGCGTACCAGGCGGCGCGGTGCTGGCGGTGGGCGGCCAGGGCGTCGTGCAGCGCGGCGCTGCCCGGCGGGAAGACGGCAGCGTCGTCCACCAGGCCGGTCAGGAGTGCGGGCACCTGCGTTGACACGGAACAAGAATGTACGGGACGCTACGAGGAACGGACAACAACGTCCGATTATCGGACACACCTGGCCGGTGGACGGGACATATCGGGAGGCGAAATGCCGTATTACCGCAGCGTCGGCGAGGTGCCGCGCAAGCGCCACACCCAGTTCCGTCAACCCGACGGCAGCCTCTACGCCGAGGAGCTGATGGGCCAGGAGGGTTTCTCCTCCGACTCGTCCCTGCTCTACCACCGGCACGCGCCCACCGCGATCCTGGCCGCCGACGAGTTCACCCCACCCGCGTTCATCAGGGCCCCGAACCTGCCGCTCAAGCCCCGCCACCTGCGCACCCACAAGCTGGACACCGGCGGCGCCGACCCGATCCTCGGCCGGCAGTACCTGCTCGCCAACGACGACGTCCGGATCGGGTACGTGCTCGCCGACCGGCCCTCGCCGTTGTTCCGCGACGCCACCGGCGACCACTGCCTCTACGTCGAGTCGGGCACCCTGCGGGTCGAGTCCCCGTTCGGGGCGCTGGACGCGGTCGCCGGCGACTACGTCGTCATCCCCACCTCGACCATCCACCGGCTGGTGCCCACCGGCGACCAACCGGTCCGGCTGCTCACCGTCGAGGCCTCCGGCCACATCGGCCCACCCAAGCGCTACCTCTCCGTACGCGGCCAGTTCCTGGAACACTCGCCGTACTGCGAGCGCGACGTCCGCGGCCCCGACGCCCCGCTGCTCGTCGACGGCGAAGAGGTCGAGGTGCTGGTCCGCCACCGGCGTGGTTGGACCCGCTACGTCTACGCCAACCACCCGTTCGACGTGGTCGGCTGGGACGGCCACCTCTACCCGTGGGCCTTCTCCATCCACGACTTCGAGCCGATCACCGGCCGCATCCACCAGCCCCCGCCGGTGCACCAGACCTTCCAGGGCCCCAACTTCGTCATCTGCTCGTTCGTGCCCCGCAAGGTCGACTACCACCCGGACTCGATCCCGGTGCCGTACAACCACCACAACGTCGACTCCGACGAGATGCTCTTCTACACCGGCGGCAACTACGAGGCCCGCCGCGGCTCCGGCATCGAGCAGGGCTCGATCTCGCTGCACCCGTCCGGTTTCACCCACGGCCCCCAGCCGGGTGCCGCCGAGCGCTCCATCGGGGCCGACTACTTCGACGAGCTGGCCGTCATGGTCGACACCTTCCGCCCCCTGGATCTCTGCGACGCCGCCAACACCTGCGAAGACGAGGGATACGCCTGGACGTGGGCGCGTCGCGGTTAGTCGCCTTTGGGGTTTCGCCGGAGCCCGACCCGCTCCGGGCGGTCAGGCTTGATCCCTGCGCGGGTCGGGCTCCGGCGAAACCCTGACCTGGTCGGGCTAAGCGACGCTGGTGATCTTTAGGGGTTACGCCGGACGTTGGGTCAGCGGAGTGGGGTGGCTAGCGGAGTGCGGTTCTGGTGAAGATGGCGAACTCGGCTACCGCCGTGGCGGCGATGGCCAGCACCAGGGGCCACGGGGAGCCGACCACCGCGTACACCAGTAGCAGCAGCGGCGCGGCGGCCACGGCGTAGATCGACAGCGCGATCGCCCGGTCGGAGTGCAGCAGGGCCGGCAGGACGGTCCGGGTCAGCCCCGGCAACCGGGCCGCGAGCTGCCAGACGACGATCCCCCCGGTGAGCGCGGCGAGCACCGCCAGGACGCGGGAGAACCCGCCGCTCGCCGACGCCGCGAAGGCCACCAGCACCGCCGCCACCAGCGACCAGCCCGCCCCGTAGAGCACCAGGCGGTGCAGGCCGTGCGCGAGCGTCCGCGGCGAGTCGATGCGGCTCGGGGTGATCGCGACGGTCTCGGCGACCTGCGCCAACGCCTGCGACCAACGGCGTTGCTCCAACCGCAGGACACCCACGTCGTGCCCGGCCTCGGCGACGCGCGGGTCGAGCCGTAACGCCTCCCGGTAGGCCCGCTCGGCCAGGTCGAACAGGTTCAGCCGGGCGGCGACCAGGCTGAGCACCAGGTGCGCCTGCGGCTCCTCCGGTGCCAGTTCGACGCCACGCCAGGCCGCGTTCAGCGCCGGCTGGCCGTTGCGGGCGTCCGCCAGGAGCGCCGCCGCGCTCCACTGGGCGTACGCGTCGGCCGGGCCGAGGGCGAGGATCCGGTCGGCGGTGGCCGCCGACTCGGGGTAACGCTCCAGGTCGGCCAGCGCCATGCCCTTGACGACAAGCGGCGGGAAAGCCTCCGGTGCGGCCGCCACGGCGGTGTCCGCGGCGGTGAGCGCCTCGGCCGGGCGGCCGGCGGCCAGGTGCACCCGGGCCAGCGCGGTGAGGGCGGCCACGTCATCCGGTTGCAGGGCCAACCCGTAGGTCAGCTCACCGACCGCCTCGTCGTGGCGGCCGAGTTCGGCGAGGAGTTGGGCCCGCTGAAGGTAGCCGTCGGCGGCGGAACGGTCGGGGACTGGGTCGCTGGACATCGCGGCGAGCTTAGGCGGCCGACGCGTCGTACACCAGGGCCACCGCGACACCGGCCAGCCCTTCCTCGCGGCCGGTGAAGCCGAGCCCGTCGGTGGTCGCGGCGGAGACGGTGACCGGGGCGCCGACGGCCGAGGACAGCACCTCCTGGGCCTCTGCCCGACGGCGGCCGATCTTGGGTCGGTTGCCGATGACCTGCACCGACACGTTGCCGATCTCCAGGCCGCTGGCGCGCACCCGGCGGGCCGTCTCGGTCAGCAGCGCCACCCCGGACGCGCCGGCCCACTCCGGCTGGTCCACCCCGAAGGCAGAACCGAGATCACCGAGACCGGCGGCGGAGAGCAGCGCGTTGCAGGCGGCGTGCGCGACCACGTCGGCGTCCGAGTGCCCGGCGAGGCCGTCCTGGTCGGGCCAGAGCAGGCCCGCGACCCAGCAGGGCCGGCCGGGCTCGAACGCGTGCACGTCGGTGCCGATGGCCACCCGGGGAACGATCATGAGCAGAGGGTACGCGTCAACCGGAGGCGCCAAGCAGGTGCTCGGCCAGCGCCAGGTCGAACGGTCTGGTGATTTTCAGGGCGTACTCCGAGCCCGGCACGCAGCTCACCGTGACGCCCTGTTTCTCGACGAGCCCGGCGTCGTCGGTGAGGGGGTCGCCGGCCGCGGCGTGCGCGGCGCTGAGGACGGCCCGGCGGAAACCCTGCGGGGTCTGCACCGCACGCAGGGCGGAACGGTCGACGGTGCCGAGCACCACCTCGCCGGCGCCGACTTCCTTGATCGTGTCGACGACCGGCAGCACCGGGATCACCGCGTCCCGCCCGTCGCGAACCGCCGCCGCGACGGATTCGACGAGCTCGGGTGGGGTGAGCGCGCGGGCGGCGTCGTGCACCAGGACGATCGTCGGGCCGGCGGGCACCGCGGCCAGCGCGGCGGCCACCGACGCCTGCCGTTCCGCACCGCCGGGGACCACGATCACCGGTGCGACCGGGGCCAGCAACTCACGGACTGCCTGCACGTCGGCGACCGGCGCGGCCACCACGATCGTGTGCACCGACGGCGCGGCGGCCAGTCGACGCACGGCGTGCACCAACAGCGGCTCGCCAGCGAGCAGGCGCAGCGCCTTGGGTCGGCCGGGGCCGAGCCGTACGCCGGCACCCGCCGCAGGCACGAGGACCGCGACGTCACCGCGCGGGTTGAGCTGCGCGGTCACGTCGCGGTCCTCAGTGGTTTCTTCGCTGTGTGGTGGGACGACGATGCTGTGCGGACTAGGCCTCAGTGAGGACCTTGTCGAGCAGCGTCTCCGCCTCATCCTTGGTGCTCTTCTCGGCCAGCGCGACCTCGCCGACGAGAATGTCGCGGGCCTTGGCAAGCATCCGCTTCTCGCCCGCAGAGAGGCCCCGCTCCCGCTCCCGGCGCCACAGGTCACGCACGACCTCGGCGACCTTCAGCGGGTTGCCGGAGGCCAGCTTTTCCAAATTAGCCTTGTAACGCCGCGACCAGTTGGTCGGCTCCTCGGTGTGCGGAGCCCGCAGAACGTCGAAGACCTTACCGAGGCCCTCTTCGCCGACCACCTCACGCACGCCCACGATCTCGGCGTTCTCGGCCGGCACCCGGACAGTCAGGTCACCCTGCGCGACCCTCAGGACGAGGTATTGCTTAGGCTCGCCCTTGATGACCCGAGTCTCGATTGCCTCGATGAGTGCGGCCCCGTGGTGGGGGTAGACAACGGTCTCGCCGACACTGAAAACCATAGGTTCGAAACCCCTTTCGCTGTGTCTAGGGTAACACGCTCAGGCACCGATGTCTCACCGATGTCCTGACCGTTGGCGCAGCTCAGGGGCCCTGTGAGAGGTCTTGCTTCAGCTTGACAGGCGGTCAAACCAATGGTTCGAACACGCTCCGTAACGTGCGGATGACTGCCCGGCACGGGTGAACAGAACGTCGAGATCAAGGGCTATGCGCTCCTCCCATGGTATCGCGGCCGGCGGGAATGCGCCCAGGTGTAGCGGGAGGTGCCCCTGGTGCGGGACCCTGGAGGCCGAGCCGCACACCGCTCTCGAGCCCCTTCCAGGAGGTCCGATGGGCAAGCCGGATGCCGAGGGTCACGGGCCAGCCGACGGCCTGCCCGGCCTACCGCCCGAGTGGGGCCGCATCGTGGTCCCGGACGACGCCTCCGCGCTCGCCGACGAGGCCGCCCAGCTTCGTCGCGAGCTGCGCCGCGCCGCCGGCGACCACCCCGGCCGCCTGGCCCTGCCAGCGCTGGTGCTGCTTGTCGCCCTGCTCACCACGATGGCCGGCCTGCTCGCCGTCGCCTGGCCCCGCGCCAGCCGGAGCACCGACCGACCGACACCGGCCCCGTACGCGCCTCCCGCGACCGTCGCCGGCCGGGCACTGCCCGCGCTGGACCTGGTCGACGCAGCCCAGGCGCCGGTGCCGCTGCGCGGCCTGCTCCCCGCCATGATCATCCTGGTGGACGGCTGCCCCTGCCCGGAGCGGATCGACGAGGCGGTGGCAGCCGCGCCCCCGGGAATCGCGGTGATCACCGTCGCCGGAGGGCGGACGGTCGCGACCCCGCCGCCGGCGAGCACGGGCGTCCGGGCACTTGCCGACCCCGCCGGCGGCCTGCGGTCGTTCCTGGGTCAACCGGTCCACCCCGGCACCTTGACCGCGCTGCTCGTCGATCGCACCGGCACAGTGACCCGGGTGCTGCCCGACCTGGAGTCTGTCGACTCCTACCGGGACGACCTGAGCGCCCTCGCCGGCTGACGCCACGACTGCCGAAAACCCGCCCTAGGGCGTGTGTCAAAGTCCTCGGTCGAGCCGAGGCGGAGTCCAGGCGGCGGTCCGGCAAGGCGGAGATTGGTCCGGATACCGGTGTTGTATCCGGACCAATCTCCAACGCGGCCGGTCGTCGTCTGGGCCCGCCGCAGGCCGGCCAGGGGCTCTGACACACGCCCTAGCGGGGCAGGCCGACGAGTTGCGCCTCGACGTCGATCTCGCGCACCCCGACCGTCGACAGCGACACCCGGAACGGCCTGCCGTGCGAGAACAGCTGGGCACCTGTGGTCGTGCCGTCGCAGTCGATCTCGGACGGCCCGTCCAGCTCGGCGTCGAAGACCGTCACCATCAGGGTGCCCGGCCTGGTACACCGGTACTGCAGGAGGTATCGGGAGTCACCGCCTCCTCCCTGCCGGACGACGCGCTGCCCCGGCACGAGCGTCTTCTGCTCCCGCCAGATCGTCTCGCGGAACGAGGGCAGCCCACCCAGGAAGAAGAGCCAGCTCGGATCACCCTCGATGTCGAGGATCTCACCGCTGCCCGGGTCGATCACCGCCCGCGGGACATTCACCGCCCGGTCGACCGCCCCCGTCTCTCCATCGACCCGCGCGGTCACCTCGTCACCCCGGACCAGGACGCGAGCCAAGGACGAGCTGACGCCGGGCCCCGCGATCGGTGTCACCGCCGCGCCAGGCAGCCGGGTCACCGGGGAGGGCGCGGCCGAGCGCCACCACCAGCCACCGCCGACCAGGACGGCCACCGTCGCACCGAACAGCACCGCCGAGCGCAGCCGCTCGTCCACCGTCGTACCCATCCATCGAGCGTAACGCCGCGGCCGCCGGATGATTACTCCTGTCGATCGAGCAGAGCAGCGTAGAGGGTGAGGCCGGGGCCGAAGGCCAGCATGACGACGCGTCGAGCCGCCGGCGTCGAGCGGCCCAACCGGTCCAGGATCAGCAACACGGTCGGCGACGAGCAGTTGCCGTGCTCGTCGAGCGTCGCCCGGGACGCCGCCAGCCCCTCCGGGGGGAGGGCCAACTCCCGCTCCACCACGTTGAGGATCCGCGGCCCGCCCGGGTGCACGGCCCACCCATCCACCTCGGAACTGGTGACGCCGTGCCGGGCCAACAGGTCGTCGACCAACCCGCGTACGTGTTTCGACAGCACCTGCGGCACCTTCGGCGACAGCCCCATCCGGAAGCCGGCATCGGTGACGTCCCAGGTCATGTGGTCGGCGGTCGAGGTGTCGGTGACCGAGGTGACCTCGCGTAACGCGTACCCCGGACCACCCGGCACGACCACGGCGGCGACCGCGGCGTCCGAGAAGAGCGCGTGCGAGACGATCTGCTGGGTGTCCACCCTGGCACTTGACGGCTGGATGTGCAGGCTGGTCAGCTCCGCGCAGAGCAGCAGCGCCGGTCGCCCCCGCGCGGTGACGAAGTCACTCGCCGCGCCGAGCCCCGGCAGCGCCGCGTAGCAGCCCATGTGGCCGATGACCATCCGCTGGGTGTCCGCCGCCATGCCGAGGTCCCGGGCGAGCAGGATGTCCAGCCCTGGGGTGGCGTAGCCGGTGCAGGAGCAGACGATGAACAGCCCGATGTCACCGGCGCCCAACCCGGCGGCGGTCAACGCGCGGCCCACCGCCTCCTTGCCCAACGGCAGCGCCTCCACCTGGTAGCGGCGCATCCGGCGCTCGGTCGGCCAGTCCGAGACGTCCTCCAGCAGGGGATTGACCGCGGCCTGCCGCCGGGTCACCCCCGAGT
Source organism: Micromonospora sp. DT231 (assembly GCF_049847025.1). Taxonomy (NCBI): domain Bacteria; kingdom Bacillati; phylum Actinomycetota; class Actinomycetes; order Micromonosporales; family Micromonosporaceae; genus Micromonospora; species Micromonospora sp. DT231. The sequence goes on along the minus strand of NZ_JBNCNO010000009.1, from coordinate 208,376 downwards.
TGGCGAAGATCCGTTGGGCCAACGACCGGGTGGTGCCGGAGAAGTGCCGGGAGAAGAAGCCCTCCCACAACTCGTCCTGCGAAGCGGACGGCGGCTGCGCAGCCCCGAGCCCCGCGATCACTGGTACGGACACGATCCCCACCTCTCGTCAGATGCTGTCCTCCCCCTGGCCGTCCCACCAGCCACCTCGGCTGGCCGTTCTTTCCTGCGAGCCTCGTCCGGCCGGCTCACCAACGCGGTGCCGATCCGTCACGATCCGGGTCGCCGCCCAGCGCGGCGATGCCGAGCCAGTCGGCGCAGACGTCCGACGTGGCCGGGTGCAGTGAGCCGCAGCGGGCATCCCGGTAGAGCCGCTCCAACGGGTGGCCACGGCGGGTCGCCGAGGTGCCCGCCGCCTCCAACACCGACGCGGCCACCTCCGCGGCCGTAGTGCCGGCGAGCAGCTTCGCCCGCCACACCCAGCGGTTGGTCTCCTCGTCGCCCGGCACCTCGTCCACCCGGCGGGCCGCCTCGGCGACCACAAGTTGGGCGGCCGCCGTGGCCGCGTCCGCCCGGCCCAGTCGTGCCCGCACCGCCGGCAGACCGGCCAGCCGGCGCTCGTTGAGGTGCTCGACCGCCGCGTCGATCGCCGCCCGGGCGACCCCCACGTAGACGGCCGCGTAGCTGGCCACCAGCCAGTGCGGCATCAGTTGGGCCACCACCAACGCCAGGCCCTCGACCCCGCCGAGCAGCCGGTCCGTGGGCACCGTGACGTCCAGGTGCAGGTCGTGTGAGGAGGTGGCGCGCATGCCGAGCGCGTCCCAGGTCGGCTCCACGGTCAGACCGTCGCCGGCCGGCACCAGGAACTGCGAGACCACCGACTGGTCGGCCACGCTGCGCGCCGCCACCAGGTAACCGTCGGCGTGCCCGGCACCGGAACAGAAGGTCTTGCTGCCCTTGAGATGCCAGCCCTCGTCGGTGGCCTCGTAGACCGTGCTCAGTTGGGACAGCCGGGCGCCGGCCCCTCGCTCGCTCATCGCGACCGCGTACCAGGAGCCCTCGGCGGCGGCGGTGAGCAGGCGGTCCCGGGCGGCAAGCGCCTCGTCCGGGACACCCAACGCCTCGGCCAGTTCCTCGGTGACCGCGCCCAGCGCGCCGGTCACCGAGGCGTGCATGTTGAACACCAGGGCGGTCGCCCCGTTGCCCCGGGCAAGCTCAGTGGCCACTGCGGCGTACTCGGCGAAGGTGGCTCCCATGCCTCCCAGCGCGCGGGGCACCATCAACCCGAACAGGCCGGCCTCCCGCAGATCGCGGAAGTCGTCCACCGGAAAGGAACCGTCCCGGTCGTGCTGCGCGGCCCGCGCGGCGAACCGCGGCGCCAACCGGCGGGCCGCCTCAAGCGCGTGCACCGTCATGTCGCCTCCTCCTCACAGTGCCGTACCCCGTCCCGGCCCGACTATCCGTTTCGGACCCCCCACCCCTGGTAGAGCACCGCGGTGGACCGGGTCGGCACGATGCGCGGTCCGCGGCCGGTCGAGATCGTGCCCGGCCGGCCCATGCGGGCTCGCCGCAGCAACCAGACCACCAGGCCGCCCACCTGCGGACGGATGCCGCGCACCCGCAGGTCGACGCCGTGCCGGGCGCACTCGGCCACCAACTCCCGCGCGTCCACGAACAACCGTGGATCGTGGATGCCGCGCGGCACCGTCGGCAGCCGCTCGGCGATCCGTACCGCGACGAGCCGGGCCAGTGCCGTGTCGTTCAGGGTGTCCAGCACCAACAGGCCGCCCGGACGCAGCAGCCGGCACGCCTCGGCGACCACCCGCGGCCAGGCCGGCACGTGCTCCAACAACTCGCCCGCGGAGACCACGTCGGCGCAGCCGTCCGGGAGCGGGACCGCTGTCGCATCACCCTGGACGACGCGTACTCCGTGCTCGGCCGCCTGGAGCAACGCCGAGCGGGTCAGATCCACACCGACGTGGCGGTAGCCCTTGCCGGTCAGGTGCGGCGCGAGCAGGCCGGCGCCGCAGCCCAGGTCCACCAGCAGCTCGCCGGGGCGGGTCGCCGGTGGCACCAGCGCCGCGCGTGCCGCGGCCAGCCAGTGCAGCATCGCGAACGCGCCATCCGGCCGCCACCACTCACCGGCCAGGTCGTCGTACTGGCGCGGGTCGTTTCGCGGCAGCACCCGGGGGCCGGTGGACGCCGCGGACGCAGCCACGTCTCGCATGGCACCGAGAGTGGCACGACTGCTCGGTAACGACCAGACTTCCCTTATGTCGCCGAGGGTGTTAGGGCTGGTCAGGGCGAGCCACCCGGAACCGGCCGCGGCGGTGACCACGGTCGCCGGTCTGCTGGCGTGGGGAGTGGGCCACCGGCCGTCGGGAATCGTCTCGGTGGTGCTCGCCGTGCTGGCCAGCCAACTCGCCGTGGGCTGGACCAACGACGCGCTGGACGCCGAGCGGGACGCCACCGTGGGGCGTACCGACAAACCGGTCGCCGCCGGCGCGGTCGGCCGGCGCACCACGGCCTGGGCCGCGGCGGCGGCCGCGGTGGCCTGTCCGCTGCTGGCGCTGACCACGAACCCGACGGCGGCGTTCTGGTTGACCATCGCCCTGATCTCGGCGCTGCTCTACGACTGGCCGCTCAAGGCCACCGCCTTCTCGGTGGTGCCGTACGCCGTCTCCTTCGGCGCGCTGCCCGCCTTCGTGGTCCTCGCGCTGCCCGGTCAGCCGGCCCCACCCACCTGGCTGCTGGTGGCGGCGGCCTGCCTGGGGGCCGGCGCGCACTTCGCCAACGTGCTCCCCGACCTGGCCGACGACGCCCGGACCGGAGTGCGCGGCCTACCCCATCGGCTGGGGTCCACCGGCAGCCGGGCGGCGGCGGCCGGTCTGCTCCTCGCGGCGACCGCGACCCTGGTCCTCGGACCACCCGGGCCGCCGTCGGCGGTCGGGCTGGCCGCCGTCGGCACGGCCGCCGTGGTGCCGGCACTGAGCTGGTACGCGGGACGCTCGGCGGTCCGGGCCGGCCGGCGGCCGGTGGCGGCCTTCCGGGCGGTCATGTTGGTGGCCCTGATCGACGTGGTCCTGCTGGTGGCGAGCGGTCGGGTGGTGTGAGCGGCACCCGGCCAGGTGGCATTGCCGGGTCCGCGTGCGGGCCTCGATCAGCCCCAACTACCCTGGAGCGCGGTCTGCGCGGGTATGGCCACCGTGCCCGGGCGTGCGGCCCGGGTGGGGATTGTGACGAGGAGGACCGACGTGACGCGCTCGATCAGGGGATCCCGGCGGGCGGCCCTGTTGCTGTCCGGGATTGCGGCAACCGGCCTGCTGGCGTCCGGATGCGGCACCGGTCAGATCGCCGAGACCGCGTTGAAGGAGCCGTCGATCCAGGGCGTCAACCTCACCACCAACAACGGATCCTTCTCGGTTCGCGGCCTGCTTGTGGCCTACCCGGGCACCGAGGGCTACCGGGCCGGCCAGGACGCTCCGCTGAACGCCGTGATCTACAACGACTCGAAGCAGACGGTCACCGTCACCGTCACCGTCGCCCCCGAGACCGCTCGCGAGGTGCGGATCAGCGACGGCTCGGCGAGCGCGACGCCGACCGCCTCGGAGTCCGGCTCCGCCTCGGCCAGCGCGTCCCCGTCCGGCAGCGCGTCTCCGTCCGGCTCGCAGAGCCCGTCGACGCCCGCGTCCGGCTCGGCCAGCCCGTCGGCGACCCCGTCCGAGACCGGCTCGTCCTCGGCCACGCCGTCCGCCCCGGAGTCGGCGCGGGCATCGGGCTCGGCCAGCCCGGCCGCCCCCGGCCAGCTGGCCCGGATCGAGCTGGCTCCGCTGAGCTACATCCAGCTCAACTCCGAGGCCACCTCGCAGCTGCGGCTGATCGGCCTGACCGAGGCGCTGCGCTCCGGCCAGAACGTCTCGGTGACCTTCGACTTCGGCAACGGCAACACGGTGACCGGCCAGGCGCCGATCGCGGTGCCGCTCACCCCGGCGGCGCGTCCCTCACCGCTCATCGAGCGCGAGGGCGGCTACGAGGGCGACGAGGGCGGCACGACCCACGGGTGACACGACCTCCGTATCGACGGACGCCCCGGCGTGGTGACCACCACGCCGGGGTGTTTTCGTCGTACGAGAGGGCTAGCGTCCTGATGTGACCACCTCCCGATCGACTCCCTCGCGTGGCGCCACGGCCGGCGCCGCCCGTGGCCGGTCCGCCGCCCGCGAGCCGCGCCCGGCCTACGAGTGCGACGCCTGCGGGCACCAGCCGCCCAAGTGGGTGGGGCGCTGCCCGGAGTGCGGCGAGTGGGGCGCGGTGGTCGAGAGCACGGTGACCGGCCCGACCGTGGCCGGTCGGGTGGTCAGCTCCCGGCTTCCGTCCGAGCCGGCCCGGCCGATCGCCACCATCAGCGCCGCCCCGGCCCGCGCCGTGCCCACCGGGGTGAGCGAGCTCGATCGGGTGCTCGGCGGCGGTCTCGTGCCCGGTGCCGTGGTGCTGCTCGCCGGCGAGCCCGGCGTCGGCAAGTCGACCCTGCTGCTGGACGTGGCCCAGCACTGGGCGGCCGGTGCCGGCAGCCCCTCGCTGGTGGTCAGTGGGGAAGAGTCGGTCAGTCAGGTGCGCCTGCGCGCCGAGCGGATGGGCACCCTGCACGACAGGCTCTACCTCGCGGCGGAGAGCGACCTCGGGTCGGTGCTCGGGCACCTCGACGCGGTCAAGCCGGGCCTGCTGGTGCTCGACTCGGTGCAGACCATCTCGACCACCGGCACCGAGGGGGTGCCCGGTGGGGTGACCCAGGTGCGCGCGGTCACCGCCGCGCTGGTCTCGGTCGCCAAGGAGCGGGGCATCGCCACCGTGCTGGTCGGGCACGTCACCAAGGACGGCCAGGTGGCCGGGCCGCGGGTGCTGGAGCACCTGGTCGACGTGGTGTTGCACTTCGAGGGTGACAAGCACTCCTCGCTGCGCCTGGTGCGCGGTGTGAAGAACCGGTTCGGCGCGGCCGACGAGGTCGGCTGCTTCGAGATGCACGAGGGCGGCATCAGCAGCCTGGCCGACCCGTCCGGGCTGTTCCTGACCCGCTACGCGGAGCCGGTCCCGGGCACCTGCGTCACGGTGGCCATGGAGGGGCGACGGGCCCTGGTCACCGAGGTGCAGGCGCTGATCGGCGCGACGGTGGCCGGTTCTCCCCGGCGCACCGTCTCCGGCCTCGACTCGGCACGACTGGCGATGGTGCTCGCGGTGCTGCAACGGCGCACCGAGCGGCTGACCCTGCACGACCGGGAGGTCTTCGCCGCCACGGTCGGCGGCATCCGGGTGGTGGAGCCGGCCGCGGACCTCGCGGTGGCGTTGGCGGTCGCCTCCGGCGGGCTCAACCTGGCCATCGCGCCGCACCTGGTGGCGATCGGTGAGGTGGGTCTGACCGGCGAGGTGCGTCGGGTCGGGGCGGTGCCCCGCCGGCTGGCCGAGGCGGCCCGGCTGGGGTTCAAGATGGCACTGGTGCCGCCCGGTTGCGGCCCGGCGAGCACCGGCGCCGGTCCCGAGCAGATGCGGGTGACCGAGGTCACGGACGTCCGTTCGGCGCTGCACCATGCGGCCCGCGCGTCCGCCGAGTGACCCACCGTGCCGACGGGGACGGCAAAACCGGACAGCACGCCGCAAGCGGGAAACGGGTTGGAAGGGCCGCATCGTGACACATCACAGTAACCACGACAGCACCCACCGCACGGCAGTCCGTAGACTGTGTCCGTGCCGATCGACCGCGATACCACCAAGCCCGCCAGCGCGCCGCCCCAGGCCCGCACCGGCGCCGTGGGCTCGCCCGCCCGCCCGATCAGCGTGAGCGTGACGGCGGGGGCCGCCGGGAGCGCCGGGGACCCACTGCGCGCCAACCTCGCCCTGATGGCCCCTGGCACCGCCCTGCGCGACGGGCTGGAGCGCATTCTGCGGGGCCGCACGGGTGCGCTCATCGTGCTGGGCTACGACAAGGTCGTCGAGGGCCTGTGCACCGGTGGCTTCCCGCTGGACGTGGAGTTCTCCGCGACGCGGGTCCGGGAGCTGTGCAAGATGGACGGCGCCGTCGTGCTCTCCAGCGACGGCACCAGGATCGTCCGGGCCGCCGTGCACCTGATGCCGGACCCGTCCATCCCGACCGAAGAGTCCGGCACCCGACACCGCACCGCCGAGCGGGTGGCCCGGCAGACCGGCTACCCGGTCATCTCGGTCAGCCAGTCCATGCGGATCATCAGCCTCTACGTCAACGGTCAACGACACGTGCTCGACGACTCGGCGGCGATCCTCTCCCGCGCCAACCAGGCGCTCGCCACCCTGGAGCGCTACAAGCTCCGGCTCGACGAGGTCTCCGGCACGCTCTCCGCACTGGAGATCGAGGATCTCGTCACCGTACGGGACGCGGTGGCCGTGGTGCAGCGCCTGGAGATGGTGCGCCGGATCGCCGACGAGATCGCCGGCTACGTGGTCGAGCTGGGCACCGACGGCCGCCTGCTGGCCCTGCAACTCGACGAGTTGATGGCCGGCGTGGACGCCGACCGGACGCTTGTCATCCGCGACTACCTGCCGGTCGGCCGCAAGTCGCGCACCCTGGACGAGGCACTCGTCGAGCTGGACCTGCTCGGTGCCACCGAGCTGATCGATCTGGTGTCGGTGGCCAAGGCGATCGGCTACCCGGCCGCGTCCGACGCGCTGGACGCGGCGGTCAGCCCTCGCGGCTTCCGGCTGCTGGCCAAGGTGCCACGGCTGCCGGTGGCGGTGGTCGACCGCCTGGTGGTGCACTTCGGCAGCCTGCAACGGCTGCTGGGCGCGACGGTGGAGGACCTGCAGGCCGTCGAAGGGGTCGGTGACGCCCGGGCACGCGGTGTCCGGGAAGGGCTGTCCCGGCTCGCCGAGGCGTCGATCCTGGAACGGTACGTCTGATCCGGCTCAGCCGGTGACGGTGAGCTTCACCGGCGCGCTGAGCTTCGTGCCGACCCGGGCGAACACCTCGTACGACCCGACCGGCGGGAATGGCCCACCGGCCAACTGGCCGTCACACCGGCTGGTGTCCCGCCCGTTCCACTGCACCTGGTAGGAGCGCTCGATGTTCGGCGTGAAGGACACCACGTCCGAGCCTTGGACCTTGCCGCAGGTGTCCGAGGACCAGACCTTCTCGGCACCGGACTTGATGAAGATCTCCTGCAGGTCGGCGCCGACGTTGCGGCTGCACGTCCGGTCCGAGGTGTTTTTGATCTTGAGTTGCAGGTCGACAAGCGCCCCGCGCTGGACCGAGGTCGGGCTCGCCATCGAGACCACGCGGATCTCCGCGTCGGTGCAGGTGCCGTCGTCCACCGAACCGCCCACCGCATCCGGCGGAGGATCGTTGCTGGTGATCGCGGGGCTCGGGGTCGTCGCATCCGGATTCGCCGCGCCCGCATCGCCGGACGCCGACGGCTGCGGACTACCCGTCTGCGGCGTCAGCACAGGAGCGCCCGGACCGGTCGTCCCGGTGGGCGTGGCCGTCGGCGACCCCGCGGCCTTCGAGTCGTCGCCGGAGCGACCCGAGTTGGTGCAGGAATAGAGCAGGACAATCAGGAAGAGAAGCCCCGCTCCGAGTACGACGACGCGACGCCGCCAGTACACGGCGGGTGGCAGGGGGCCGACCGTCAGACGCATGATGCCCCCCACCGTAGCCGCGCTGCCCCCACCAGTACGGCGCGACGCGCCGGAGCCCCACCGGGACGCCGGCGCAACCGTCCCCTATGGACGGAGGCCCCGGTCGCCCGCCACCCGCTCAGAGGTAGACCTTGCGCTGGTAGACGGCGTGCGCACCGGCCACCCGATCCAGAAAAAGCAGCCCCGCGCAGTGGTCGATCTCGTGCTGCAACGCCCGCGCCTCGAAGCCGTCGGTCACCAACCGGACCGGCCCGCCGGTGCCCGGCAGGTCACCCTCCACCACCAGCCGGCTGGCCCGCTTCACGTCACCGGTCAGGTCCGGCACCGACATGCAACCCTCCCGGCCCGGTCTCCACCGGGTCGCCTCCACCACGCGGGCGTTGCACAGCACGAAGGTCCCGTGCACCGTCACCGCCTTCGGGTGCCCGGTCACATCGACAGCGAACACCCGAGCACCAACCCCGACCTGCGGCGCCGCCAACCCGACACAGCCTGGCGAAACCCGCATCGTCGCGACCAGATCGGCCGCGAGCTGGACTGTCTCGGCCGCCGTCGGATCGACCTCACCGGCGGCCCGACTCAACACCGGATGCGGGGCGGACAACACCGCCCGCACCGCGCCCGACACGGCAAGCGCCTCCGGTGTCCAACCGCCCAGACCCGCGTACGTCTCGGCGGCCGGCACGCTCTCCGCGCCGCTCACAACAGATCCGGGTCCGCAGGGCGGAGCGTGACCTCCACGCCCAGCTCCGCAGCCGTCCGGTGCAGCCGGTCCACAAGCGCGTCGGCCACGCCGGCCGGCAACTCGACCTCGGCCAGCACCACGTAGAGCGAACCCGCCAGGCGGGTACTCAGGTCCGTGACATTCCCGCCGGCGTCGACGAGCACCCGGGTCATCGCCGCGACGATGCCCATCCGGTCCGAACCGTGCACCGCCAGCACGTACGGTTCACCCGCCGCCGGCACCTCACCGTCGGGCGTGACCGCGCGTACCGTCGCCAGCAGTTGACCCTCGGCGGCCAGCGGCACCAGCGCGGCCTCAACCTCGGCGGCGGCCGGCCCGGTACAGATCAGGGTCATCGCGAAATGCCCCCGCAGCCGCGTCATCGTGCTGTCGGTGAGGTTCGCGCCCAGTCGGGCCAACACCTCGGCGACGTCGGCCACGATGCCCGGCCGGTCCCGACCGATGACGGTGATCGCGAGCTCGTTCATCCGCGCATTGTCTCCGATCCGGGCAGCGCCGCCGTGACACCCCGCCCGAGCCGCCCACCCAGCGGGACCACGGCGCGTGACATCATCGGGGATGCCATGACTCAACCCGATTTCGCGACCCTGGTCAGCAGGTGGTTCCAGCAACACGCCCGTGACCTCCCCTGGCGGGCACCGGACACCAGCCCGTGGGCCATCCTGGTCAGCGAGGTCATGCTTCAACAGACACCCGTGGTCCGGGTCGTGCCGGCCTGGCAGGCGTGGCTGACCCGCTGGCCGGATCCGGCAGCGTTGGCGGCGGACACCCCCGCCGAGGCGATCCGGATGTGGGGACGCCTCGGCTACCCCCGTCGGGCCGTCCGGCTGCGAGAATGCGCGGTAGCGATCGTCGACCGACACGGCGGCCGGGTGCCGGACCGCCTGGAACAACTACTGGCCCTGCCGGGAGTCGGCACGTACACGGCACGGGCGGTGGCGGCGTTCGCGTACGGGCAGCGGCACCCGGTGGTCGACACCAACGTACGGCGGGTGGTCTGCCGGGCGGTAGCCGGCGAGCCCGACGCCGGGCCGGTCACCCGACCGGCCGACCTGGTCGCCACCGAAGAGCTACTCCCGGCGGAACCGGCCGCGGCGGCGCTGGCCAGCGCCGCGTTCATGGAGCTGGGCGCGGTCATCTGCACCGCCCGGTCACCGCGCTGCACGGCCTGCCCGGTCGAGTCGACCTGCGCGTGGCGGGCCTCCGGCCAGGAGGCCCCAACGGGGCCAACCCGCCGACCCCAGCGGTACGCGGGCACCGACCGGCAGGTACGCGGCCTGCTGCTCAAGATGCTTCGGGAGACCACCGGTCCGGTGCCGCACCAACGCCTGGACCAGGTCTGGACCGATGACGTGCAGCGCGCCCGAGCCCTGGCCGGCCTGGTGCAGGACGGGCTGGTCGAACCAGCCGGCACCGATTCCTTCCGCCTCGCCGGCGACGGCCCGTCCCACCCCACCGCCGACCTGACCACCTGAACCACCCCGACCGGCCACGCCGCCGCGGCCCCACCGTGTGGCGCGCCGTGCGCCGCCCCCCGCCGCACCGCGTCCCACCCGGCTGCATGGTGCGCCGCCCCGCCGCCCCGCCGCCCCGCCGCACCGTGCGCCGCCCCGCCGCCCCGTGCGCCGCCCCGCCGCACCGCGCCGTGTCCGGCACCGCCCCGTGCGCCGCCCCGCCGCACCGCGCCGTGTCCGGCACCGCGCCGTGCGCCGTGCCCCGCCCCGTGCCATGCGTCGTGCCGCGCCCCGCCCCGATCCGTGCGCCGTGCCCCGCACCGGGCCACGCACCGTGCCCCGCATGGGCCGTGCCGTGCCGTGCCGCGCCCCGCCCGCGCGCCGTGCCCCGCACCGCGCCGCGCGCCGTGCCCCGCACCGCGCCGCGCGCCGCCCGCCGCGCGCCGCGCTGTGGGCTGGGCTGGGCTGGGCTGGGCTGGGCTGGGCTACAAGATCGTGCTCGATCCTGGAATTAGTGGTCTCGCGCGGGCTGGAGGCCACTACATCATGGATGCTGCGCGATCTTGCGGTCGCAAGCCTCCGCGGGACGCCCAAGCCCCCGACCAGTCCACGCCGTAGGCCTCACTGTGCCCCACAACATCAGGGAAGTTGCTACCTCCGGACGTCGTGAGCCAGCACTTTCCCTGATGTTGCGCGGATCTTGCGGGACGCCGCACGGCGAGTGAAGCCGGGCGGGCGCGCAGAGGTGCGGGAAGGCCCGGACAGGCCGGGCGGGCGCGATCAGGCGCGCCATCGGGACAGGGGCGATCGGGACAAGCGCAATCGGGGCGGCACGGTCACGGCAGGCCCCACCAGCACAAGCACGATCAGGCCGACACGGTCACGGCAGGCCCCACCAGCACAAGCACGATCCGGGCAGGCGCAGGCAGCGCGGGAAGGCGGGGCAGGCGGAGCGGGCGTGTGGGTCCTGGGGGATGGCGCAAAGAAGGCGGGGCCCCGGTGGCTCATGCCACCGGGGCCCCGCCCTTGCTGCTGGTTATGCCACCTCGTCCGTGGCCGCTGCGGCGGTGCCAGCGGCGGTGCCACCGAGATCGGCCGGCACGGCGTCCGGAACTTCGACAGGCTTCTCCGCGCCCCGGAAGACGAGCTTGGACTTGTCGATGTCGTTCGGGTCGCCCTCGCAGTCCACCACGACGATCTGACCCGGGGTCAGCTCGTTGAACAGGATGCGCTCGGAGAGGTTGTCCTCGATGTCGCGCTGGATCGTGCGACGAAGCGGACGGGCACCGAGCACCGGGTCGAAGCCCTTCGCCGCCAGGTACTTCTTGGCGTTGTCGGTCAGCTCCAGACCCATGTCCTTGTTGCGCAGCTGGCCCTCGATCCGCTGGATCATGATGTCCACGATCGAGAGGATCTCGCTCTGACGCAGCTGGTGGAAGACGATGGTGTCGTCGATCCGGTTGAGGAACTCAGGCCGGAAGTGCTGCTTGAGCTCGTCGTTGACCTTCTGCTTCATCCGGTCGTAGTTGGACTCGGAGTCCTCCGACTGCTGGAAGCCCAGCGACACCGCCTTGGCGACGTCACGGGTGCCCAGGTTGGTGGTCAGGATGATGACCGTGTTCTTGAAGTCCACGATCCGACCCTGACCGTCGGTGAGCCGACCATCCTCCAGGATCTGGAGCAGCGTGTTGAACACGTCCGGGTGGGCCTTCTCGATCTCGTCGAAGAGGACCACCGAGAACGGCCGACGCCGCACCTTCTCGGTCAGCTGCCCGCCCTCGTCGTAACCGACGTAGCCGGGAGGGGCACCCACGAGCCGGGAGACCGTGTAACGGTCGTGGAACTCGGACATGTCCAGCTGGATGAGAGCATCCTCGCTGCCGAAGAGGAACTCGGCGAGCGCCTTGGACAGCTCGGTCTTACCGACACCGGACGGGCCGGCGAAGATGAACGACCCCGACGGGCGCTTCGGGTCCTTCAGGCCGGCCCGGGTACGCCGGATCGCCTTCGAGACCGCCTTGACCGCGTCCTCCTGACCGATGACGCGCTTGTGCAGCTCGTCCTCCATGCGCAGCAGGCGGGAGGTCTCCTCCTCGGTCAGCTTGTAGACCGGGATGCCGGTCCAGTTGCCGAGCACCTCGGCGATCTGCTCGTCGTCAACCTCGCTGACGACGTCCAGGTCACCGGCCTTCCACTCCTTCTCCCGCTGCGCCTTCTGACCGAGGAGTTGCTTCTCCTTGTCACGCAGCTGCGCGGCGCGCTCGAAGTCCTGAGCGTCGATCGCGGACTCCTTGTCGCGACGCACCTGGGCGATGCGCTCGTCGAAGTCACGCAGGTCTGGCGGCGCGGTCATCCGACGGATCCGCATCCGGGCGCCGGCCTCGTCGATCAGGTCGATCGCCTTGTCCGGCAGGAAGCGGTCGGAGATGTACCGGTCGGCCAGAGTTGCGGCAGCCACCAGGGCCGCGTCCGTGATGCTCACGCGGTGGTGGGCCTCGTACCGGTCGCGCAGGCCCTTGAGGATCTCGATGGTGTGCGCCAGCGACGGCTCACCCACCTGGATCGGCTGGAACCGGCGCTCGAGAGCGGCGTCCTTCTCCAGGTGCTTGCGGTATTCATCCAGGGTGGTGGCACCGATGGTCTGCAGCTCACCACGGGCCAGCATCGGCTTCAGGATGCTCGCGGCGTCGATCGCGCCCTCGGCGGCACCCGCACCCACCAGGGTGTGGATCTCGTCGATGAACAGGATGATGTCGCCGCGGGTGCGGATCTCCTTGAGCACCTTCTTGAGGCGCTCCTCGAAGTCACCGCGGTAGCGGGAACCGGCGACCAGCGCACCGAGGTCGAGCGTGTAGAGCTGCTTGTCCTTGAGAGTCTCGGGCACCTCGCCCTTGATGATCTTCTGGGAAAGCCCCTCCACCACGGCGGTCTTACCGACGCCGGGCTCACCGATCAGGACCGGGTTGTTCTTGGTACGGCGGGAGAGCACCTGCATGACCCGCTCGATTTCCTTCTCGCGCCCGATGACCGGGTCGAGCTTGCCCTCACGGGCGGCCTGCGTCAGGTTGCGACCGAACTGGTCCAGCACCAGGCTTGTCGACGGCGCGGCCTCACCCGGCGCGGCGCCCGCAGCGGCGGGCTCCTTGCCCTGGTAGCCGGAGAGCAGCTGGATCACCTGCTGGCGGACCCGGTTGAGGTCGGCGCCGAGCTTGACCAGCACCTGGGCGGCAACGCCCTCGCCCTCGCGGATCAGCCCGAGCAGGATGTGCTCGGTGCCGATGTAGTTGTGGCCGAGCTGCAGCGCCTCGCGCAGCGACAGCTCCAGCACCTTCTTGGCCCGCGGCGTGAACGGGATGTGCCCGCTCGGCGCCTGCTGACCCTGGCCGATGATCTCCTCGACCTGCTGGCGGACGCCCTCCAGGGAGATGCCGAGGCTCTCCAGGGCCTTTGCCGCGACGCCTTCACCTTCGTGGATCAGGCCCAGCAGGATGTGTTCCGTACCGATGTAGTTGTGGTTGAGCATCCGGGCCTCTTCTTGGGCCAGGACGACAACCCGTCGCGCTCGGTCGGTGAACCGCTCGAACATGCCCTCGTGCTCCTCACGTGCCGTGCGCCTTGATGGTCAAGATCTTGGCGGGGCCGGTGCACGAACGTCCGGGACGGGCGTCCGTGCCTCCTTACTCTATCGTCGCTGACCGACTCAGCTGAGGTCGTGTGTCTCTGCTCTGGGTCAGTTCCACGTCGTTTTGGACAACCGTCCGCGCTCAGGAGGTGTTCCGGTAGTCCTGTCGCTACGCGCAGAGCGAAATCCGACTGGCACGACCGGAGCCCGATCCGGGCCTCGGAAGCGCTCCGGAAGCCCTCGGAGGGGTGCCGGGGGCCGCGACGGGGTTGTCCACAGGCTGTGGATAGTTGCTCCACTGGTTGTGGACAACGTCGGTGGGCACGGAATGCTTCCCCGCCCCTCGACCCCCGTCCCGCACCCGGACACGGCGACGCCGGCCCGGAGAACCCCTCCGGCCCGGCGTCGGTGTCGCCTGCGGTGGCGACTGGCCACCAAAGCTGATGGATCAGCGCTTCGCGTGGTACTCGTCAACGATCTCCTGCGGGATACGACCCCGGTCCGAGATGTCCTTACCGGCCTTCTTGGCCCACTCCCGGATCGCCTTGTTCTGTTCCCGATCGGCGGTCGCGCCACCCCGACCACGGGCAGCCCGCCCACCGATCACGACGCCGCCCCGGCCGACCTTCGTGCCGGCACCCACGTACGAGGCAAAAGCGTCGCGCAATTTAGCGGCGTTGGCACTCGACAGGTCGATCTCGTACTGAACGCCGTCGAGGGCGAACTTGACGGTCTCGTCCGCGTCCCCGCCGTCCAGGTCATCGACCAGCTTGTGAATGATCTGCTTGGCCACGTCCCACATTCCTTTCGAGCAGGGCACTCCTGCTAACGAGAGCACAATAACCCCCGCAGTGCTTGCCGCGTCAATAGGATGCCGTTACGGCGTGGGGTGAGCCGGGCGAACCCCTACTCCGGGCGGACCAACGGGAAGAGGATCGTTTCCCGAATTCCGAGGCCGGTCAGGGCCATCAACATCCGGTCGATTCCCATTCCCATGCCCCCGGCCGGCGGCATTCCGTACTCCATCGCCCGGAGAAAGTCCTCGTCGAGGCGCATCGCCTCGTCGTCGCCCCGGGCCGCGAGCCGCGCCTGGGCCACCAGCCGCTCCCGCTGCACGACCGGGTCGACCAGCTCGGAGTAGCCGGTGCCCAGCTCGAAACCGAGCACGTAGAGGTCCCACTTCTCGGCCAGCCCCGGCTCACTGCGGTGGGCCCGGGTGAGCGGGCTGGTCTCCTCCGGGTAGTCCCGCACGAAGGTGGGCGCCACCAGACTGGGGACCACCAGCTCCTCGAACAGTTCCTCGGCCAGCTTGCCCGGCCCCCACTTCGGGTCGACGGCCAATCCCACCTTGTCCGCGTACTCCACCAGGCGGGTTCGGTCGGTGCGGACCGTGACCTCCTCGCCGAGCGCTTCGGAAAGCACGCCGAAGAGTGTCACCGACCGCCACTCGCCACCCAGGTCGAACTCCCGTCCGTCGGCGTGGGTCACCACCGTCGAACCGCTGACCGCGATCGCCGCCTGTTGCACGAGATTACGGGTCAGGTCGGCGATCGTGTCGTAGTCGCCGTACGCCTGGTACGTCTCCAGCATCGCGAACTCCGGCGAGTGCGAAGAGTCGACACCCTCATTACGGAAGTTGCGGTTGATCTCGAAGACTCGGTCGACGCCGCCAACCACAGCGCGCTTGAGAAACAGTTCCGGAGCGATTCGCAGATACAGATCGGTGCTCAACGCATTGCTGTGGGTCACGAACGGTCGGGCCGTCGCACCACCATGCAGCAGTTGCAGCATCGGCGTTTCCACCTCGATGAAGCCCTGCCCGTGCAGTGAATCGCGCAGACTGCGCACGGCGGCGGCTCGGGTACGGACCATCTCCCGAGCCTGCGGCCGGACGATCAGGTCGACGTAACGCTG
Source organism: Micromonospora sp. DT231 (assembly GCF_049847025.1). Lineage (NCBI taxonomy): Bacteria > Bacillati > Actinomycetota > Actinomycetes > Micromonosporales > Micromonosporaceae > Micromonospora > Micromonospora sp. DT231. Next base: position 193,003 of record NZ_JBNCNO010000009.1, on the reverse strand, counting down.
CCGGACGCGGGCCTCCTCGGAGAGCGGCTTGTGCGCCACCGGCAACGGTCGCAGCGCCTTGGCGGTCATCTCCCACTGCTGCGCCAGCACCGACAGCTCACCCCGGCGGCTGGTGATCACCTCACCGGTGACGCCGACATGGTCACCGAGGTCGACCAGGCGCTTCCACGCCTCCAGCCGCTCCGGACCGACCCGGTCCAGGGAGAGCATCGCCTGCAACTCGGTGCCGTCGCCGTCGCGCAGGGTCGCGAAGCACAGCTTGCCGGTGTTGCGTACGAAGATCACCCGGCCGGTGACCGCGACCTGGTCGCCGGTCGCGGTGTCGGTCGGCAGGTCGGCGTAGCGGGCCCGGACCTGCGCCAGGGTGGTCGTCCGGGGAAAACCGACCGGGTAGGGCTCGACGCCCTCGGCGAGCATCCGGTCCCGCTTCTCCCGGCGGACCTTCATCTGCTCGGGAAGGTCGTCGGCGGGGTCCACTGGCACGGCGTTCTGCTCGCTCACGGCACGCTTCCTCGTCACGAAGATTCAGGGGGTCAGGGCCGAGCGTACTCAAGCCGTCCGGGGGCCGTTACCGGATAACCTGCCCGCCATGGTCGATCACACTCACGCCCTCTCGTTCGGGGCCGCAGCGAGCGATTATGACCGGTTTCGACCCCGCTATCCCGAGCGGGCGGTCGGTTGGGCCCTCGACGGGTTGAGCAACGCCCGGGTCGTCGATCTCGGCGCGGGCACCGGCATCCTGACCCGCGCCGTGCAGGCCCTGGGTCACGAGGTCGTACCCGTGGAGCCCGATCCGGGGATGCGGGCCCAGCTCGCGGAAGCGACGCCGGGCACGACGGCGCTCGCGGGCAGCGCCGAGGCCGTGCCGCTGCCAGACGGCGCGGCGGACGCGGTGCTGGTCGGGACCGCCTACCACTGGTTCGACCGGGAGCCGGCGCACGCCGAGATCGCCCGGGTCCTCCGCCCCGGCGGCACCTTCGCCCCCATCTGGAACGTCCGGGACGATCGGGACGAGTGGGTGGCGGAGCTGAGCAGGATCGCCCACATCGGATACCGGTCCGGCAACCTGGTCGAGAAGTACAAGGACTTCGGCCCCGCCTTCGAGCCGATCGAGTTGGACGAGTTCGCGCACCGCACGACGCTCACCCCGGACGAGGTGCTCGGGATGGTCCGGACCCGGTCGTACTGGCTCACCGCCTCCAGCGCGGACCGGCGGCGGGTCGAGCGGGAGCTGGCCGAACTCCTGGCCACCCACCCCGACCTGGCCGGCCGGGAGACAGTCGAGCTGCCGTACCGGACGGTGGTGCTGCGCGCCCGGCGGCACTGACGGGTCACAGGTTGCGGTCGTAGACCATCCGGAGGCCGATCAGCGTGATCATCGGCTCGTGGTGGGTGATGGTGCGGCACTCGTTGATCACCAGGGAGGCCAGGCCACCGGTGGCGATCACCGCCTTCACCTCGCCCAACTCCTCGGTCATCCGCTCGACGATGCGGTCCACCTGCCCGGCGAACCCGAAGTAGAGGCCGGCCTGGAGGCACTCCACGGTGTTCTTGCCGATCACCGAACGGGGCTTGGTGGCCTCGACCTTGCGTAGCTGGGCGGCGCGGGCGGCCAACGCGTCGAAGGAGATCTCGATGCCCGGGGCGAACGCCCCGCCGAGGAACTCGCCCCGACCGCTGATCACGTCGAAGTTCGTGGTGGTGCCGAAGTCCACGACGATCGACGGCCCGCCGTAGAGGGAGTACGCGGCAAGCGTGTTCACCACCCGGTCGGCGCCCACCTCCTTCGGATTGTCGATCGCCAACTGCACCCCGGTCCGTACGCCCGGCTCGACGATCACGCTCGGCAGGTCCGCGTAGTAACGGCCGAGCATGGTACGCAGCGAGCGCAGCGCGGCAGGCACTGTCGAGCAGGCGGCCACGCCGGTGATCTCGACGTTGTCCCCGGCGAGCAGGCCCCGGAACATGAGGCCCAACTCGTCCGCCGTCGAGCGGGCATCGGTCTTGATCCGCCAGGAGTGCACGAGCTTGTCACCGTCGAAGGTCGCCAGCACGGTGTTGGTGTTTCCGATGTCGATGCAGAGCAGCACGCACGCAGCCTAGACAACGACCGTACGGGCGGGTGCGGACCGGGCGACGGACCGTATCCTTGTCGTATCGCGACATGAGCATGGATCAATCCACGGCGGGGCCGGACGGGGAGCGGACATGTCGGGGACGTGGTGGATGCGGGGCCGCAACACCCTGCGCCGTCGTCGACGACACGTGTTCGTGCTGATCGCGTTGGCCGGCGGCGCGATCTGGATGGTCGTGCAGGCCTGGCGGGCGTCCGTTCGGGAGACCGGCAGCTTCGCCGGCGACCTCTACCTCAACATCGGCGCCGCGCTGATCATGACGCTGCTGACGTACGTGGTGCTCAACCCGCTCTTCCGTGAGCTCCAGACGGTGAGCATCATCGAGCATCCCCGCCTGGACCGGGACGCCCTGATCGAACGGGTCGCCCAGTCCCGCGAGATCGTGGCCATCCTGGAGACCTGGACCAGCATGCTGGAGGGCCCGTACGCGGCCCGGTTCGTGGCCGCGCTGCGCTCCGCGCTCGCCAACGGCGCCGTCGTCAAGGTGCTGCTGCTCGACCCGGACTCGCCGGCGGTCCGGCTGCGCGGCGAGGAGCTGCGCCGGCGGGACGCCTCGGTCGCCATCCTCAACAACCTGTGGCACCTCGCGCGGCTCAGCGAGGAGCTGCCCGAGTCGGCCCGCGCCCGGCTTCAGGTCCGGGTCTACAGCGCCGCCCCCTCCGTGCAGATGTACCGCTGGGACGGCAAGGCCTTCATCTCGTTCTTCCCGGTGCAGGGCAGCACCTTCGACACCCAGCAGATCGAGGCGTTCGTCTCGACCCCGTTGGGCGAGTTCGTCGACGACCGGTTCGCCGAGCTGTGGGACACCGCTCCGCTGGAGGACCTGGCGGCCTGCCTCACGCTGCGGCTCTGCCTGCGCCAGGCCGGTCGGGACCTGGAGACCTGCGACGCGCTCTACGTACGCTCCGACGGCGACTGGTACATCGCCGGCACCGACCTGGTGCGCAACGTGGCCCGGCACGGCCTGGCCGGGCTCACCGTCGTGCTGGACCGGCCCGAGGCGGCCGGCGAGATCTTCGCCATCGGCGAGGCCGACGAGCTGCCGCCGGAGGTCTACAACCGGGTGCTGGAGCTCTTCCGCGCCAAGTACGGCCTGGACGGCCGGCAGGACACCGAGAACCGGGTGATCTTCAACCTGGCCGCCAGCTCGCTCACCACCGTCTGAGACGCCGGCCCCGGCCCGCTATTCGGTCCGCAGGTCCAGGGCGATGTCCAGGATCGGCGACGAGTGGGTCAGCGCGCCCACCGAGAGGAAGTCGACGCCGGTCGCCGCATAGCGACCCGCCACCTCCAGGGTCAACCCGCCGGTCGCCTCCAACTCGGCCCGGTCACCCACGGCGGCCACCGCCTCGGCCAACGTCTCGGGCGTCATGTTGTCGCAGAGCAGGAAATCCGCCCCGGCCTCCACCGCCTCGACCGCCTCGTCGACGGTCGTCACCTCGACCTGCACCGGCACCTCCGGGAACGCCTCCCGGACCCGCCGGTACGCCGGCGTGATGCCCCCGGCCGCCAGCTTGTGGTTGTCCTTGATCATGGCCACGTCGTAGAGGCCCATCCGCTTGTTGGTGCCCCCGCCGGCCCGCACCGCGTACTTCTCCAACGCCCGCAGGCCCGGCGTCGTCTTGCGGGTGTCCAACACCATCGCCTTCGTGCCGGCCAACGCGTCCGCCCAGGCGCGGGTGTGGGTGGCCACCCCGGACATCCGGCAGAGCAGGTTCAGCGCCGTCCGCTCGGCCGTCAGCAGCAGCCGGGTCGGGCCGGTCACCGTCGCCAGCACCGCACCGCGGGCCACCCGCTCGCCGTCGCGGGCCAACACCGACACCTCGACCGTACGACCGAAGCCGGTCACCTCGCCCACCAGCTCGAACACGGCGGCCGCCACCGCCATCCCGGCCAGCACACCATCCGCGCGGGCCACCAGGTCGGCGGTGTCGGTCTGCTCCGCCGGAATGGTGGCCACGCTCGTCACGTCCAGGAAGTCGGGGCCCAGATCCTCGACCAGCGCGGTCTCGATCACCTGCCGCACCCGCGCCGGATCCAGCCCGGCCGCCCGCAACGCCGCCTCTGTCGACCCCGTCATGAGTTCCCCTCCCACAGTTGGCCCACCCGGCCCTCCGCCCCGACCGACCCGACCAGGTGACCGAGCCACCGCTCGTCGGCCGTCGGGAAGTCCTCCCGCCAGTGACAACCGCGGGTCTCACCACGCGCGTACGCGGCGGCGACAAGCGTCGACGCCACGGTGAGCAGGTTTGTCGCCTCCCAGTCCGCGAGCCGGGGCCGGCCCCGGGCAACGCCCAACTCCCGCAGCGTCCCGGCCGCCTCGGCAAGCGTCGCCGCGGACCGGAGCACCCCGGCCCCCCGGGTCATCGCCCGCTGCAGGGTCGGCGTCGCCGCCGCGGGCAGCACCCAGCCCGCACCCCCGCGCCAGGCGCCGGTGTCCGCCGGCTGCACCTGCTCGGGCAGGCCGGCCGCGATGTCCTCGGCGATCCGCCGGGAGAAGACCAGACCCTCCAGCAGCGAGTTGCTGGCCAGCCGGTTCGCGCCGTGCACACCCGTGCAGGCCACCTCGCCGCAGGCGTACAGGCCGGGGATCGAGGTGCGGCCGCGCAGGTCGGTGCGGACACCGCCGGAGGCGTAGTGGGCGGCCGGCGCCACCGGGATCAGGTCGGTCGCCGGGTCCACGCCGATCGCCAGGCAGGACGCCACGATCGTGGGGAACCGACCGGCCAGGAAGTCCCCGCCCAGGTGCCGCGCGTCGAGGAAGACGTGGTCCGCGCCGGTGGCCAACAACACCCGGTGGATGCCCTTGGCCACCACGTCCCGGGGTGCCAGCTCGGCCAACTCGTGCTGGCCCACCATGAACCGCTTACCGTCCGCGTCCACCAGGTACGCGCCCTCACCGCGCAGCGCCTCGGAGACCAGCGGCTGCTGCGCGTGCCCGGCACCTGGCACTCCCGCGCCGGGCGGCGTGATCAGGGCGGTCGGATGGAACTGGACGAACTCCACGTCGGTCACCGCCGCGCCGGCCCGCATCGCCAGCGCCACCCCGTCGCCGGTGGAGACCGCCGGATTGGTGGTGGCCGCGAAGATCTGCCCCATCCCGCCGGTGGCGAGCACCACCGCCCGGGCCAGCAGCGCTCCGACGCCGTCCTCGCTGCCCTCGCCGAGCACGTGCAGGGTGATTCCGCAGGCCGGGCCGAGCCCGTCCGGGCCGTCGCCCGGCGCCCGCAGCAGGTCCAGGACCAGGGCGTGTTCGACAAGGCGGATCCACGGGTCACGCTGCACGGCGGCGTGCAACGCCCGCTGCACCTCCGCGCCGGTGGCGTCACCACCGGCGTGCACGATCCGGTCCGCCCGGTGCCCGCCCTCGCGGGTCAGCATCAACGAGCCGTCCGGATGGCGATCGAACTCGGCACCGATGCGCATCAGCTCCCGCAGCCGGGTCGGGCCCTCCTCGACCAGCACCTGGACCGCCGCCGGGTCGCAGAGCCCGACCCCGGCGATCTGGGTGTCGCGGGCATGCGCCGCCGGGGTGTCCGTCGGGTCGAGCACGGCGGCGATGCCGCCCTGCGCCCACCGCGTCGAGCCGTCGTCGATGTTGACCTTGGTGACCACCGTGACGTGCAGGCCCGCCTCACGCAGGTGCAGCGCCGCGGTCAACCCGGCCACCCCGGAACCCACCACGATCACGTCGGTGGTCTCCACCCAGCCGGGCGCGGGCGCGGCCAGCAACGCGGGCAGGGCCGGCAGGTCGACGGTTGGAAGGTCCATCCCCCCAGTCAACCCGAACCATCCTCGGCCGGGGCGGCGGGGGCGGGACGAGTGTTTTGGGCTACCCCGTCCGGCGCCGCGCCGACCGTCAGCCCGTGGTCACTTCGTCCGGACCGGAAGGCCGGCCGGACCCGTGCCCTTCAGCGAGGCGGTCACCGTACGGTCGCTGAGCCACAGGTAGCAGCGGACACCCCGGTCACCGACCCGCCAGCGCCCCGCACCCGGCGGGCGGACCACCAACCCGCTCCGAAAGCGCAGGTTGACGTCGTCCGGCACGCCCACGTAGCGGCCGAGGACGCTGCGACAGCCGTCGTAGAGCGGCGCCCAGTCGGCGTCCCGGGTCGGATACGCCATGTCCGGCGCGCGCCACACCCCGACGAACTCCGCGTCGTGCTTCTGCGCGCACTCCACCGGGATCAGCGTCCGCACCCCGGCACCGGCCCCGGTGCGGGTCTGTTGGCAACCGAGCCGCAGCCCGGCCGCCCCCTTCAACGCGTCCCGCAGGCTGCCCGACCGGACCACGACCGTGGCCGCGGCCTCGACGGTGGTCAGCTCGGTGAGGTCGCACCGGAACCACCGGGAACCGGCCGCCCAGCCCGGCCCCGAGGGCAACGCCACCGACAACCGCAGCCGGCCGGCCCGCCAGTCGTCGCCCACGTACCCGGTCGCCCGGGTGTCGCACTCGGTGAACGCGCCCCGCAACTCCGCCGAGCCACCCGCCGGCGCGCTCGCCCGCTCGACCGGGAACGCCCCGACATGCACCGTTTCCAGCCGGTGTGGGCCGGCGCAGTCCACCGGCTCGTAGGCGGCAAGGGTGACCACATCGGTGAAGTCGGCGGCCTGGCAGACACCTGCGGCCGGGGTGAACGCCGACGCCTGCGGCAGCGCCGCCCAGTCGTCGGTCAGGTCACCGTCCAGGTCACCCGACCCGGCGCAGCCCGCCAGCAGCACCGCCGTCACGGCAGCGGCGAACACGGTCGTCCTGGCACTGCGCATAGCGGCCTCCCCCAGCCACCGACCGGCCTTCGCCAGCGCGCCAAGGGTAACCGGAAATGACCTTCCGGTGACAGACCGGAATCGCCTCGTGCGGGATCAGACTCCGGACACGGCCAACGGGCTGGGCACCGGGTGGCCGGCCGTGCCGGGTGCCACCGCGGCCGGGTCGACACCCAACTCGAGCACCCGGTTGTCGGTGTCCACGTGCACCACCCGGGGGCGGTACGAGCGCGCCTCGGCGTCGTCCATCTGGGCGTACGAGATCAGGATGACCAGGTCACCGGGGTGCACCAGGTGCGCGGCGGCACCGTTGATGCCGATCACGCCACTGCCCCGCACGCCGGGAATCACGTACGTCTCCAGCCGTGCGCCGTTGGTGATGTCCACGATCGCCACCTGCTCGCCGGGGAGCAGGTCGGCGGCGTCGAGCAGATCCTCGTCCACTGTCACCGAACCGACGTAGTGCAGGTCGGCCTGGGTCACCGTGGCCCGGTGGATCTTCGACTTGAGCATGGTCCGCAGCATCGGGGTGGCCTTTCACGAAGTGGTGGAGGGTGGTGCGGCCCGGTCAGGGGCGGGGGGCGAGGTGGATCGCCGCGTTGTCGATCAGGCGGGTGGCGCCCACCCAGGCGGCGATCACCAGCCGCGCCGGCCCGCTGACCGGCCCCGGCTCCAACTCGGGGTCGGTGAGCACCAGGTAGTCGAGGCGGGCACCAGGCGTGCCGGCGCCGAACGCGGCGTGCGCGGCGGTCAGCACCGCTCCCGCGTCCAGGCCGTCCTCGGCGGCGCTCGCGCCGGCCCGCAACGCGGCGGACAGGCTCAGCGCCGCGGCCCGCTCCGACTCGCTCAGGTAGCGGTTGCGGCTGGACAGCGCCAACCCGTCCGGCTCCCGGACGGTCGGCACGCCGACCACCTCGACCGGTACGTCCAGGTCCCGGGCCATCCGCCGGACCAGGGTGAGCTGCTGGTAGTCCTTCTCGCCGAAGAACGTCAGGTCCGGCCGGGTGAGCTGGAGCAGCTTCAGCACCACGGTGAGCACCCCGTGGAAGAAGCCGGGACGGCTCGCGCCCTCCAACTCCGCGCCGAGCGGGCCCGGGTCGAGGCGTACGCGGGGCTGGCCGTCCGGGTACATGTCCGCCACCGACGGGGCGAAGACGACATCCGCGCCCGCCCGCCGGCACACCTCAAGATCGGCGTCGAGGGTGCGCGGATAGCGGTCGAAGTCCTCGTTCGGCCCGAACTGCAACGGGTTCACGAAGACCGTGACCAGCACGTGGTCGGCCTGTTCCCGGGCCGTACGCAGCAGCGTCTCGTGCCCGGAGTGCAGGGCGCCCATGGTCATCACGACCCCGACCGTGCCCTTCAGCCCGGCCCGGGCCTCGGCCAGCTCGGCGCGCGTGTGGACGAGCTGTGTCATGCGGCCACCTCCCGGGCGGTGTCGGCGAGCACGCCGAGCAGCGACTGCGCGTCCACCGGCCGCAGCCGGCCGGCGGCGATCGCCCGGTCGGCGGTACGCCGGGCCAACGCGAGGTAGGCGGGGACGGATTCCGGCGCGGTGGCGGCCAGCCGGGCCAGGTGCCGCTGGACGGTGCCCGCGTCGCCCCGGGAGACCGGGCCGGTCAACGCGTCGTCACCGAGCCGCAGCGCGTTTTCCAGGGCGGTCCGCAGCAGCGGGGCGAGCACCTTCTCCGGCCGGGCCACCCCGGCGTCGCGCAGCCGGTCGGTCGCCTCGTTCACGAGGGTCACCAGGTGGTTCGCGCCGTGGGCCAGCGCGGCGTGGTAGAGCGGGCGGTCCGACTCGGCCACCCACTCCGGCACGCCACCCAGGTCGGCGACCAGCCGGGCAGCAAGCGGGCGCAGCTCCGCCGGGGCGGTCACCCCGTACGAGATGCCGGCCAACCGGGGCAGGTCGTCCGGCGTACCGGTGAAGGTCATGGCGGGGTGCAGGGCCAGCGGGCGGGCACCGACCGCGACGGCCGGCGACAGCACGGTCAGGCCGTGCGCGCCGGAGGTGTGCGCGACCACCTGGCCCGGGTGCAGGGCGCCCCGGTCGGCGAGGTCGGCGACGACTCCGGCCAGCGCGTCGTCCGGCACCGCGATCAGCAGCAGGTCGGTGGCGGCGCGGGCGACGGAGGTGACCGGGCTGCGCGGCACCTCGGGCAGCAGCAGGGCGAGACGAGCGCGGCTGGCCCCGGAGTCGCCCGCCACGGCCACCACCCGGTGCCCGGCGGCGGCGAGCGCGGCGCCCAGGACGGCACCGACCCGACCGGCGCCGACGACGCCGACGGTGAGCAGACGGGAGGAGGGGGCGCCGATGACGGCGCGATCCCGCGATGCGGGGGGCCCAAACGGGGCGGCCGGGCGCGGGCGCAACGGTGCGCTCATGACGACGATCCAGTCCTCGAGAAGGGGTACCGGTCGATCGCAAGTATGCGCCCGCGTCACGGGCCGAAACAGGAGGTGTGAAAACGTTCACCACCGAAGGAAAGGCCCGGTGGTGACGGGTCGGGCTCAGACCGGGGCCGACGTGATCGTGCGTAGTTCGGTGGCCACCTCGGCGATCAGGTCGGCTAGCGAGCCGCCCTCGCTCTCGGGTGCGACCCAGCGGGCGAGCGCGACCCGGAAGACCATGACGCCGGACTCGGTCGCCAGGGCGGCGGTCGTCTCGCTGAGGCCCTTGGCACGCAGAGCGGCGGTGAGCGCGGCCGTCAGCGAGCTCGTCTTGGCCAGCTCACGCTCCTGCAACTCGGGACTACTGGCAATGATCGACTGGCGCATCCGGACCAGTTCGAGGCGGTCGGTGAAGATCTGCTCCCCCACCTGGCGGAAGGCGGCGACGACCGCCTCGAACGGCCCGGCGTCCGTCTCGGCCACCGCCTTGACCAGAACCTCCTCCAACTGCTCGCCGCCGCTGAAGAGCGCCTCGCGTTTGTCGCCGAAGAGCCGGTAGAAGGTGCGCTTGTCGAGGCCGGCCCGGGCGGCGATGTCGGCGACAGTCGTCTGCTCGAAGCCGCGCTCGCGGAACAGCTCGAAGGCGGCCGCCTCCAGGCGGCCGCGCGCGTCCGGTTGCCAGCGGGCCATGCGGCGATGGTATCCGATGTCACGTTGCGACATTATTTTCGTTGACCCATGTCACCTTGCGACATCGTGAGCTACGGTGATGTCACAAGGCGACATCCGCTTCTCGCAAAGGAACTGCCATGCGTGTATTCGTCACCGGCGCCTCCGGCCACCTCGGCTCCGCGGTCGTACCGAAGCTGATCTCCGCCGGACACGACGTCGTCGGCCTGGCCCGCTCCGACACGTCCGCCGCCGCGATCGAGAAGCTCGGCGCCGACGTACGCCGCGGCGACCTGTCCGACCTCGACGTGCTCCGCCAGGAAGCCGCCACCTCCGACGGGGTGATCCACCTGGCGTTCCGCCACGACCTCATGATCAACGGCGACATGGCCGGCGCAGCCGAAACCGACCTGGCCGCCCTCGGGGCACTCGCCGACGGCCTGGACGGCTCCGGCAAACCCCTGGTCGGCACCAGCGGGACAGCCATGCTCGCGATGGGCGGCATCGTCGGTCGCCCCGGCACCGAGCGCGACGCCTTCCCGAGCGGCTACCGGATCGACGCGGAGAACTTCGTCGTCGACCTCGCCGCCCGCGGTGTGCGCTCCTCCATCGTCCGGCTCGCGCCCACCGTGCACAGCACGCTCGACCACTACGGCTTCATCACCGCCATCATCGCCGCCGCCCGGCAGCACGGGTACGCCGCATACGTCGGCGAGGGCACCAACCGGTGGCCGGCCGTGCACACGCTCGACGCGGCCGAGCTCTACCGGCTCGCCCTGGAAAAGGCCCCGGCCGGTGCACGCCTGCACGCAGCCGCCGACGAAGGAGTCTCCTTCCGGCAGATCGCCACCGCCATCGGGCGCAACCTGGACATCCCGGTCCGAAGCATCAGCCCCGACGAGGCAGACAACTTCTTCGGCTTCCTCGGGTCGTTCGCGCAGATGGACAACCCGACGTCATCCGCGATCACACGCGAACTGCTGGGCTGGGTCCCCACCCACCCCGACCTGATCGCCGACCTGAACGAGGGGCACTACTTCCAGGCCTGAACACATTTCCGGGGAGCCCACCTTGATCAAATGATGAAAAGTAGGTACCGGGAGCTTTCCTGACCTACTTTTCAGCAACTGATCACCGCGCGCCCTCCGCTGCCGAGCGGGGCGCGGATGATCGTGACGTGGGGCCGGAATCGGAGTGGGTGGATGTCGATCGCGTGGCGGGACGCCATGAGCAGAGCCCTCTACGGGCCGGGTGGCTTCTTCGTCGCCGGCACCGGGCCGGCCGACCACTTCCGCACCAGCGTGCACGCCTCACCCGCGTTCACGAGCGCCCTGCTGCGCCTGATCTCGGAGGTGGACTCGGCACTCGGCCACCCGCCACGGTTCGACGTGGTCGACGTGGGTGCCGGGCGAGGAGAACTGCTGCGAGCGATCCACCAGGCCGTCGGGGTCGCGGTGGGGGTTTCCGGGGAGCCCACCCGCTCCGGGCGGTCAGGCTTGATCCCTGCGCGGGCGGGCTCCCCGGAAACCCCGACTCCCACGGCGTCCGCCCGTCCGTCACCCGACGAGCCGTCGTCGGTCACCGTCCGCCCGCCGCTTGCGCAGCGGGTCCGCTTCACAGCGGTCGAGTACGCCCACCGCCCCGAGAACCTGCCCGAAGAGATCAACTGGACAGCCGAGATCCCCACCAAGATCACCGGAGTGCTCCTGGCCACCGAGTGGCTGGACAACGTCCCCCTGGACATAGCGGCACACACCGAAGAGGGCTGGCGATACGTACTGGTCGACCCCGAGAGCGGCACAGAGACGATCGGCGACCCGGTCAGTCCCGCTGATCTTGAGTGGCTGGCGAGGTGGTGGCTGAACCCCGCGAGCCCGCCCAGCACGGACAGCGACCCGAGTCCGGGGGTGGCCGGGACAGACCCGACCAGCGAAAGCGAGTCGGGTTTCGGGGCAGCCCGGCCGGCGCAGGGATCAAGCCTGACCGCCCGGAGCCGGCCGGGCTGCCCCGAAACCCCCCACAGTGACCACCTACGAGCCGAGATCGGCCGCAGCAGAGATGAGGCGTGGGCCGACGCGATAGGCAGGATCGAACGCGGGCTGGCGGTCGCGGTCGACTACGGGCACCTGCGGGAGAACAGGCCCGTGCACGGGACGTTGACCGGGTACCGGGCCGGGCGGCAGGTGCCTCCGGTGCCGGACGGGTCGAGTGACGTGACCGCCCACGTGGCCATGGACTCCGTCGCCTCCGCCGGTGCGGCGGTCGCCAGGTGTGCGTACTCCCTGGTCTCGCAGGCCGAGGCGCTGCGGGCGCTCGGGGCCGACGGCGGCCGACCCCCGCTGAGCATGGCCGGCACCGACCCGGCGGGGTACGTGCGGGCGCTGGCCGCCGCGTCGGCGGTCGCCGAGCTGACCGATCCGGCCGGGCTCGGTGGGCACCTGTGGTTGCGCCAACCGGTCGGCATCCCGCTCGGCCCGGCCGTGGCACGATGACGGGCATGACCACCGACGCCGGGGACCTCCGTGAACTGACCGTCGGCACCGGGGCCGGCCTGGTCGCCGGCACCGGCGATCAGCAGCTCGGCACCGACATGGTGCTGAACATCGGCCCGCAGCACCCCTCCACGCACGGTGTGCTGCGGTTGAAGCTGGTGCTCGACGGCGAGCGGGTGGTCGCCTGCGAGCCGATCGTCGGTTACATGCACCGGGGGGCGGAGAAGCTCTTCGAGGTGCGCGACTACCGGCAGATCATCGTGCTGGCCAACAGGCACGACTGGCTCTCGGCGTTCTCCAACGAGCTGGGTGTGGTGCTCGCGGTGGAACGCCTGATGGGCATGGAGGTGCCGGAGCGGGCCACCTGGCTGCGGATGGCCCTCGCCGAGTTGAACCGGGTGCTCAACCACCTGATGTTCCTCGGCTCGTACCCGCTGGAGATCGGGGCGATCACGCCCATCTTCTACGCCTTCCGGGAACGGGAGACCATCCAGGCGGTGATGGAGGAGGTCTCCGGCGGCCGGATCCACTACATGTTCAACCGGGTCGGTGGCCTCAAGGAGGAGGTGCCGTACGGCTGGACCGGTCGGGCCCGCGCGGCGATCGGCGAGGTTCGCCGACGGCTGCCCGACCTGGACCACCTGATCCGGCGCAACGAGATCTTCCTGGCCCGTACCGTGGGCGTGGGTGTGCTCTCCGCCGCCGACGCCGCCGCGTTCGGCGCGTCCGGGCCGGTGGCCCGCGCCTCCGGGCTCGACCTGGACCTGCGCCGCGACGACCCCTACCTGGCGTACGACGAGCTGAACGTGCCGGTGGTCACCAAGACCGCCGGGGACTGCCACGCCCGCTTCGAGGTGCTGCTGGACCAGGTGTACGCGTCGCTGGACCTCGCCGAGCAGTGCCTGGACCGGGTGGACCAGCTCACCGGGCCGATCAACACTCGACTGCCGAAGGTGCTCAAGGCGCCGGAGGGGCACACGTACGCCTGGACGGAGAACCCGCTCGGCATCAACGGCTACTACCTGGTGTCCCGGGGTGAGAAGACGCCGTGGCGACTGAAGCTGCGCACCGCCTCGTACGCGAACGTGCAGGCGCTGGCCACCCTGCTGCCCGGCTGCCTGGTGCCGGACCTGATCGCGATCCTCGGTTCGATGTTCTTCGTGGTCGGCGACATCGACAAGTGACGCTAGCCGGCTGACCGGTCAGCGCCAGCGGTCGCCGGGCGGGGTGCCGCCGGCGCGCGGTGCGTCGTCCTGCGGCGGGTAGCCGTAGCGCTCGTCGACCCGGCGCCTACCGGTCCGCTCGGGTGCGGGTTCGGCCTGCTGACCGCGCGGGCGCGGTGGCCGCCACTCGTCCGGCACCGGGACGCCGCCCACCGGCAGCGCCGGCCGGTCCGTCGGCTCGGCCCGGTGGTACGACTCGCCCTCCTCGTGCCGACGCGGCTCCCCGTAGCGGCGCGGCTCCTCCGGGCGGCGCGGCTCGTCGTAGCGGCGCGGCTCCTCGCGCCGGCGCGGCTCCTCAGGGCGGCGCGGCTCGGCGTGCTGGCGCGGCTCCTCGTAGCGGCGCGGTTGCTCGTGCTGGCGGGGTTCCTCATGGCGGACCTCGGCCCAACGGTCGGCCACCCGGTACTCGGTGCCGGTGGCGTCGGCGCGCACCTCGGCCCGGCGCTCGCCGACGCGCAGCTCACGGCCGTTCTCGTCGTCGCGGACGGCGGCCCACCGATCACCGGCCCGCAGCTGCGACCAGTACTCGCCCGTGTCGTCGGCCCGCAGGGCCGGACCGGGCTGGGGAGCGGCCGCACCCGCCCGATCACGCTGTTCCGGCCAACCGCGATCGTCCGGGCTGTCCCAGGAGCCCGAGGTCGGCCGCTCCGGCGCGTGGTGCGACCTGGCCGCCGGGCCGGGCTCGTCGGGCTCGGCGTACGCGTCGCGTGGATCGGTCCACTCCGGCTCGTCGCGGCGACCCGTCCAACCCGGCTCGTTGCCGTCCGGACCGTTCCGGTCGGCACGCCGACCCGACGCCTCCCACGCGCGGTCATCACCGGAGCGGGCCCGGTCGTCGCCGGAGCGTGCCCGGTCGTCGCCGGGGTGCCGGTCGGCGTCGTACCCGGCTCGGGGGTGCTCCACCGGCTCGCCCCTCGATCGGCCGGCCGAACGGCCACGCTCGTCCGCGCCGCCGCCCCGGGTCCACTCCTGCGCCGGTGGCGTCCACCGGCCCGGGTACTCGCCGTCGTAACGCCCGGTCGGCTCGGCCGGCCCGCCGTCCACGACCGTGTGCCGGGTGGTGACGTGCACGGTCTCGGTGTGCCGGACCACGCCGCCCGGCCGGTGCGCCGGCTCGGGGCGGTCGTGCTCCCGGGGACGCGCCGAGCCGTGCGCGGTGTCGGCTGGGCGCGCCGCGCCGTACGTCCTCGCGGCCGCCCGCGGCTCGGCGGCCTCCCGTGGGTAGGCCGGCTCGTCGTCGTCCGGGTGCGCGGGACGGCCCCACCGGGACGCGTCGTCCGGGCCGGCCGCTCGGGCCCGGACCGGCGGCGCGTCACCCGGCACCTGGACGCGGCTACGGGCCACCGGCGCGTTGTCCACCTGCGGCGCGACACTCGGCACCCGCGCCCGGCCGGGGCCCGGCGGCTCCGCGACGGGAGCGGCGGCGGCGACGGGAGCGGCGGCGGCAGCGCCGACGGGAGCGGCACCGGCGAGAGCGGCACCGCTGGCGTCCAGCCGGCGACGGACGGCGGCGATCCCCTCCTGTGCCCGGTGCGCCTGGTCGAGCGCCTGACTACCGCGCTGCGTGGCGGTGGCGATCTCGGTCCGCAGCTCCCGGCGAAGCTCCTCGATCTCATCCAGCAGCTCGTCGGCTCGCGCGCCCTCGTCGTCGGGCCGCAGCGCGATGGACAGGCCGATCAGCACCACCGCGACGATGGCGAGCACCGCGGCGAAGCGCAGCGGGCCGTTACCGTCGGCGACGAGCAGGATCAGCGCCGCCACCGGGGCGAGAGCGACCCCCGCCCAGAAGAGCACGGTCAGCAGCGATGGTCGACGCCGGGCGTCTGAGGTGGCCGGGGCTGGCATGGATGTGCAGCCTACCGACGAGCTTCACCGGAGGGAACGGGGTCCCGGGATGCGCGGACGCCCCCGCCCGGTCGGGGCGGGGGCGTCCGCGGCACGCCCGGGGGCAGGGCTCAGCTGGTGGCGAACGCGCCGTCCGAGGAGAAGATCAGGCCCACGCTGATCGAGCCGTCCCGCAGACCGCTCTTGGTGAGCGGTCCACCCTGGTCCAGGGAGGAGAACGAGCCGACCTTCAGCCCGTACGTCTTCTCCAGGCCCGGCTTGCAGAAGGCCCGCTGCTCGCACTCCGGCGGGCCACCCAGCTTCGTCGCGCTGCCGGAGCACTTGGCGGCGAACTCGGACAGGGTCCGCACGCCGTACTTGTCGGCGAACTCCTTGGTGACGGCGAAGGCGTTCTGGTCCTGGGCGGCGGCCGGGGTGCCGAAGGTGAGGCCCACCTTGTCGCCCTCGGCCTTGAGCGCGGTCACCGTGGTGTTGATGTCGGGCGAGGAGATCGGCGGAGGAGTGCCGCCCTTGTCCTTGGTGTTGAGGAACTCGGCCATCGTCGCCGCGTACTCCGGGACGACCTGGATCTCGCCCTTCACCAGCGCCGGCTCGTACAGCTCGCGGTTGCCGATCTGCTGCACCTTGACCTGGTAGCCGGCGGCCGTGAGCGCGATCCGGTACAGCTCGCCCAGGATCTGACTCTCGGCGAAGTTGGCGGCGCCCACCACGATGTCGCCGCCCGGTCCCTTGGCGATGCCCGCGGTGACGTTGTTGGCGCTGGCGAACTCCTCGGCCGCCACCTTGGCGGTCTTGCGGTCCTCGTTGACCGCCTTGTTGAGCTGGACCAGCTTCGGGGTGTCGAGCACGGCGGAGACCTTGTCCAGCGCGGCGAGCAACTGCGGGTTGGCCGCCTTGCTGTTGACCGCGGGAATGACGTTGTCGGAGTTCTGGAGCTTCTTGTCGTCCTGCAGAGCGATGAGCTGCTTGCCGGCCACCGGGGCGCAGCCGGCGCCGGAGGCGCTCGACTGGGGCGCGTCGGTGCCGGACGAGCCGGCGTCACCGCAACCGGTGAGAAGTGCTGCCCCGGCGACGGCGCTTATCGCGCCGATCGCCAGACGTGTACGTGCGCGCATGTGCCCGCCTTCCGTGTCCCGGCGCGGCCCGTCCCGGGCCGGCCGCGTGTCCGACGGGCGATCCTGACTGTCGGTCGCCCGCGAATATCCACCCAACATGCTCCGCAACCGACCGACAACCTGGGATGGACTTCGTCACCTCATCGTCACCGATCGGACCGGCGTCGGTGGCCGGCTTGACGCGGGGCTCACCCGGACGGGTCAGGCGCGCCCGGTGGCGTCCGCGGCGCGGGGCCGACCCAGCCGCTGTCGCCCGCGTCGCAGCGGGCGGGGGGTGACCAGGCGTTCGACCCCGCCGAGGACCACCTCGGCCAGCAGCGCCAGGCCAGCCACCAGCACGCCGCCGGCGACGATCTGCCCGCCACCGGCCGCGATACCGATGCCGAAGCCGGTCCGGATGATCTGGCCGAGGCCTCCGCCGTTGACGAACGAGGCAAGTGCGGCGGTCGCGATCACCTGCACCGCGGCGGTCCGGAAGCCGGCCGCCAGGTAGGGCACCGCGAGCGGCAACTCGACGCGGCGCAGCAACTGCCCGCCGGACAGGCCCATCCCCCGGGCCGCGTCGCGGGCCTCCGGGTCCACCTGCCGCACTCCGGTGTACGCGTTGGCCAGCAGCGGCGGCACGGCGAAGACGGCAAGCGCCACCACGACCGGCGTCCGCCCGAAGCCGCTGGCGAAGGCCACCGGCAGGATCGTCAGCAGGGCCAGGGTGGGGATGGCCAGGGTGGCGTTGGACACCAGCACCACCAGGCCACCGCCCCGGCCGAGGTGCCCCAGCCAGAGCCCGAGTGGCCAGGCCACCAGGCAGCCCAGCGCCACCGCCAGGGCCGAGATGGTGAGGTGCTCACCGAGCCGGTCCAGCATGCCGCCGGGGTTGGTCCAGTTGAGTGGGTCGTTGATCCAGGTGATCCCCTGGCCGATCGGATTCTCCGCGACGGTCACCGTGCCCTCCGGGCGGACCAGGGGGTCACCAGCCGGGCGACCAGGACGAGCAGGAGGTCGAGCACGAGCGCGAGCGCCACGCAGAGCAGCGCGGCGGTCATGATCTCGGCCTTGTAGAGGTTGTTCTGGAAGCCCGCGAAGATCAACTGCCCGAGGCCGCCATGCCCGACCAGCACGCCGACTGTGACCAACGCCACGGTCGAGACGGTCGCCAGCCGTACGCCGGTCACGATGCCGGGGAGCGCCAGCGGCAGATCGATCCGGAACAGCCGCCCCCACCGGCCGTAACCCATGCCCTCGGCGGCCTCGCCGACCTCCGGGGGCACCTGGTTGAGGCCGGCCACCACGTTGCGGACGATCAGCAGCAGCGCGTAGAGGACCAGCCCGACAAGCACTGTGGTGCTCCCGGTGCCCAGGTAGGGGGCGATGAACGCGAAGAGCGCCAACGACGGGATGGTGTAGACGACCCCGCTGACAGCCAGGATCGGACCGGCGAGCGGCCGGAACCAGTACGCCAGCACGGACAACGGCAGCGCGATCAACACCGCGAGCAGCACCGCCCGCCCGGTGAGGGAGGCGTGTTCGCGCACGGCGGCGAGGATCGTGTCAGAGTTGTCCCGCACGTACTGCCAGGAGAACCAGGGGTTACCCGGGTCGGCCCGGTAGCTCAGGCGGAAGGACATACGTGGACGTTACCCCGAAGGCTGCCGACGCGGCCCGATCCCCTCGCGCGGCGTCGATCTCCCTACAGGGCATCCAGAAGCGCTACCCGAACGGCACCGAGGCCGTCCGGGAACTCAGCCTGGACGTCCGGGCCGGCGAGTTGGTCGTGCTGATCGGCCCGTCCGGCTGCGGCAAGTCGACCGTGCTGCGCATGATCAATCGCCTGATCGAGCCGACCGCCGGCCGGATCACGCTCGGCGACGAGGACGTCACCGACGTCGACCCGGTGCGGCTGCGCCGCCGCATCGGATACGTGATCCAGAACGTCGGCCTCTTTCCACACCAGACGGTCCGGGCCAACGTGGCCACCGTGCCGGGCCTGCTCCGCTGGCCCAAGCGCCAGACCCGCGACCGGGTCGACGAGTTGCTCGACCTGGTCGGCCTGGACCCGGCCCAGTTCGGCGGGCGCTACCCGCACGAGCTCTCCGGTGGGCAGCGACAACGGGTCGGGGTGGCCCGCGCGCTCGCCGCCGACCCGGTGGTGCTGCTGATGGACGAGCCGTTCTCGGCCGTCGACCCGATCGTCCGGACCCGCCTACAGGAGGAGTTCCTCCGCCTCCAGGCCGAGGTCCGCAAGACGACGGTCCTGGTCACCCACGACCTCGACGAGGCGGTCCGGCTCGGCGACCGGATCGCGGTCCTCTCCGAGGGTGGGCACCTGGAGCAGTACGACACGCCTGCCGCACTGCTCGGCGCACCCGCCACGCCGTTCGTCCGCGAGTTCGTCGGCGCCGACCGGGGCATCCGCCGGTTGGCGGTAACCCCACTCGACCGGGAGTCGCTGGAGCCCGTACCCGGCGACGCCGCCGCGGACCTGCCCACCGTGGCACTTGACGGCACCGCCTACGACGCGCTGGCGGTGCTGCTCACCTCGGGGCGGGACCAGCTCGTGGTGACCGACGCCGGCCGACCGGTGGGCACGCTCAGCCGACACCGCCTGCTCGACCTGGGCCGACCGGCGAACTGACCTGACGGCGACCGGGCTGCCGCCGCCGGCGGCCCGGTCCCGACCGCCCCAGGCGCGATCACGCCGGGCCAGCTCAAGCGCGACCACGCCGGGCCAGCTCAAGCGCGACCACGCCGGGCCAGCTCAGGCGCGACCACGCCGGGCCAGCTCAGGCGCGACCGCCGAGGCTGGCGGTGCCGATGATCCACCCGGTGAGGAAGCCGTAGCCGGCGCCGGTGCTGGCGTCCTGCAGGGCTTTCAGCAGCGACGGATCCGGGCCGAGCAGCGCCGCCAGCACGGCGGCGAGCCCGCCGGCGAGCACGTAGGCGGCCCAGCCGGAGAGGAACTGGCTGACCGAGCCGGGCACCCGGGCCACCTGCGCGGCGGGCAACAGGTAGAGCAGGGCGACCGCGAACACCACGAGCAGCACGGCCCGCAGGTCGGCGGCGAACAGGCCGCCGGCCTGCCCGTCCGCGTCGAGCCGCCAGGCCGGCCACGCCAGCAGGCGCAGATAGAAGGCACCGGCCGACTCCGGGTCGGTCTGGGTGGCGGCCCAACCGGTGTACGCCGGGCTGCCACAGATCCCGACCAGCAACAACACGGCGAGGGCACCGGTGCCGGCGGC
Organism: Micromonospora sp. DT231; assembly: GCF_049847025.1. NCBI lineage: Bacteria > Bacillati > Actinomycetota > Actinomycetes > Micromonosporales > Micromonosporaceae > Micromonospora > Micromonospora sp. DT231. Next base: position 173,130 of record NZ_JBNCNO010000009.1, on the reverse strand, counting down.
CGTGCCGTAGCGGCTGACCGGACCGGAGCGGTGGAAGAGCGACGCCATCCGCCCAGGCCCCGAACCCGTCGTCCGGGCGGACCTGGGCTGCCCCGAGCGGTTCAGTGCTTCAGCAGGTAGTCGATGAAGGCGGCCCGCAGCAGCGGCGCGGACTCCTCGTAACCGTGACCGGTCAGCTCCCGCCACAGCGCGTTGGCCTCGTCGATGGTCGGGCCAATCGAGTTCGGTGCGCCGTCCAGCACCGTGGCCTCGTCCGCGTTCGGCAGGTGCCGCAGCACCGACCAGTAGAACTTGACGTCGCGACGCTCCCGGGCCAGGGCGAACGCCCGCTCCCGCAGCTCCTCGGTGGACAGCGCGTCGAGCTCGGCGAACGAGGTTCCGCCGGGGGTGGCGGCAGGTGTGTCGGTCATGCGCCGAGCCTAACGGTCGAGATCAGCTCCGGCTCGGCGGACGCCGCCCTGATCACCGCTCGTCGGCGTCCCACCGACGCGGGCTGTCCTCCCAACGCGGATCCCGCCACGGGTCCACCGGCTGCGGCGCGGCCGGCGTCGGCAACGTCGGCGGCCAGTTCTCCACCGACTGCGACTGCGGCATGGTCCAACCCGTGCTGATCGTGCCGTCGGTGACCGGCTCGGGTCGGTCGGTGCTGCCCGGTCGGGGTCGGCCGAACGTCTCGACCAGCCGGGTGACGAGCAACCCGACGCCGAGCGCGGCGCCACCCACCGCCCAGGTGCTCAGCGTCCAACCACGCTCCGGCGCGTACGCCTGGAAGACGGTGACCAGGCTGACCGCCAGCAGCGTGCCGAACACGCCGCCGCGACGCCCGTACGCGCTGGTGCCGGCGAGCAGTGCCACCCCGATCGCGAGGACCGTCCAGTCCAGCCCCGAGGTGGGCGCGACCGACCCGGGGTCGGTGGCCGAGCCGGGGTGGTTGGCGGCGACGAGAACACCGGCGAGGGCGGCCAGCACGGTGGAGAAGACAAGCGCGGCCCCGGTGACCACGGCGGCCACCGCGCCCCGCCGGCGAGCCGGGTCGGCGATCGGCCGGTACCTGCCGACCAGCCGGCGGATCGCCCGGGTCGCGCCGAACAACCCGCCGAGGACGGCCACCGCCGCGAAGCCCGCGAACAGGTATCCGGCGCTGCGCCCCGGGTCGTAGTCGCCCTGCACCAGCACGGGCGCCGAACGGCGTTCGATGAACACCACCACACCGGCCGCGCCGGCCAGGCTGGCAGCCCAGCCCGGCACGTGCAGCACCACCACGGTCAGCGCCAGCGCGAGCCCGCCCAGCGCGGCGACCGCCACGGCCGGGCCGACCGACGCCGGCAGGCCCCGATCACCCTGCTCAGCGTAGTGCAGGGCGGTGGCGACCGCGACCGGCCCGACGGCCAGGTTCGGCGCCGACGTCCGCAGGCTCAACCCGGCGGCCAGGGCGAGCAGCCCCAACCCGACCGCGTCGACGAGCAGCGCGCGCAGGTTGTCGGCGCGCACGGCGTTCTGGTCCTCCTGCCAGAGCAGCCAGCCCACCGTGGCCAGCGCGGCCAGCAGCACGAGCTCCCAGACCAGCTGCACACCGATCCGGTCCCGGCCGGGCTCACCGTGGGTGGGGTCGTCGAAGACGTTCTCCAGAACGGCGACCGGCACCCCGGACGAGGGCTCGGCCGAGCGGTCCCGGCCCGCTTCTTCGTACCCCATCACGCCGCCTCCCCAGTGGCCGGCCGTCCCGGTCCGGCGCGCGGACGGACCGTGGGCGGCCCTTGCTCTCCGATCGCAGGCACCGTACCCGCGCTCGGAGCCGGGCGTAACCCCCTGCTCAGCGCTGGCCGGGGCGGCTCTCCCGTGGGTCCTGCTCGTGGTCGTCGTCCGGGCGCTCCGGCACCCGACAGGAGCGCTCCAGCCACAGCGCGGCGCCCACCAGAGCCAGCGAGGCGAGCAGACCCCCACCCGCGGCCGGTCGATCGTCCAGTGCCGCGCGTGTGGTCTCCAGGAAGAGCCAGCCGGTGAGCCCCGCGTAGAAGCCGGCGAAGATGGCCCCGGCCAGCGCCGACGCCTTGGCCAACACCACGAGGCGGGCCACCAGCAGTGGATCGACCGCGTCCCGGCCGGGCTTGCGTTCGATCCGGCCCCGGGTGTTGATCGCGGCGTACCCCTCGAGCACGGCGAGCCCGGCCAGCGTCACCACCGGCAGCCAGGGCAGCCGGGGGACGCCGCTGTAGTAGAGGCCGCTGATCAGCAGCCAGGCCACCGCCGCCGCGGCCAGGGCGGCCACGACGAGTGTCGAAATCCGGGTGGGGCCCATCCGGGACCGGTCCGGGCCCGACCCGCCCGGTGGTGGGGACTTCGCCTGCGTCATGCCGGCCGACTCCGCTCGGTCATGCCGTCGACTCTAACGCCAACTCCGGCCGGGGACGCAGTTCCAGCGCGTCGTCGGCCGCGGGGCCGGTGGTGAGCAGGTCGGTCAGCCAGCCGTGGCCGGGCAGCCGACCGTACGGCTGGATGTCGATCCACGGCCGCAGCACGAAGGCCCGCAGGTGCGCCCGGGGGTGCGGCAGGGTCAGCTCCTCGTCCTCGCTGATCACCGGCTCGTCGTCGTCACCCCAGACCGCGATCACGTCCACGTCGAGGGTGCGCGGCCCGAACCGGCGCCGCGGGTCACGGACCCGGCCGGCTGCCCGCTCCGCGTCGCGGGCCCGCTCCAGCCAGTCGCGGGGGGTCGCGGTCGCGTCCTGGGCGAGAAACACCGCGTTCAGGTACGCGGGCTGGTCGGCGTCACCCCACGGTGGAGTCTCGTACACCCCGGAGAGCACGAGTACGGCGTCGCCGAACGTGGCGACGGCCGTGCGTAGGTGGCCCAGCCGGTCGCCCAGGTTGCTGCCGAGCGACAGCACGGCCCTGGTCAACGGGTCCGCGTCCGGGTCATGGTGACGGCCACGTCGGTGAAGGTGTGCGGCACCGGGGCCTCCGGTTTGTGCACGGTGACGGTGGCGGTGCGCACCCGCTCGTCGGCCAGGCAGACCATCAGGAGCCGATCGGCGAGCGTCTCGATCAGGTTCACCGGCTCGCCGGTCACCACCGCGACCAGGCGTTCGGCCAGCTCGCCGTAGTGGACGGTGTCGGCGACGTCGTCGCTGGCGGCCGCCGGGCCGAGGTCCAGCTCCAGGACGGCGTCGACCACGAAGTCCTGCCCCTGCTCGCGTTCGAAGTCGTACACCCCGTGCCGGCCGTGCGCCCGTAGGCCGGTCAGCTGGATCCGGTCCGTCGTCATCGCCGTACCCCCTGCTCGTGATCGTGGTGTGCGCGCTCCGTGTCCCGCGACGACCGGGCCAGGCGCGGACTGCCGGTCGCGGCCCAGACGGCCAGCGCGTCGACTGTGGCTCGTACGTCGTGCACGCGTACGCCCCAGGCTCCCGCGGCGACCGCCAGCAGGCTGGTGGCCACTGTGGCCGCCTCCCGCTGGGCGGTCGGTCGTGGGGTGCCGTCCGGGGCGGCCAGCAACCCACCGAGGTACGACTTGCGGCTGGCTCCGAAGAGCAGCGGACAGCCGAGATCCAGCAGCTCCGGCAGGCGGGCGCTGAGTTCCCAGTTGTGCGCGGCCGTCTTGGCGAAACCGAGCCCCGGGTCGACGATGAGCCGGTCGGCGGCGACTCCGGCGGCCAGCGCCGCGTCGATCCGTTGGGCCAGCTCGGCCCGGACGTCGGCCACCACGTCGCCGTAGCTGGCCAGCTCGCGCATCGCGCGGGAGTGGCCCCGCCAGTGCATCAACACCCAGGGGCAGCGCGCGTCGCGGACCACGCGGGCCATGTCGGGGTCGGCCAGCCCGCCGGAGACGTCGTTGACCACGGCCGCCCCGGCCGACAGCGCGGCCTCCGCCACCCGGGCGCGACTGGTGTCGATGCTGACCGCCACGCCGGCGGCCGTCAGCTCGCGGATGACCGGCAACACCCGGGCGACCTCGGTCGCGGCGTCGATCCGTTCGGCGCCGGGACGTGTGGACTCACCGCCGATGTCGATCAGGTGCGCGCCGGCGTCGCGCAGACGGACGCCGTGTCCGACGGCCGAGTCGAGGTCGGCGTACCGTCCGCCGTCGGAGAAGGAGTCCGGTGTGACGTTGAGGACGCCCATCACCACCGGGCCCGAGGCCCGCACCAGATCGGTCACGACTAGACGGTACCGGTCGCGGCGGCGGCGCCAACCGGCCCGGGTCGACTCACCCGACCACCCCTGACGTGCTCATTAGAACAGGTGTACGATCGGTCATTCAGGCAGGATCGGGCCGTCCCTTCGCGGCTTGTCGCAATCCGGGGCGGCCCGTACGCTTTGGAATTGGCCAGCATCGAGATGGCGAAGCTTGGAGGGAGGGCCGAAGCGGGGAAAATCCGCCCAAACCTCGCCACCCTCCGTGGTGAGTAACGAACGCAGGGTCAAGAACGCCATGCCCTGTGGAGCAGATTTCCCGTTCGGCTTGCCTATCGCACCGCCGCGGCACCGCCGGCCGCGCTATGGGGAGGTTCCAGTGATCGCCTTCGAGCTCATGGAGACGGCGTCGTCAGGCGTCGCCCACGCGCTCTCCACCCTGGCGTCGACTCCGCTCGCGGAGCCGGCTCCGAAGGGGATCGACACCGACGGTGTGGTCAAATTCTTCGCCGGCAAGATCGCGCCGATCCTGCTCGCCGTCCTGGGCGTCATCTTCATCGGCCGAGCCAGCCGGGGCGAGATCTCCAAGGTGCTGACCAGCTCCGCGATCGCCATCGTCGGGCTCGCCTTCATCGCCGGCGCGGCAACACTCTTCTTCGTCGGTGATTACCTGATCGACCTGATCTTCGAATAGGCGCGTTCACCAGATGCGGCTGCGCACCGACGACGACATCTACCGGGCCCGCCTGGTCTACCTCGGGCCGCCCGGTTACACCCTTCCGGTTCACCTGCCCTACGCCCAGTACGGGCTCTTCATGCTGCTGGTCCCCCTCTACATGTTCATCCACTGGCTGTTCACGTTTACGGTCGAGCTCTTCCCGGCCTGGGAGATCGCGCTCGCCATCGTGACCACGTCGTTCATCTTCCGGCACGTCGACCCCGATCGGCCGGCGCGGGTGGTCATCCGCACCGCGCTGACCGACTGGCGGCGCACCCGGGAGCCGGCGATCGAGCAGCGCGACCCGCGCCTGGTCGGCAGCCGGATCAGGATCCGGGAGGAGCTGGCATGACCGGGCGTACGTCGATCGGTTCGTCACACGACGCGGGTGCGAGCCTGCCGCCCTACACCAGGGGCTGTTTCACAAGGGCGGCCAGTTCTTCTGAAACAGGCCTTAAGGCGGTCGCATGAGTCGCTCGTCCACGCCGGGCTCTCCGGCCGGCCACCCGGCCGTGCCAGCCGGTCACCGTGCGCAATCGTTCGACTACGCCGAAGACGAGGACGAGGTGACGCTCGATCCCGCGCTCGTGACGTCGCCCGGTCACGGGGCGGTGGGCGTGTTCCAGGCGCCCCGGCCGATCCCCCGCCGGACGCCACCCGCCGAGCCCAGCGCGGTGTCGGCCGGCGAGAACGCCGACATCGACTCCCCCTTCCTCGACCTCTTCGGTGGGGCACGGCCCGGTGCCGCGCGAGCTGTCACGGCCGGCCCGAGCACCCAGGAGCAGCCGGCGAGCCCACCGCAGGCACCGCCGCAGGTCGGCGCGGCGCCGCCGCAGGTCAGCGCGACGCCGGCCCGTCCGGTTCCCGAGCTGGAACCACCATGGACGCCCGACGACCAGCCCCGCGGCGGCCGCCGGCCCGTCGAGCCACGCCACGGCGGTGGCCACCCGGCCAGCGAGTCCCGGGTGCCGCACCAGGCCGGCGACCGGCTGCCGATGCTCCGTCCATCGGCTGAGCCCGACCGGACCCCCACCACACCACCGGCAAGCACCGGTCCCGTCAGCGGGCCGGCGAGCACCACACCGAGCCGCCGTCCGGCGCCCGCTCCGGAGAGTCGGTCAACGACGCAGACGGGCCGACCGGCAGCTCAACCGGCCCGGCCGACCGCCCCGGCTGAGCAGCCGCCCAACACCGGGCCCACCGAACGGCCGGCGCTGGAGCGCACGTCGCGGCGCGCCGCGGACTCGGACCGGCCCGAGGGCCCTGACACCCAGCCGACCGGCCGGGAGATCGCCCCGTCCCGGCAGCGGGCCGCGAGCCGACCGACCAAACCGACCCGGGTCCGCGCTCCGAAGATCAAATTTGGTGATCGGGACCCGTCGGTCGAGCTGGCCATCACCGAGATCGCCGGTCACCTGACCTTCACCCCCAACACCGTGACCGCCTGGTACTGGCTGCCCGAGGTCCGCTGGGCATTCCGGCCGGACGCCGAACGCGAAGCGCTGCTGTCAGCCATCTCCGAGCAGTACGCCGGCCTGGCGGGCTTCCGGCTGCACCTGCGCCGCACCACCCGGCCGTTCCCCGCCGACGAGTGGGCGCGCACCATCGACGCACACACCCCCGCGCCGCTCGCCGACGTCGCCGGCACCACCGGTTGGGCCGACCACCTGGTCGCCGCCCAGCGGCACCTGATGGCTGTCAACCACGCCGAGGGCCAGACCTACCTGGGCGTCACCTTCGCCCGCCGCTCCCTGGGCGACTCGCTCACCGAGCGGCTGCTGCGCACCTTCGGCCGGGGCACCGCCGACGGCGAACGCCGCAAGCTGGGCCGCACCGTGGAACAGTTCGACGAGGTGCTCGGCGCGTTCGGCATGCGCGGCCGGCGGGTCACCGCCCAGGAGTTGGAGTGGCTGCTCTACCGCTCGGTGGCACTGTGCATGTCCCCGCCCGGCACCCTCTCTCCCGTCACCGACGGGCACTGGGAACGCGGTGACCTGCTTGCCCTGACCGAACAGGTGGAGCGTTACCGCACCCCGTACGGCTCGACGGTGAAACTCGTCAACCGGATGACCGGCGAGGAACGGCACGTGGCCGTGCTCGCCGTCGGCCGGATGGAGCCGCTGGAGATCCCCGAGCGGCACGAGCCCTGGCTGCACTTCCACGAGCGGCTGCCGTGGCCGATGGAGATCTCCACCCGCGTCGACATCCTCGGCTCCGGTGACTCCTTCCGCAATCTCGAACACCGGCTGCGCATGATCCGCTCACAGCAACTCGACTACGCCGAGCACGGCATCGACGCACCCCCGGAGCTGGAGCGACTGGCCAAGCGCGCGCTGGTGATCGGCGACGAGATGACCACCGGCCTGCCGGTCGACTCGGCCCGTGCACACGGCTGGCACCGAATCGCCGTCGGCGGCCGGACCAGGGAGGAATGCCTGGAACGTGCCCGCCGGCTCATCCAGCTCTACTCCCGGGAGTTGCGCATCTCCCTGCAACACCCCAAGAACCAGGACTGGCTGGCCCGCGAGTTCATCCCCGGCGAACCGATCGCCAACACCGGCTACGTCCGCCGGATGCCGGTGCCGTTGCTCGCCGCCGCGCTCCCCCAGGCCGCCTCGAACGTGGGCGACCGACGGGGCGACCTGATCGGCCGGACCGCCGGCACCTGCCGCCGGCCGGTCTTCCTCGACCTGCACTTCCCCATGGAGGTCCGCGAACGCTCCGGGCTGGCGGTCTTCGTCGCCGAACCAGGCGGCGGCAAGTCGACCCTGCTCGGCGCGCTGGGCTACCTGGCAGCCCGCAGAGGTGTCCAGGTGACCCTGCTCGACCCGTCCGGTCCGCTGGCCCGACTCTGCGCGATGCCCGAGCTGCGACCGTACTCCCGGGTGTTGAACCTGACCGGTTCGGAGCACGGCACCCTGGCGCCCTACTCACTCATTCCCACACCACTGCGTACCGAGTTCGCCGCCGGCGCGGCCGGCGACCGGGAGTTCGAGATCGCGGTCTCCAACGCCCGGGCCGAGCGGCGGATGCTGGTCCAGGACATCTGCATGATGCTCGTTCCGCCGCAGGTGGCCCGCGAGGCGTCGACCGCCACCCTGTTCCGGCACGCGGTCCGACAAGTCCCCGCCGAGGAGACGTCCACCCTGGACGACGTGGTGAGCTGCCTCGGTCGTCTCGACGACGACGCCGGCAAGGAGCTGGCCAACCTCCTGCTGGACACCGCCGAGATGCCACTGGCCATGCTGTTCTTCGGCAGGCCACCCGAGGGGCTGCTCGGTGCCGACGCCGCACTCACCGTGATCACCATGGCTGGGCTGCGGTTGCCCGACCTCAAGATCGAACGCGAGTACTGGTCCGCCGAGGAGGCGCTGGCCCTGCCGATGCTGCACACCGCGCACCGGCTCGCCGTCCGCCGCTGCTACGGCGGGTCGATGTCGTCCCGCAAGCTCGTCGGCCTCGACGAGGCGCACTTCATGGAGGGCTGGCGGTCCGGGCGTTCGTTCCTCGTCCGGCTCGCCCGGGACTCCCGCAAATGGAACCTCGCAGCCCTGGTCGCCTCGCAGAACCCGCGCGACATCCTCGGCCTCGACGTGCAAAACCTGGTCTCCACGGTCTTCGTCGGCCGGATCGCCGAAGACGCCGAGATCGCCTCCGAAGCGCTACGGCTGCTACGGGTGCCGGTGAACGACGGGTACGAAGCCACCCTCGCCTCGCTCTCCGCCGCCGACACCAGCTCGGCCACCCGCCTCGGCTTCCGCGAGTTCGTCATGCGCGACGTCGACGGCCGCGTGCAGAAGGTCCGCGTCGACGTCTCGTACGTCGAAGGGCTGTTGGACCACCTCGACACCACGCCCGCCGCGATCGCCGCGGCGGCCGGGGTGCTACCGAGCATCTCCCTGCCGGATCTGGAGGCGTGACATGGCGAGGGCTTGGGCACGGATCGCGTCGTTCCTGCTCGCCCTCGGCGTACTGGCCGGGGCCACCCTCTCCTGGCCGCTGATCGGCGCGGACGCCGCAGCCGCCGCACCGCCCGCCGCCCAGGCCCGCGCCGACCTCTGCACGACCAAGGAGTGGCAGGCCGACTTCCGTGCCTGCGTGGGGAAACTGCAGGCGGTCAGCGAGGACGAGGTCAAGTGCCGTAACGCGCCGACCCCGGGCACGCCAGACTCCGGCCTCGCCGGCTGGTTCGCCGCCGCACCACCAACAGAGGCTGCGAACGGAGTAGCTGGTCGCTACAGCCTCTACGGATATGCGGGCTACAGCTACAACACCTACGACATAGACGGTGGCTGCGCGTCGAGCGTGCTACATCCGGACTACAAGTTCACCACCACGATCGCGAACGGCGAGTTCATGGCCGCCACGGCCATCATCGGTGCGTCAAACGCGCTCAGAGAGCGCGCCTGGGATCCCGGTTCGATGTGGGGTTGGGCTGACCCGCTGGTGGAGCAAGCGACGAAGGCCGTGTACGAGAAGGTATTCAGTGTCTTCGGGATCGTCACCCTGTGCGTAGTGGGGCTGTACCTCCTTTGGCGATCCCGTCAGTCGGACATGAGCAATGCGATGACCACCGCAGGGTGGGCCCTGCTGGTCATGGTCGCGGTTACGGCGCTGGCCGCCTGGCCGGTCAAGTCGGCCAATGTCGCCGATGGTGCACTTGTCACCAGTCTCGGGGTGGTGCACGACGCAGTCGGCCCGCAGGCGAAGGAACCTGCTCCCGGAAGATGCATCGATCCCGACCGATGCGAGGATCTCAGAACCCCTGCTGTCCGAGCCAGCGACACCGCGACCGAGACGATGCTTTATCGGAACTGGGTGCGAGGGGTACTCGGCTCAGCCGACAGTGAGACCGCTCGCAAATATGGCCCCGCACTCTACGACGCCAAGGCGTTGTCCTGGGACGAGGTCGAGAAGCTGCGCGCCAACCCGGCCACCCGCGAACCCACTATCAAGGCGAAGCAGCAGCAGTGGGCGCGGGTGGCCGAACAAATAAAGACCGAGGATCCGGAGGCCTACGAGTACCTCCAGGGTGTGCGGGACATGGACCGGGTCGGCGCCGGGTTCATCGCCGTGCTGGCCTCGGTGCTCTTCGCCATGTTCGACCTGACCGCGTCGCTGCTGGTCCTGCTGGGCTTCCTGATCTTCCGGTGGGCGGTGATCGCGGCACCCATCCTGGGCACGGTCGGTCTGCTCCGGCCGGCCAGCGCTGGACTACGGCGCTTGGCGAACGCCGTAGTCGCCGCAATCTTCAACATCGCCATCTTCGGCACCGGCGCCGCGATCTACTTGTTTGCCGTGGATCTGATCATGAGCACGCCCACCCTTGCGGGTTGGCTTCAGGTGGTGCTGGTCTGGCTCTGCGGGGTGGTCGGTTGGCTGTTGCTGCGTCCGTACCGGCGGATAACCCAGCTCGGCGGTAAGGACAACAGCGAAGCGGTCAGTTCGGCCGGCTCCTGGCACCGTCGGTTCTTCCGGGACATGCGGGTCGCGGCGCGGCTCGACGTGGTGGAGCCCGGCGGCACGGCGGAGCCGGTGGGCGGACGTCGTCGGTCGCCGGACGCCGAGCAGACCCGGCTGCGCCCGGAGGCGCGCAGGGAGGACCCGGTGCCGACGCCGGCCGCTCCGGTGGCGGCCCAGCGGACCGGCAACGCGCGCCCGGACGGTCAGGAACGCGCCGATGAGGCAACGGAGGAGACCGGTGGCCGGGGCCGTAAGGCTCCGCCCCAGCCTCGGCGGCGGCAGCCGGCGACCTGGACCGAACCCGACGTGCCAGCCGAGAACCCGTCGTTCGTGGTTTACCGACCGGGCTCCGCTGAGCGCGCGCCGGACCGTACCGGACCACGGGTGCGCTCAGAGGCCCGGTGACGGCGATGCGACGGGCCCTGGAGTTCCTCTTCACCCGAGCGCTGCGGTCCCGACTGGGGGTGGCGTTGGTGATCGCGGTGCTCGTCTTCGGCGTGATCGGGGCCGCCCGCCTGGTCTCCGGTCCGCCGGGTCCGGCGGACGGGCTGAGCAACCGACCGGAGCGGCCGATCACCACCGTGGACCCGACGGCCGGCGATGATGGCGTGAAGGCCACCGAAGCTGCGCCGTCGCCGGTCACTCCGGCCGGGGCTCGCACGCCCGAGCAGACCGCCGACCGGTTCGCCAAAGCCTGGCTCGGCCAGCCCGGGATGGCCGCCGAACAATGGCAGGCGGGCCTGCGCCCGCTGTCGACATCGGCGCTGACCGAGAAGCTGTCCGGCGTCGACCCCGGCGGGGTTCCGGCCGAGAAGGTGACCGGGCCACCGGAGGTGCGGGCACGCACCCAGACGTTCGTCGAGGTGCTGCTGCCCCTCGACAGCGGTCGGCTCCGGCTGGAGTTGGTCGTCGTCGACGACGGCTGGCTGGTCGACGTGGTGGATTGGGAACGGCAATGACCGCCGGCGGTGGCGCGGCCATCCCGCGCCGGTCCCTGCGGATCGGGTTGATCGCCACGATCCTCACCGGCGTGCTGCTCCTGCTCTGTTGCACCGGCGGCACCGCCGCGTTCTTCCTCAGCGGGCTCGGTGGCGACGCGGAGAACGGGGACACACTGGCTGGTTGGGGCTGCGGCCCGATTCGTCCGGTGGAAATCGCCGGCGAGTTGCCGAGGTTCACCGAGTACGGCGACGCACAGGTCCGCAACGCCGCGATCATCATCAAGGTCGGCCAGGATCTGGGGGTGCCCTCGCGGGGCTGGGTGGTCGCCCTGGCCACCGCCATGCAGGAGTCCGCCCTGCGCAACCTGGCGAACAGCGGCGTTCCCGAGTCTCTGGCCCTGCCACACGAGGGAGTCGGTGCCGACCACGACTCGCTGGGCCTTTTCCAGCAGCGGCCCGGCTGGGGGTCGGTCGCCGAGCGGATGACACCCGCGTACACCGCTCGCAAGTTCTACGAGAAGCTCGTCAAGGTGCGGAGCTGGCAACGCCGGCCGCTGACCGTGGTGGCACAGCAGGTGCAGGTCAGCGCCTATCCAGACGCGTACGCCAAGCACGAGGAGGTGGCCAGCAGAATCGTTGACGCCCTTGCTGGCGGCGCGGCGCGCACCGTCGAGATCAACGGCAAGGCGGTGTGCAACGCGGCAGAGCACGGCGAGATTGCCGCCTCCGGCTGGACCGCCCCGATTCCCGGCGACGTCGGTTCCGGATTCCGGACCGCCGAACGCCCCAGCCACAACGGTGTCGACATCGGGGCGGCCAAGGGCACCGAGATCCGAGCCGCGGCCGCCGGGCGGGTGCTGGTGGCTCGTTGCGACCCGGACAACCAGGGACGGCGGACCTGCGACGTGGACGGGCACCCCGGCAAGGGCGGCTGCGGCTGGTTCGTCGACCTGCTACACGCCGGCGGCAACATCACCCGGTACTGCCACATGGTGGTCCGTCCTCGGGTCGCACCGGACCAGATCGTGCCGGCCGGCGAGGTCATCGGGCAGGTCGGCAGCAGCGGAAACTCGTCAGGCCCGCACCTGCATTTCGAGGTGCACCTGCGTAGCGACCGGTCCAGCCGCGGTGCCATCGATCCGATCCCGTTCATGCGCGAGCGGGGTGCCCCGCTGCGCGCCGCCGAGTGAGGCCACCACGGGCATGACCGGACCGATGCCGGACCCCTTCGCCGACCAGCCCGACTGGGCGCCCCGGCCGCCCCGCCCGATGGCAATGGTTCCCGCCACCGAGCGGGTGGAGCTACGCGGGCGACGGGTGCTGGTCGGTCTGCCGGGGTTGGGTTGGCGAGGGGACCTACGCGCGGACGACCGGGTGGTGCAGAGCGCCCGGACCTATGTCCCGGTGATTCCCGAGCACGAGTGGTACCGGGCCGAGGCCGACCAGGTCGAGGTGTTCGCACCACTGGTGCCGGTGGAACGGGTCTGGGTCGAGACCGTTGGCAGCCGGCCGGAGTCGGAGAGCCCTCGCGAGCCCGGCATCCGGTTGGTCTCGCTGGACGGCCCGGCGCACCGGTCCCCCACGCCCGTCTTCGAGGCCGACGCCGTCACCGGCCGCCGCGTGGTGCACGTCGAGGGCGGTCAGGAGCGCCGGGATCTGCGGGCGGTCACCGAGACCTACTCGGGTGCCGAGGGGGACATCTGCGTCCGGATCACGCCGGAGGTGGAGTGGTACCGCTGGGCCTGGCGCGGCCAGTCGCCCACCACCCTGGAGGTTCCGGTCCATCTGTTGTGGATTGAGTGATATTAACCTATTTCAACCCCTCCACACACCCGCCAGTCATCCTCTTTCCTCACCTCGAACTGCCACCTGTCCGTCAGGCTCTGCTGAATACCATCGACCGTGGCGCTACGCCGGATCACCGTTACGACAGAGGCGGTATGGCCTTCGCCTTTGACCTCGAGGCTGCCCCAGCTGACCAAGATTGTGACGTTAAGTTCCTGCTCACGAGTCAGTAGGTCGGCTCGTAGCGAGCGAAGCGACTCCAGTTGCGAATCGCCCCCACAGGTAAAAAGGTCTGCTCTCGCGTCGTTGCGATCGACGAGAAACGCCCGCAGGTAGTTGTCCACCACCACGTCAGGCGCGCTGCGGTCCGGGGCGGACGCGCGGTGGTACAGCACAAGGCCCATGGCGAGCCCGCCGATGCAGAGCAGCGCGAGCACTCCGGCGACCACCGTGAGCACCGTCCGCGTTCGGCGGCGCGGCGGCTGCGGCGCCGGCGGTGCCGGGGCAGGTGGCAGCTGCTCGGATGGTGCCCGTTGGGCCGGTACGTGGGAGACCTGGGAACCGGCGGGGGGCTGCACTGATTCCACCTCCTGACGCTATCGGCTGGACGGCCCGGAGCCAATGCCCCAGATCCAGCGGATCGTGACGGACCCCTACCCATCGGTGAGATCCACGACATCACCGGCGCAGCGCCGTGGTACCTCCCGGAGGAGCGGCCTCGGCTGGGATACCGTCTCTGCTCGGGAGGGGTTGCCAACCTCGGGCAGAGGGGGTGGATGCGGTGGCCGGTCCGAAGGCACGCACGAACCGCGCCGCTGCCCTACATCGCCGGGCGGCGGCCGTCGCGACCGCTGCCGCCGGCATTCTGGACGAGACGCGACCAGCTCCTGCCGACCAGCGCCGGCAGTACGAGCTGGCCGATCGTCTTCGGACGGCCGCCGCGCGGTTGGCCCCGGGGTGGGCGGGCGCCGCGTTGGACTCGCTCACCGTGGACTCTCCGGCGGGTGACGGCCCGCCGCCGTTCGTCCGGGTCGGCACGGCGGCGCCGTTGGACGATGCCCGCTTTCCCGCGTTGGTGCCACTTGTGGGCACCGGTCATCTGAGCGTGGACGCTGACGCTCGGGAGCCACGGGTGGCCGGGTTGCTCCGGGCCGTACTCCTGCGGTTGTTGGCGGCGACGCCTGCGGGTGCGCTGTTGATTCGCGCGGTGGATGCCACGGGTGCGGCGCTGACCCCGTTCGGAGCGCTCGCTGATGCTGGCCTGCTGCCGCCGCCGGCGGTGGACGTGGCGGGGCTGCGCGCGGTGCTGACGGAGGCGGAGCAGTGGGTGACTCCGGGGGCCAGCGGGCGACGTCGGCACGACCGCACGCTGTTGCTCGTGTTCGCCGCTCTGCCGGAGTCGACGGGCCCGGCCGATCTGGCGCGCATCGAGGCGCTCGCCGAGCAGGGGCCCGCCGCGGGTCTGCATCTGGTGGTGGCCGGCTGGCCTCCGGCCGGCCCGTACGCGACCCGGACCGCGCTGCCGCACACCACATCGCTGGCGCTGCGTAACGCGTACGCGTTGCTCGGTGACCCGCCGAGCGCGTCCTTCGCGGGTCCGGGCGCGGATCCGCCGGGCGGACTGAACTCACCGGTCTTCGTCGAGGCGGACCCGCCGGTCGAGTTGGTCGACGCGGTGTGTCGACGGCTGGCCGAGCAGGTGGAGGCCGGCTCGCGGTTGGGGTTGGCGGCTCTGCTGCCGCCGACGGGTGAGCATCTGTGGGAGTCGGATTCCGCGGACGGGCTGACCACAACTGTCGGTGATGCCGGGGGCCGGTCGGTGCCGTTGGGTTTCACCGAGCTGACCCCGCACTGGCTGGTCAGTGGACGGTCCGCAGCGGGTCGCGCGGCGTTCCTGACCACCGCGTTGCTGGGGTTGGCCGCTCGCTACGGACCGGACGAGTTGACGCTCTACCTGGTGGATCTCGGCGACGGTGAGTCGTTCGTGGAGTTTCTGCAGACCGAGCGGGACCGGTCGTGGATTCCGCAGGTGCGCGCGGCCGCGATGGCCGCCGATCGGGAGTACGTCCGGGACCTGCTCGACGAGTTGACGGCCGAGGTGCAGCGGAGGACGGAGGCTGGGGCGCGGGCCGGCGGTCAACGCTTCGCCGAGCTACGTCAGCACCGGTCGCTGCCAAGGATCGTCTGCGTGTTGGACAACGTGCCGTTGCTCTTCGCCGAGCGGGACCGGCTGGCCGCCGAGGTGTCCGCCCAGTTGGACGGGTTGGCTCGGGCTGGTCGGGCGTACGGCGTGCACCTGGTGTTGGCCGGTGCGGGCGAGTTGGGGTTGAGCGCCCGTACCGATGGGGGTCACCGGGATTCGGTGCTCGGGCAGTTTCCGGTGCGGGTGGCGCTGCCGGGCGGCAGTCCGGTGCTGGAGCCGACGAACGACTCGGCCGCCGGGCTGCCGGTGGGCAGCGCGGTGGTGAACACCGCAGGCGGGCTCGGAGGCCCCCGGGGTGCGATCCGAGGTCATGAACGGCTGATCCGGCACCCTGATCCGCAGGACCACCCGGCGGTGGTGGAGGGGCTGCGGCAAGAGCTGTGGGCGGCACGGCCGGCCGGGTCGGTGCCGCCGGTCGTCTTCGCCGGATATGCCCGCCCGCTGCTCGGCAACGATCCGCGGTACCGGGCGGCGTTGGCGGGGCAGTCGCACGGGCCGGCGGCCCTGCTGGGCCGCGCGGTGGACGTGGCCCGCTCGACTGTCGCCGTACCGTTGGGTCCGGCCGCGGGCCGCAACCTCGCGGTGCTCGGCTCGGGTGCCGCGGCGGGCGGGTTGCTGGCGACGGCGGCCCGGAGCACCGCGGACCATCACGCGCCGGGCACCGCACGTTTCCTGGTGGCGGTGCCGGACCCGGGCGCGCGGGCGCTGGCGGAGGCGTTGACCGCGGAGTTGGCCGCCCGGCATCCGGCCGAGCTGGTGGATCTGCCGACGCTGCTCGCGGCCCCCGCCGACGAGCTGCCGACCTATCTGGTGGCCTTCGGGCTGGACCGGCCGGGCCCCCGGGAGTTGCCGGTGGAGCGGTTGCGTGCGCTGCTGCGTAACGGGCCGCCGACGGGGCGACACCTGTTGGGTTGGTGGCGTGCGGTGCCCCCGTTCGCCGCGCTGTTCGAGCCGGCGGGCGAGGTCGACAAGTTGGCCGCCGTGGTCGTGCTGGACGTGCCGGTCGCGCAGCTCACCCCCGTCTTCGGCCGGGCGGTGGAGTGGCGGGCCCGCCCGGACCGGGCGGTGCTCTGGGACGGTCCGGACGAGCGGGGCACGGTCCTGGTGCCGTTCGCCGACGAGGCCGGGTGATCGGGTGGCACGGGCAGGGGGTGTCGAGATGAGCTCGGAGGCAACGGTGACCGGGCCGGGACGGCAGCGGGTCGCCGCGGCGAGCGGGGCCGTCACCCAGGCTGCGGCCGAGCCCAGCACCGCTTGGGCCGAATACCTGGCCGCGGCCCGCCAGCTGGACGGGGTACGCCGCAGTGCGGCCGCTGCCGCCGGGGAGCAGGCCCGGTCGGCGGAGACCGCCCGGGAGGAGCTGACGGTGGTCCGTACCGGGCTGGCGAGCCAGCAGGAACGGCTGCGCGAGTTGGGCGTACCAGCGATGTCTTTGGTGCCGTCACCGCCGGAGCTGACCGAGGCGTCCCGGTCGATGGCGGGCGGTCCGGCGGCCGTGCTGGCGGCGCTGCGGGCCGCGCGGGGTCGGGCCGAGGCGGCGGACGCGGCCCTGGCGGCGCGGCGCCGCTTGCGGCCCGGGTCGTGGCCGGCGCGGTTGCGCAACCTTCTGGTGTACGGGCCGTTGGCGCTTGTGGTGCCGCTGATCCAGGTGGCGGTGTACGCGGCGACGGGAGTGGGAGCGGCGAGTGTCGCCGCGTTGATCTGTGGGTTGCCGATGCCGGCGGTCGCGTTCGTCGCCGGTTGGGTGGGCATCGGACGGTTGTTCCGGGTGAGTCCTGCCGAGCGGCTGGACCGCACGGTGCGCTTCGGCGCGCTTGTGTGCCTGGTGCCGGCGGTGCTGGTGACGGCGGGCCTGCTGCTGGTCCTGCTCGCCGGCTGACCTGCCCGGCTGGTCGGCGCCGGGCAGGAGAGCAGACGGCGGGAAGGCAACGGCCGGCCGGCCCCCGCAGGGGTCGGCCGGCCGGAGCACGTCGGGTTGTCAGCGGGGGATGATCAGGGCCATTGCCTCGGCACGGGACTTGGAGTCCGTCTGCAGGATGCCGCGCACGGCCGACGTGATGGTCTTGGCACCGGATTTCTGGATGCCGCGCATCGCCATGCACATGTGCTCGCACTCGAGCACGACGACGACGCCGCGGGGTGCGAGTTTGCTCATCAGCAGGTCGGCGACCTGCGAGGTGAGCCGCTCCTGCACCTGGGGCCGGCGGGCGAAGACCTCGACAAGTCGGGCCAGCTTGGACAGGCCGGTGATCCGCCCGTCGGGGCCGGGGATGTAGCCGATGTGCGCGCTGCCGCGGAACGGCAGGAGGTGGTGCTCGCAGAGGCTCATCACGTCGATGTCCCGGACGATCACCAGCTCTTCGTGGTTGGCCTCGAAGGTGGTGCTGAGCACCTGGGCCGGGTCGACCCGCAGGCCGGCGAAGAGTTCGGCGTACGCGCGGGCGACCCGGGCCGGGGTCTGCTGGAGTCCGTCGCGGTCCGGGTCCTCGCCGACCGCGATCAGGATCTCGCGGACGGCCTTCTCGATCCGGCCCAGGTCGACGGCGTCCTCGACCGGGCGGCCGGTCAGCTTGCCGCTGATCAGCCGCGCGGCCACGTAGTCGAGCTCGTCGTCGCCGTCGGGTTCGGTCGCGGAGACGGCCAGCTCCCGGTGGGGGGAGCTGGCCGTCGGGTCGTTGCTCAGTGCGTGCCGTCCGAGTTGTTGGACGGTGCCCCACCGCCAACCGACGCCTGCGCGCCGTCGGCCTGGGCCTGTGCCTTGAGCTTGTCCTTCTCCGAGGGGGTGAGCACGGGCGGCTCGGTGGAGGGCTGGCGCTTGCCGAAGCCGTTGTACGGCGCCAGCGGCGGGCGCTTGACCACCCGGGAGCAGATCCGCGCCATGTCGGCGGTGGAGAGGGTTTCCTTCTCCATCAGCTCGAGCACGATGTTGTCCAGGACGTCCCGGTATTCCACCAGGATCTCCCAGGCCTCGTCGTGCGCCAGCTCGACGAGTGCCCGCATCTCGCCGTCGATCTCGGCGGCCACCGAGTCCGAGTAGTCCCGCTCGTGGCCCATGTTGCGGCCGAGGAACGGCTCGTCTCCGCTGGTGCCGTACTTGATCGCGCCGAGCTTGGAGCTCATGCCGTACTGGGTGATCATCGCCCGGGCCAGTTGGGTGGCCTTCTCGATGTCGTTGCCGGCACCCGTGGTGGGCTCGTGGAAGACCAGCTCCTCGGCGGCCCGGCCGCCCAGCGCGTACGCCAGGGTGTCGATCATTTCGGCGCGGGTCTGGGTGTACTTGTCCTCGGTGGGGAGCACCAGGGTGTGGCCCAGCGAGCGACCACGGGACAGGATCGTCACCTTGTGCACAGGCGCGGCGTGCGGCAGCGCCCAGGCGACGAGCGCGTGCCCACCCTCGTGGTACGCGGTGATCTTCTTTTCGTTGTCGCTCATGACGCGGGTCCGTCGCTGCGGTCCCGCGACCACCCGGTCGATCGACTCTTCGAGCGAGTCGTTGCTGATCGCCCGCTGCTCCTTGCGGGCGGTGAGCAGGGCCGACTCGTTGATGACGTTGGCCAGGTCGGCACCACTGAAGCCCGGGGTGCGTCGCGCCACCGCGTCGAGGTCGACGTCGGGGGTGAACGGCTTGCCCTTGGCGTGCACCCGCAGGATGGCCTTGCGGCCCTCCATGTCCGGGGCGTCCACCGGGATCTGCCGGTCGAACCGGCCCGGGCGCAGCAGCGCCGGGTCGAGGATGTCCGGCCGGTTGGTGGCGGCGATCAGGATCACGCCGCCCTTGGTGTCGAAGCCGTCCATCTCGACGAGGAGCTGGTTGAGCGTCTGCTCGCGCTCGTCGTGACCGCCACCCATGCCGGCGCCACGGTGCCGGCCGACGGCGTCGATCTCGTCGACGAAGACGATCGCCGGGGCGTTCGTCTTGGCCTGCTCGAACAGGTCACGGACGCGGCTGGCGCCGACACCGACGAACATCTCCACGAAGTCCGAGCCGGAGATCGAGTAGAAGGGCACCCCGGCCTCGCCGGCGACCGCGCGGGCCAGCAGCGTCTTACCCGTGCCGGGCGGGCCGAAGAGCAGCACGCCCTTCGGGATCTTGGCGCCCAGGGCCTGGTATTTCGCCGGATTCTGCAGGAAGTCCTTGATCTCGTACAGCTCTTCGACGGCCTCCTCGGCGCCCGCGACGTCCGCGAAGGTCGTCTTCGGAGTGTCCTTGGTGATCATCTTCGCCTTGGACTTGCCGAAGTTGAGCACCCGGGAGCCGCCACCCTGCATCTGCGACATGAAGAACAGCAGCAGGAGGACGAGCAGCGCGATCGGCAGCAGGTTGACCAGCAGGCTCACCCAGATGCTGTCCGACGAGACCTTGGCGTCGGCCGGGCCGGTGACCCGGTTGTTCGCCTTGGCGTCCAGCACCTCGTTCCAGACCTCGTCACCGACCTGGTACGGGAACTGCGCCTCGATCTTGTTGGTCTCGGTCTTGCCGAACTTGGTCTTCTGGGCCAGGTCCAGTTGGAGCGTCTGCTCCTTGTCCTGGAAGACCACCTTGTTGATCTTGGCGGTGTGAAGCTGATCGAGCGCAACGGAAGTGTCCACGCGGTGGTAGCTGGGACCAGCGGTGAACAGTTGACTGAGCACAACTGCGCCGAGGATGACCAGGATGATCCAGACCACCGGTCGGCGGAAGAAACGCGTACGTTCCATACTGTTGTCGAGCGCCGGAGCGCCCGCATCCTCCTGATCGACGTCCTGACCATCTGATTGGTGTCGCCGCGGTGAGCGGCGGTCGGAGCTGCCATGCGGGACGGCCTCGACCCCGAGACGCTGAAACTGCCGCGCCGCGGTCATTCGACGGTACACCGTGTACGCGAGGAGCGAGCTCGCGAGCCCCGCACTGGGCGCACCTTTCATATCGATGGCACGCACCGTGGGCAGGCCCACCAGCCCCGCGACCCGCGTACGGCGGGTCCGGGTGGAAACCGGCGTGGCGGGGAGTCCGACCCGGCCACCCGACGAGCCCGATCACGCGGCCGAGGGGGTCGGGCGCGGAGTAACCTCCGGGCCACCGGGTCCACGGTAGCCGCAAGAGCTGAGAGCGCGCTGAACGTCGGCTCGATGAATGCCGATACGAGTCGACCTCACGCCCCTTCGGGGCCACCCCGGCGGGCTCGCGACAGGCGTCAGGAGCGGGCGTAGACCTCGGGCTTGAGCACCCCGACGTACGGCAGCTCCCGGTAACGCTCACCGAAGTCCAGGCCGTAGCCGACCACGAACTCGGTGGGGATGTCGAAGCCGACGTACTTGACCGGGACCGGCACCTTTACCGCGTCCGGCTTGCGGAACAGCGCGACGACCTCGACGCTCGCCGCCGAGCGGGACTCCAGGTAGCGCAGCAGCCAGGAGAGCGTGAGCCCGGAGTCGACGATGTCCTCGACGACCACCACGTGCCGGCCGGCGATGTCCCGGTCCAGGTCCTTGAGGATGCGGACCACGCCGGACGAGGTGGTGCCCTGGCCGTAGGAGGAGATGGCCATGAAGTCGAGCTCGGCCGGGGGGCCGTTGCGGCCCAGCGCCCGGGCGAAGTCCGCCATGAACATCACCGCGCCCTTGAGCACGCACACGAGCAGTAGCCCGTCGTTCACGTGGGAGTAGTCGGCGGAGACCTGCTTGGCGAGCTCCGCCGTCTTCTCGCGAATCTGCGCCTCGGAAATGATCACGTGGTCGATGTCGGCGTCGTACCAGGAGCCGTCAGCCATGACTCCTAGCCTGCCGTACGTCGGATGGCCTCCGTCGGCGGGGCCGCACCTTTTGGCGCGGTCCCGCCCGGGATTTTCCGCACAAACAGCGCTAATGACATCAGTTGGTACGTGACCGCCAGCGGCGGCCGTCGTCACTGGGCTTCCAGTCCGCCGAATCGTGACTGTCGACGGTCAGGCCGGCCGCCGAGGCGGCGACGAGGAGGACGAGGAAGAGGAGGAAGAGCAGGAACTCCATGGCGGCGCTCGCTTTCGCATGATTGCTGTCGGTTTCGCCGCCGGTGCGCACCGGACTGAGACAAGTCTGCGACCTCCCGCGCCGACCGGACAGTGGCAGCAATGCCATTGGTCATCGATTTACTGCCACCTGTCGGGTTACCCTCGTCACATGCTGCGGTCCATCGCCGTCCTCACACTCGACCAGGTCGCCCCCTTCGAGCTCGGCGTACTCGCCGAGGTGTTCGGCACCGACCGCACCGCCGACGGCTTTCCCGGCTACCGCTTCCAGCTGTGCAGCCCGGACGGCGAGGCCGTGCGTACGTCGTCCGGCTTCCACCTCACCCCGCACGCCGACCTCGGCCCCCTGGAGGAGGCCGACCTGGTGGCCGTCCCCGCGCACAGCCAGGGCACCGCCGTTCCCGGGCCCGTGCTCGACGCGCTGCGCCGGGCCGACGCCCGCGGAGCGCACCTGTTCAGCGTCTGCTCCGGCGCCTTCCTGCTCGGCGAGGCCGGGCTGCTCGACGACCGGGAGTGCACGACCCACTGGCGGTACGTGGACGAGCTGCAACGCCGGCACCCACGCGCCCGGGTGCGCTGCAACTCGCTCTACGTCCAGGACGGCCGGCTGCTCACGAGCGCCGGCACGGCGGCCGGCATCGACGCCTGCCTGCACCTGATCCGCCAGGAGCACGGCTCGGCCACCGCGACCCGGCTGGCGCGGCGGATGGTGGTCCCGCCGCACCGCGACGGCGGCCAGTCCCAGTACGTCGAGGCACCCATCCCGAAGGCGCCCGAGGCACCGACCCTGGAACCGGTGCTGGAGTGGCTGATGGGTCACCTGGACCGGACGACCACCGTGGAGGAGTTGGCCGCCCGCGCCGGCATGGCGCCCCGCACGTTCGCCCGCCGCTTCCGCGCCGAGACCGGCACCACCCCGCACGACTGGCTCACCAACCAACGGGTGCTGCTCGCCCGGCGACTGCTCGAAGAGACCCCGTTGAGCGTGGAGGCCGTCGCCGACCAGTCCGGCTTCGGCGACGCCGCGGCGCTCCGCCACCACTTCACCCGCCGGGTCGGCGCCACCCCGCACAGCTACCGGACCACCTTCCGGGACCGGGCGCACAGCGGCTGAGATCCGGGCCGGTGCCGGTGGGACCTGCGTCAGGCGGGGGTGACCGCCGCCAGCCGGTCGGCGCGGCGGAGCACCCGGACGCCACCGGGCAGATCGGTGGGGCCCTGCCCATGCCAGGCGGTGACGAGCGCGTCCAGGGCGTTGACGTGCCGGTGCGACAGCGCTCCCGGCCGGGCGCCCACCTCACGCACCCAGGAGTGCAACACCCGGCCGCGCACCGCGGGAACCAGAGCGGCAAGCGCGGGGACGGACAGCCCTCCGTCGGGGCACCGTGCCCCGGCCAGCGCCGCCGCCGCCATGTCGTCGAGCGCGGCGTTGTCCGCCGCCACCAGCCCGGCGGTACGCGCGAGGTTGTCCACCACGCCGGGCCCGAGCGCCCGCACCAGCGCCGGCAGCAGGTCGACCCGGACCCGGGAGCGGGCGTACGACGGGTCGCTGTTGTGCGGGTCCTGCCACGGGCTCAACCCGAGCACGGCACAGGCGGCGCGCGTCTGCTCCCGACCGATCTCCAGCAGCGGACGCAGCAGCGGCACGCCGTTCAGGTCCCGCCGGGCGGGCATCCCGGCCAACCCGCGTGGGCCGGCGCCCCGGGCGAGCGCGAGCAGCACCGTCTCCGCCTGGTCGTCGCGGGTGTGCCCGGTCAACACCGCGACCGCGTCCTGCTGCCGGGCCGCCTCGGTCAACGCCTGGTAACGGGCCTCCCGGGCGGCCGCCTCCGGCCCGCCCGGACGCCCCGCCACCTCCACCCGCACGACTGTCGTCGACGTGAACCCGAACCCGGCGGCCCAGGTGGCCACCGCCTCGGCACGCTCGGCGGAGCCGTCCTGCAATCCGTGGTCCACCGTGACCAGCACGGCGGCGCGGCCCAGTCGAGGCGCCACGAACGCGGTGGCCGCCGCGAGGGCGAGCGAGTCGGCGCCGCCGGAGCAGGCGACGAGCACCGGCCCACCGGACGGCAGAGCGGTCAGGGCGCGACGCACCGCGACCCGGATCGCGGCCAGTGGTGGGGCGAGCGCGGCCACCGGCGGGCGGTCAGCCAGCGGCCGGGATGGTGCCGGCCGGGCCGTGCACCCGGGCCACCCAGGCATCCGGGTCACCCAACTCGGACAGTCGGGGCAGCGTGAGTGGCGAGTTGAAGATCGAGTTGAAACCCTCCATGCCGACCCGCTCCACCACGCCGTGCACGAACTTGCGCCCCTCGGCGTACTGGCGCATCTTGACGTCCACCCCGAGCAGCCTGCGGATCGCCTTCTCCAGCGGGTTGCCGGCCTCCCGACGCCTGTTGAACGACGCTCGGATCCGCTCCACGCTCGGGATCACCTGCGGACCGACGCCGTCCATCACGAACTCGGCGTGCCCCTCCAGCAGGGTCATCAACGCGGTGAGCCGGTCGAGCACCGCCCGCTGCGCGGGGGTCTGCACGATGTCCAGCACGCTTGTGCGGCTCTCCGGGTCACGGACCGCCTCGGACAGCGTGGCCACCCCGCGCCGCAGCCGCTCGACGAGATGCTCGCTGCCACTGGACGAGGCGTCGACGAACGCCTGCACCTCGCCGAGGAAGTAGGCCCGCATCCACGGGACGGCGGTGAACTGGGTCCGGTGGGTGACCTCGTGCAGGCACACCCAGAGCCGGAAGTCCCGCGGGTCCGCACCGAGCTTGCGTTCCACCTCGACGATGTTCGGTGCGACGAGCAGCAGCTGGCCGGGGTCGGCCGAGAAGACCTCGTACTGCCCGAGCACCCGACCGGAGAGGTACGCCAGCACGGTGCCGGCCTGCACCCCGGTCAGCCGGGAGCCGACCGCCTCGGTCAACGCGCTCGGCTGCTTGTCGCCGGACAGCCGGCTCACCAGTGGAGTGATCACCTCGCGGAGGCCGGCGATGTTCGTCGCGGCCCAGTCGCGCCGGTCGACCACCCGGACCGGCGGATGCGCCACCTGAGCCCGCAGCCCCGTGTAGTCGGCCACGTGCCCGGCCGCCTCTTCGGTCAGCCGGCGCAGGTCACCGACCACGTCGGTGGCCTCGGCATACGACACCCGAGGGCCCGACTTGCTCAACGCCCCCGCGGTGGCGGCGGCCAGATCCCAGTCCACGAACTGCGCCATGAACCCACCGTACCCGCGCCGCGACACCCCGGCCCGGGCTCGCGTCCGCGATCGACGGCGATGGCCGCCCCGACAAGGGGGCCGGAGACCTCGATCAGCGGCAGCCGCAGCCGGCCAACGCGGCGGTGATCCGATCCAGCGCCGGTTGGGCGGTTTCCTTTTCGCCAGGCACCCGATCCGTGAGCACCGCGAAGGTGAGTAGCCGACCGTCGGCGGTGGTGACCAGGCCCGCAATGGAGTGCACGGCGGTCAGGGTGCCGGTCTTCGCCCGGACGCTGCCCGCCCCGGCGGCGGTACCGGCGGCGGTGCGGTAGCGCTCGTTCAGGGTCCCGGACCAGCCCCCCACCGGCAGACCTCCGAAGACACCGGCCAGTTCCGGATGGTCCGGGCTGGCCGCCAGTCGGAGCAGGTCGGTCAGCAACGACGGGCTGATCCGATTGTTGCGGGACAGGCCGCTGCCGTCGGAGAGGGTGATCTCGTCGGCCGGCAGACCCAGCTCGGCCACCTCCGCGTCCATCGCGGCAGCGCCGCCGTCGAACGACGCCGGCTGGTTGCGGGCCAACGCGACCTGCCGGGCCAGCGCCTCGGCCACCAGGTTGTCACTCTCGCTGATCATGATGTCGACCAGGCGGATCATCGGCGGAGACTGCACCACACCCAGCTCGGTGCCCGGCGCGGACGTGCCACCGGCTGCGGCGGGCGCTGGCGCCGTGCCACGCTTCACGGCGTCGCCCGGCACGCCGAGCAACCGGGCGAACGACCTGCCGGCGGCCAGATCCGGCTCGGCGAACCGCTCCGCGGCCCCGTGCGGGACACTGGGGTCCCGGCGAGCGCCGTCGGTCATCAGCGCCGTCACCGCGCCACCAGACCCACCGGTGGGGATGTCGTCGTCCCAGCCTGGGCCGTAGACCGGGCCGGAGTAGACCGAACCGTCGACGGTGACGCTTGTCGGGGTGGTGCCGCCGAGCGCCGTACGCACCTGGGCGGCCAGCTCGTCGAGCCGCGCCGCGCCCGGGTAGTAGCCCTTCTTGCCGATCGCGAGGGTGGGATCGCCACCGCCGATGATCACCACCTCGCCGGCCTTCGTGCCGGCCACCGCGCGGGTGGGGATCCGGTAGCCGGGTCCTCGGGCTGCCAGTGCCGTCACCGCGGTCGCCAGTTTGGTCACCGAGGCGGGCACGGTGCCGTCGTCCGCCCCCTTGCCGAACAGCGTCTGGCCGGAGATGACGTCGGCCACCGAGACGTTCACCCGATCGCCCAGGGCGGCGACTCCGACAAGCGGGTCGAGAGCGGCACGAACCCCGTCCGGGGTGGGAATCGGAGCGTTCGGGTCCGGGCCGGGCAGCACGTCCGACGGGTTTGGCTCCGGGGGCACGACAGCGGCGTTCGGGACGGACCCGGAATCGTCGCCCAGCCACCCGGCGACCGGGCCGGGTCGGGCGACGACGACTCCGACGCCGGCCAGCACCAGCAGCAACACGACGGCCAGCACCAGCGGCAGCCGCCGACGACGAGGTGCCGCATCGGGCGTGGGTGCCGGCGCGGCACCGGCGGACGACGGCAGCGCGGAGATCGGCGGACCCAGCGGCGGGACGCCACCAGGGGCGGCGTTCGGGCCAGGCCACGGACCGGGCGGAGCCGGGCTCACCGGGACCGACGCGGTACCGCGCGACGGGCCACCCGAGGCCGGGCCGGACGATGCCGGGCCCGCCGGGACCGACGCACTGCCGCGCGACGGGCCACCCGAGGTCGGACCGGACGGAGCCGGACTCACCGGAACCGACGCACTGCCGCGCGACGGGCCACCCGAGGCCGGGCCGGGCGGAGCCGGACTCACCGGAACCGACGCACTGCCGCGCGGTGGGCCGCTCGTCGGCCGGTCAGCGCCGACCGCCGGGAAGCGACGGTTGTTCGGGGGTGCGCCGGTCGGCGGACGCCAGGGCAGTGGCGGCGGTGTCGCGGGTGCCGGCGTCCCCGGCTCGGGCGCCCGGGGCAGGTGGGCCTCGGGTACGGGGACCCGACCCGTGGCGCCGCCGGGGCCGGATCGTCCGGTACCGTGCGCGGAGCCCCCGTCCGGGCGGTAGTGTGAATCTTCCCTCCCCACGACCCCCTCCTCCCCCAGCGAAAATCGGCTTGGGTGACACTACTTCGGTCCGAAGACTATGCGGCGGCCGGAGTCGGCGGGTGGGCATTCACCTGTCCGGAGGGGCCGCCAGTGGTTCCGTTAGCCAGCGTGGGCAGACGAGGGAGCGTGCAGATGGATTTCGACGTGACGGTTGAGATCCCCAAAGGTCACCGGAACAAGTACGAGGTGGACCACAAGACCGGCCGCATCAGGCTGGACCGCACCCTCTTCACCTCTACCCAGTACCCGGCCGACTACGGGTTCATCGAGGGCACTCTGGGCGAGGACGGCGACCCGCTGGACGCGCTGGTGCTGGTCCCCGAGCCGACCTTCCCGGGCTGCCTGATCCGCTGCCGCACCATCGGCATGTTCCGGATGACCGACGAGAAGGGCGGGGACGACAAGGTCCTCTGCGTGCCCTACGAGGATCCTCGCCAGGAGCACCTGCGCGACATCCACCACCTCGGCGAGTTCGACCGGCTGGAGATCCAGCACTTCTTCGAGGTGTACAAGGACCTGGAGCCCGGCAAGTCGGTGGAGGGCGCGACCTGGGTCGGCCGCACCGAGGCCGAGGCCGAGATCCACGCCTCCTACAAGCGGGCCCGCGACGCCGAGGCGCGCGGCGAATCCATGCACTGACGACTGCTGACGCACCGGGCCCGTGGGCCGCTCAACCGAGCAGCCCCCGGGCCCGGTCGTACAGGTCGAGCACCGCGCAGGCGATCGGCACCACCGCGACCGCCAGGGCCGTGTCGGTGAGGTCCGCGACCCTACCGAGGTACGGCGAGACCGGCCGCCGGGCGTATCCGGTGCCGCTGGCGGCGGCCACCAGGGCCAGCGCCGCACCGCCCAGGACCAGCGCCAGCCGCCCGACGTCGTCGGCCCGGCCGACGAGCACCGCGCCCAGCACGGTGTAGCCGGCCAGCCCGGCCAGCACCGTCGGGACCCGGTGCCGCAACGCCACGAACAGCCGCGACCGCAGCAGCAGCACCGCCGAGGTGACCGCCAGCAGCACCCGACCGGCCGTCGCCCCGGCAACCCCGAGTACGACCGCGGCGGCCACCGCCAGCAGGGCGTGCCCGATCAACATCCCGGTGAGCACCTCCTCGGTGCGGGTCACCGCGGCGTGTACCCGGCTCCGGTCCGGCAGGTCCCGGGCCCGCTCCGGCCCTTCGGTGGGGGTCGACGTCGGCAGGGTGATCGGTGGCAGGGGCAGTTTGCCCAGCCGGATAGCCAACAGCGGGATCACGCCGACGGCGAACACCAGTGCGCTGAGCAGCACCGCCGCCGTGCCGGCCGGGGTCAGCAGCAGCCCACCGAGCGCCGCAGCGGCGCCGATCAGGCCGACCGTGACACCGGCCACGAAGACCCGTAGCCGGCTGGCCACGCCCAGCAGGCCGAGCAGCGCCACGAACAACAGCGCCACGGAACCGGCCAGCAACTCGGGCGCGCCCACCCAGCGGACCGGCCCGAACAGCCCGACCGGGTCGCCGGAGCCGACCGCGAGGGCGCCGGCCGTGAACGCGTACGGCAGCGCGTAGCCACCGAGTGCCGCCCCGGCGGTGCCGTCGCCGTTGGCGCGGGAGGCGACCGCACCGGCCACGGTGAGCAGCAGCGCCACCACGGCGGCGGCCAGCCAGCCGGCCTGGTACGTCGGGCCGCCGACGAGCAGGGCGAGCAGGGCGACGGTGAGTGGCACGGCCGCACCGGCCAGACCGGCGGCCCGGGTGGCGGTGGGCGACCAGGCGCCGCCGCGGCGGCGGGCACCGTCGGCGATCGCCTCGACCACGTCGTCGTACTCCAGCTCGGGCCAGTGCGCGCGGGCCGGCACGAGGTGCAGCACCTCACCGTCGCGGACCCCCTGTGGCAGCAGCGCCTGGGCGGTCGCCAACAGCGCGCCGTCGGTGCGGCGCAGAACCCAGCCGCCGTGCTGCTCGCCGTCGTCGGCCAGCCCGACTCCGGCGTGCCGGAGTACGTCGGGCAGCAGCTCGGCCAGGGGCACCTGCTCCGGCAGGGCGACGTCCACCCGTCGTTGCGGCGCGCTGATCGTGACGCGGGCCAGACCGGTAGTCATCGACTGGACTCCATATCGAGGGGGATCGGAGGCTGCGCGGACGACAGGACTTTACCTACCATGAGTCCGGCTCGGGTTACTTACCGCTGTCAGGAGGCCGAGTGTCGACAGTCGTCATCAAGCGCCCGCCACGTAGACCGGCGCCGGAGATCCCCGCCGGCGAACTGCCGGTCGAGGCGCCGCCGGAGATCCCCGTGGTGGCCGGCGGGCGGTGGCAGCAGATGCTCATGCTGCTGCCCATGCTCGGCGGCACCGTGGCGATGGCGATGATGTTCGGCCGGGGCGGTGGCGCCTACTCGTACGTGGTGGGTGGGATGTTCGGGCTCTCCTCGTTGGCGATGCTGGTGACCTCCTGGGGCAGCGCCTCCGGCACGCCGAAGAAGTCCGAGATGATGGCCGCCCGCCGCGAGTACCTGCGGCACCTGGCCACGCTGCGGCGGCGGGTCCGACGGACCGCGGGACAGCAGCGGGCCGGGCTCTACTACCGGCACCCGGACCCGGGCGGGCTCTGGTCGACGGTGGACAGCCACCGGGTCTGGGAACGACGCCCCGCCGACCCGGACTTCGCGGTGGTGCGGGTCGCCGTCGGGCCGCAGACCCTGGCCACCCCGCTCGTCCCACCTGTCACCCGGCCGCTGGAGGAGCTGGAGCCGATGACCGCGGGAGCGCTGCGCCGCTTTCTGGACGCGTACTCCGTGGTGCCGGACCTGCCGGTGGCGTTGTCGTTGCGCAGCTTCGCCCGGGTGCACGTCCGGCCCGCCGGCCGCGGCGGGGGCGGCACCCCGACCACGGGTGGGTCGCCCACCGGTGACCCGGCGGCGCAGGCGCTGGTCCGGGCGGTGCTGACCCAACTCGCCGTCTTCCACGCCCCCGACGAGTTGCTCGTCGCGGTCTGCGCCGGTCCGGAACGCCGGACCTGCTGGGAGTGGGTGAAATGGCTCCCGCACGCCCACCACCCCAGCCGCACCGACGCGCTCGGCCCGGTACGGCTGGTCACCAGCTCCGCCGCCGACCTGGAACGGCTGCTGGCCGACGTGCTGGCCAGCCGGTCGCGGTTCAGCCCGGCCGGCCCGGCCACCGACGGGCCACACGTGGTGGTGGTGCTCGATGGCGGCGACCTGACCGGCGCCAGTGACCTGACCGGTGACGGCGGCATCGACGCGGTCACCGTGGTGGACCTGGACACTCCGCCGCCCCGGCTGCTCGACAGGTACGCGCTGCTGCTGGAGTTGCACGGCCGGCGGCTGCACTCGTGGTCGTCCGACGGGCACGCCGAGGTGGGCACCGCCGACCAGCTCCACCTCGCCGACACCGAGGCGATCGCCCGACGGTTGGCGCCGCTGCGGCTCGCCGGCACGGCCCGCGGGCCGGACGCCCCGCTCCAGGCCGACCTGGGTCTTCCCGAGTTGCTCGGGCTCGGCGACCCGGAGAGCTTCACGGCCGAGCAGGGCTGGTTGCCGCGCTCGGCACGCGACCGGCTGCGGGTGCCGATCGGGGTCGGCGTGGACGGCGGTGCCATCGAGCTGGACCTCAAGGAGTCCGCCCAGGACGGGATGGGCCCGCACGGCCTGCTCATCGGAGCGACCGGTTCCGGCAAGTCCGAGCTGCTCCGCACGCTGGTGCTGGGGCTCGCCGCCACGCACAGCTCGGAGCAGCTCAACTTCGTGCTCGTCGACTTCAAGGGTGGCGCCACCTTCGCGTCGTTCGACAGGCTGCCCCACACCGCGGCGGTGATCACGAACCTGGCCGACGCGTTGCCCCTGGTCGACCGGATGGTCGACGCGATCAACGGAGAACTCGTCCGCCGCCAGGAGCTGCTGCGTCGCGCCGGCAACTTCGCGAGCGTGCGCGACTACGAGCGGGCGCGGGCGGCCGGCAGCCCACTGGCCCCGCTGCCGTCGCTGCTGCTGATCTGCGACGAGTTCTCCGAACTGCTCTCCGCCAAACCCGACTTCATCGACCTGTTCGTGCAGATCGGCCGGTTGGGTCGGTCGCTCGGCGTCCACCTGCTGCTGGCCAGCCAGCGACTGGAGGAGGGACGGCTCCGCGGGCTGGACACCCACCTGTCCTACCGGATCGGGTTGCGTACCTTCTCCGCGCTGGAATCCCGCACCGTGCTCGGGGTGGCCGACGCCCACGAGCTGCCCCGCTCGCCGGGTCACGGCTACCTGCGCTCCGGCACCGACCCCCTGGCCCGGTTCAAGGCCGCGTACGTCTCCGGCGCCGTCCGACGTCGGGCCGTGCCGGCCGGCGCGCCCGCCGAGGACGGCGCCCGGCTGCTCACCTTCACCACGCACGTCGTGCCGGTGCCCGAGCCGGTGACCCCGGTCGTGCCCGTCGTGGCGGAGGAGGAGGGCCGGGAGACACTGCTCGACCTGCTTGTGGACCGGCTCGTCGGGCAGGGCCCGCCGGCACACCAGGTCTGGCTCCCGCCGCTCGGTCCGCCACCGGCCCTGGACGAGCTGCTCGGTCCGGTCGAGGTGGACCCGAGGCGCGGGCTCACCGTGGGCAACCCGGAGCTGCACGGCGCGCTCGGAGTGCCACTGGCCGTCGTGGACAAGCCGTTGGAGCAGCGCCGGGACCTGCTCTGGCTGGCGCTGGACGGGGCCGCCGGGCACGTCGCGGTGGTCGGCGCGCCGCAGAGCGGCAAGTCCACCGCGCTCCGCACGCTGATCTGCGCGCTGGCGCTCACCCACACCCCGGTCGAGGTGCAGGTCTACTGCCTGGACTTCGGTGGCGGCGGGCTGGCCGCGCTGCGCGAGCTTCC
Organism: Micromonospora sp. DT231; assembly: GCF_049847025.1. NCBI lineage: Bacteria > Bacillati > Actinomycetota > Actinomycetes > Micromonosporales > Micromonosporaceae > Micromonospora > Micromonospora sp. DT231. Next base: position 141,716 of record NZ_JBNCNO010000009.1, on the reverse strand, counting down.
GCACGTGGGCGGGGTGACCGGCCGGGCCGATCCGACCGCCGTCCGACGCACCGTGGGCGAGATGAGCACCCTGCTGGCCGACCGGGAACGCCGCTTCGCGGAGCTGGGCGTGGAGTCGATGGCCGCGTACCGGCAGCGCCGGGCCGCTGCGGGAACGAGCAGTCAGCCGGGCACCGATCCGTTCGGTGACGTGTTCCTGGTGATCGACGGGTGGAGCACGGTCCGGGGCGAGTACGACGACCTGGAACCGCTTGTCACCGACCTGGCCACCCGGGGCCTGTCGTACGGGCTGCACGTGGTCGCCACCGCGCTGCGCTGGCTGGACTTCCGGCCGGCGATCCGGGACCTGTTCGGCTCCCGGCTGGAGCTGCGCCTCGGTGATCCGTCCGACTCGCTCGTGGCTCGGCGTGCCGCCGCCAACGTGCCGGAGCGCTCCGGTCGGGGCGTGACCGCGGAGGGCCTGCACTTCCTCACCGCGCTGCCCCAACTCGCCGACGACATGGACACCGCCGATCTGGTCAAACGGGTCGCCGGCAGTTGGGGTGGCCCGTCGGCGCCCCGGGTGCGGCTGCTCCCGCCGGTGCTCCCGTACGCCGATCTGGACCTGGCCGCGACGACCGGGCTGCGGCTGCCGATCGGGATCGCGGAGGCGGACCTGCGCCCGGTGCTGCTCGACTTCGCCACCGAGCCACACTTCGTGGTCTTCGGGGACTCGGAGTGCGGCAAGTCGTCGTTCCTGCGCGCGCTGGCCACGTCGATCATCACCCGGTTCACCCCCGAGCAGGCACGGGTGATCCTCGTCGACTACCGGCGCAGCCTGCTCGGCGCCATCGAGACGCCGCACCTGATCGGGTACGGCACCGCCGCGGCGCACACCGCCGACCTGGTCGAGTCGGCGGCCGGTTACCTGGAGCGGCGGGCCCCCGGGCCGGAGGTCACCCCACAACAACTGCGGGACCGCTCGTGGTGGTCCGGGCCGGAGCTGTTCGTGCTCGTGGATGACTACGACCTGGTGGCGGCCGGGCCGGCCAATCCGCTGCGGGCGCTGGAGGAGCACCTGCCGCACGCCCGCGACGTCGGGTTCCACCTGGTGCTGGCCCGCCGGTCCGGTGGCGCGGGACGGGCCCAGTACGAGCCGATCGTGCAGCGGCTGCGGGAGCTGTCCACCGCCGGTCTGGTGATGGCGGGCAGTCCGGAGGAGGGTGCGCTCGTCGGGCCGGTGCGGCCGGGACCGCTGCCGCCTGGGCGTGGTCGGTTGGTCACCCGGCGGGAGGGCGTACGCCTTGTTCAGCTCGCACAATTGCCGCCGCAATGACGTGACTCGCCGGTTCTTCCCGTGACGGGTGGGGAAACCGGTAATCTCCGATCGTCATGGTTCCGTCGGGATGAATGGCTGGGGATGTGACAGGGGTGCGGCACAGCGGTCCGTCGGCGGCCCGACGGGCGACCGTCCGGGCGCTGCTCGGTGTGGCCGCGGCGCTCGCCGTCGTCGCGCCGACCGCGGCGGCCGTGCCCGTCGCCGCGCCCAGCCGGGGCGGGCAGTTGGCCGGCGGGCCGACGGTGTTCGCTCCCGGCGACGCGGTCGCTCGCACCGATCAGGTCCGCGACGAACAGTGGCAGCTCGACGAGTTGCGGGCCGAGACGGCCTGGCGCAGCTCGACCGGCCGGGGCGTGACCGTCGCGGTGGTCGACTCCGGAGTGGACGGCAGCCATCCGGATCTGGTCGGCCAGGTGCTGCCCGGTCAGGATCTCGTCGGCGTCAGCGGGGGTGCGGGCCCGGATCCGGTGGGGCACGGCACGACCGTCGCCGGCCTGATCGCCGGACGCAAGGACGACAAGCGGGGCGTGGTCGGCCTCGCGCCGGATGCGCGGATCCTGCCGGTCCGGGTGCTCGACGAGGACAACCGCTACGACGACGCGCTGATCGTGGCCCAGGGGGTCCGCTGGGCTGTCGACCACGGCGCCCGCGTGATCAATCTGTCGTTGGGCGGCAGCGGCGACAGCCCCGCCCTGGCGGCGGCCCTGGACTACGCGTTCGTCCGGGACGTGGTCGTGGTCGCCTGCACCGGCAACCTGGCCACCTCCAGCAGCACGAAGGTGTGGTACCCGGCCCGTGAGCCGGGGGTGATCGCGGTCGCCGGCCTGGAGCGCAGCAGCGAGGACCTATGGTCCGGGTCGATCACCGGCCGGGCGACGGTGCTCAGCGCTCCCGCCACCGGGCTGGTCGGCGCCAAACCCCCGAACGGTTACTGGCGGGTGCAGGGCACGAGCTTCGCCGCGCCCCTGGTGTCGGCCACCGCCGCGCTGGTCCGGTCCCGCTATCCACAGATGTCGGCGGGCGAGGTGGTCAACCGTCTGCTGGTGACCGCCCGGGACATCGGGCCGACCGGGCGGGACGACCGCTTCGGGTACGGGATGGTCGACCCGGTGGCCGCGTTGACCGCGGAGGTGCCACCGGTGACCGCGAACCCGCTCGACGATCAGACGTCCCCGGGGGTGACCGGTTTCGGCCCGGCGCCCGGCTCGGCCGACGACTCGGTGGCCGGGGCCGGCAGCAATCCGCTCGGTCTCGCCGCTCCCCGGCAGCAGAGCCGATGGACGGCCCGGGCGGCAGGTGGCCAGGACACGTCGGCACCGGAGCAACTGTGGACCGGGTTCATGTTTCTCGTCGCCCTGACCGGCGGCGCCACCCTGCTGGTGCGCCGGTTCCGCCAGCGGTCCCGATGATCGAGGTCCGCCGGCAGGCCTGACGGGTTGGCCGGTGGGGTAGAACCGTTCGCATGAGCGCGCCCGGCCCACGTACCCTCGGCACCGCCCGGCACCCGTCCTGGCGGCACCGCCGACTCGACCCGGACCACTCGCTGGGCCTGCGGCTGACCCTCGCCGCGACGGCGGCGTTCCTGGTGCTGGTGCCCTTCACGCTGCTCGCGCTGCTGGTGCTCGGCGCCTGGGCGCCGCTGCACCGACTGGACACGTCGGTCACCGAGTCCCTGCACGGCTACGCCGCCCACCACCCGGCCTGGGTCGTGCTGATGCGGGCCTGGAGCGAGGTGTTCGCGCCGATGCCGCTGCGGGCCGCCACCCTGCTCGTGGTGATCTGGTTGCTGCGCCGGGGAGCCCGCCGACTGGCCCTGTGGGCCACCACGACAATGGTGGTGGGTGGGCTGTTCGGCCCGTTGCTGAAGCTGCTCGTCGGCCGGGACCGGCCGGAGCTGCTGGACCCGGTGGCGCGGGCCGCCGGCTATTCGTTCCCCTCCGGTCACGCGCTGAACGCCACCCTGACCGCCGGGGTGCTGCTGCTGGTGTTTCTGCCTTACGTGGGCCGGGGAGTGGCACGGGTCGCGCTCTGGGTCGCCGCGCTACTGCTCACCGTGGTGACCGGGTTGAGCCGGGTGGCCCTCGGTGTGCACTTCACGAGTGACGTGCTGGGCGGTTGGATGCTCGCGGTGGCGGTGGTCGCGGCGACCACCGCCGCGTTCACCAGTTGGCGTGCGCACACCGGCCTTCGGCCCGTCCAGCCGGCCCGCGACGGTGTCGCTCCGGAGGTCGAGCGGCACCCCGGCGCGGCCTGAGGCGTGCCGACGAGCCCCACCGGGTACTGGCCCACCCATGTCCGACACCGTGGTCCAGATCGTCCGGCGGGTGCTGCTGCCGGTGTCCCTCCTGCTCGGCGTCATGGTGCTGCTCGGGGTGCTGGTCACCCGGGTCTTCGTGCGAACCTGGCCGTTCACCGTCGAGGACGCGGTGAACCGGGAGTTGGCCGGCGACCGCACCGGCGGCTGGAACAACGTCTCGCTGGTGTTCAGCACCCTGGCCAGCACCCAGATGATCGTCGTGGTCACCGTCCTGGTGGCGTTGGCGCTGCGGCTCTGGCTGAAGCGCTGGCGGGAACCGCTGTTCCTGTGCGCCGCCGTGACCGCCCAGGCGCTGGTCTTCCTGCTGACCACGCTGGCGATCGACAGGCAGCGGCCGGCGGTGGAGCACATGGACGTCTCGCCGCCCACGTCGAGCTTCCCCTCCGGGCACACCTCCGCCGCGGTGGCGCTCTACGTCGGCATTGCCGTGCTGATGGCACTGCGGGCACGCAGCACGGGCGCGAAGGTCGCCTGGTGGACGCTGCTGCTGATGGTGCCGCTCGGGGTGGCGTTGACCCGGATGTACCGGGGGATGCATCACCCGAGCGACGTGGTGGCGTCCTTCCTCAACGGCGGCACCTGCGTCGCGATCATGGCCCGCGCCGTACTGGACCGTGGGCTGCGGTGGGGACGGGCGAAGCTGCCCACGGCGCGACGAGCCGCGCCGGCCACCGGCTGACCCGCGGCGGTCAGGTGCACTCGCCGGTGCCGACCTGCCGGTTGCGCTCGGCGCCGGCCAGCGCCACCGGGCGGGCCTCGGCCGCGGTCACCGCGAAGCCGATGTTCGGGTTGTCGGACGCCGCCGCGAAGATCACCCCGAGCACCAGGCCGTTGGCGGAGAGCAACGGACCGCCGGAGTTGCCGCTGCGCACCAGCGCCCGGATCGTGTAGACCTCCCGGTTGACCTTCTTGGCGGAGTAGATGTCCGGCCCGTTGATCCGATCGACGTCGCGGACCCGTGCCGACTGCGCGTTGTAGGGGCCGTCGAGGGGGAACCCGAGCACGATGGCGTCCGAGCCGCTGCCCGCGTTGCCGGCGGCGAACCGCAGGGACGGACCGGGCAACCCGGGCACGAGCAGCACGGCGAGGTCGCGGTCCGGGTCGTAGACGACCACCTTGCCGTCGTACCGCTCGCCGCCCAGCTCCACCGCGACCGACCGGGTCCCGGCGACGACGTGCGCGTTCGTCATCACCCGATCGTCGGCGTACACGAAGCCGGATCCCTCGATGCGACGTGAGCAGCTGGGCGCGGAGCCGAGCACCTTGACGACCGACCGCTGACCGTTGACCACCACCTGGGAGCCGGCCAGCGCCGGATCGGGCGGCTCGACCTGCCGGGCCCGCGTGGGCGCGAGGTCACCGAAGACGTCCGGGAACCCGTCGGTGTCGAGCGTGTCCTGCAACGCCGTGGTGAGTTCGTGGGCCTGGTTCGGCAGTGCCCGGTTCACCACCGTGATCAGCGCGCTGTTGCGTACCGCGGAGGCGATCCAGGGCACCGCGGACGAACCGAACGGCACGGCGATCAACCAGGCGAACAGGAGCACCGCGAGCAGTGAGACGACGGCCCCACCGATGTCGTCGGCCCGCTTACCCACCTCGCTGGTGATCGTCTTGCGCAGGCGTGAACCGAGCCAGCCGGCGAGCGCCTGCCCGACCACGGCCAGCCCGAAGATCGCCACCAGCGAGATCAGCACCCGGGCGATGGGATCCACGAACTGCCGGGCGAGCAGCGGCCCGAGCTGAAGGCCGAGCAGGAGGCCCAGGAAGAAGCCGGCGAGCGACAGGATGCCGATGGCGAAGCCCTGGCGGTATCCGCTGATCGCGAACAGGAGCATGAGCAGCAGCAGCAGCAGATCCACGACGGACACGGGTCAAGCGTACGGGCAGTGCGCCCGCCAGATGACCGTCGCCTGCGGAAAGTGAGGGTGCGGTCAGCGCAGGGCTGTCTCGTCGGCCTCGTCGGTGCCCGCCGACGGCGCTGGGGTCGCTCCACTCGGCGGCAGCTCCACCACCCGACCACGTGGCCAGGGACGGGCCCAGCCGCCCATCTCCAACAGGGTGGCCAGCACCCCGGCGGTGAAGCCCCAGACGAGCATCCCGCGTGCCGAGAACGCCGGACCGATCCAACCACTCGGGTGACGGACCCGCAGCCGGTTGGCCGGGTCGACCAGCTCGCTCACCGGCAGGCGGGCCACGTGCGCCACCTCGGCCGGCTCCCGGGGGTGCACCGGGTGCGGGTCGTGCCACCAGGCCAGCACCGGCGTGACCACGAAGTCGCTGACCGGGATCCACAGTTTCGGCAGTTCGGCCAGCACTGTCACGCTGCTCGGGTCGAGGCCGACCTCCTCGTTCGCCTCCCGCAGGGCGGTGGCCCGGACGTCGGCGTCCTCCGGGTCGGCCGCACCCCCGGGAAAGGCCGGCTGGCCGGCGTGGGTACGCAGGGTGGCGGCGCGTTGCAGGACCAGCACGTCGGGGCCGACGCCGGGCTGTTCGCCGAGCAGCACCAGCACGGCGCTCTCCCGACCGCCCTCCGCCGGGGTGGTCAGCCGGGTGAAGTCCTCGGCGCGGGCGGTGCCGAGCCGGGTCAGCAACGGCTCGATCCATTCGGGCGGTCGACGGGTCACGCCGGCACCGTCAGGCCGAGGTGCTGGCGGACCAGCTTGGCGAGCTGGGCGTCGTCGAGCGCACCGCTGGCGTCGATGTGTCGGATCCGACCGTCGGCGCCGACGAAGATGGTCATGGGGAAGAAATTGCGCTTCAGCTCCCGTTGCAGCGCCTCACCCTGGTCGACCAGGATCGGGAACCGGATGCCGATGTCCTCACCTGTGGACTGGGCCGCGCTGCGGGTGTCCCGGCTGTTGACGCCGAGCACCTGGAGCTGACCGGCGGCCCGCTCGCTGAGGCGTTGGAAGGCGGGCAGCTCCTTCTGGCACGGCGGGCACCAGGAGGCCCACACGTTGATCACCACCGGCCCGGCCACGTCCCGCAGGGCGACGGGCGCGCCGCCGGTGAAGCAGGCAAGCGTCAGCTCCGGCAGCGCCCTACCGTCGGCGGCGGGGGCCGTCGCGCCGGCGCCGGTGGCGGGGGCCGTCGAGGCGGCACCGGCGGCGGGAGCCGTCGCGCCGGGTGTGGCGGGAGCCGTGGCGCGCGGCGACCCGGTGGTAGTCGTGGCGGAGCCGGGCGACGCGGCCGCGGCGGGGGTGCTCAGGGTGGAGCAGTCCCGGAACGGCGATGGGCGTTCAGCCCCGGCCCGGCGGGGAGCCGGACCGTCGTCGGCCGCGCCGCTTGTGCACGCGGCGACGGTCAGCAGCAGCGGCAGGATCACCGGGGCGAGGCGCCGACTCGCCGCACCCGCGCCGGGACCGCGGTTCACGGCACCTCCGCGGCGACCGCCTGGGCGGGCACCAGCTCCGGGTCGACCCCGGCGGCCACCGCGAGGTCGCGCGCCCGAGGGCCCTTGAGCAGCTTCGCGGCGGCGGCTGGGTCGGTCGGGCCGGTGCCGTACGAGGGGCAGAGCTTCGCGAGCGTGCACGCGCCACAGGCCGGTTTACGGGCGTGGCAGACCCGCCGCCCGTGGAAGATGATCCGGTGCGACAGCATGGTCCAGTCGCGCTTCGGGTACAACGCCCCAACCGCATGCTCGATCTTGACCGGGTCGGTCTCGCCGGTCAGCCCCCACCGGTGGACCAGCCGCTGGAAGTGCGTGTCGACGGTGATGCCGGGGACGTCGAAGGCGTTGCCGAGGATCACGTTGGCGGTCTTGCGGCCGATCCCGGGCAGCGTCACCAGGTCGGCGAGCCGGCCGGGGACGGTGCCGTCGTACCGGTCGAGGAGAGCCTGGCCGAGCTTGATCAGCGAGTCGGTCTTGTTCCGGTAGAAGCCGGTGGGCCGGATCAGCTCCTCCATCTCGCCACGGTCGGCCCCGGCGTACGCGGCGGCGCTCGGGTAGCGGGCGAAGAGCTTCGGGGTGACCTCGTTGACCTTCTTGTCGGTGCACTGCGCGGAGAGGATCGTGGCGACGGACAACTCCAGGGCGCTGGAGTGGTCCAGTTCGCAGTGCGCGTCGGGATGCGTCTCGGCCAGCACCCGGCCGATCTTGCGGGCACGGCGTGTGCGCCCGAGGTCGGTCTCGGCGGCGCCGGGGGGACTACTTGTCACGACGGTCAGCCTACGTCGCGCCCCGGACGTTCCTGCTCGGGTCAGCCGCCCGTCGGCGGGGAGATCCTGCCCTGCCCGTCGAACCGGCCGCCGCTCTTCGGGAAGTCGCTGCGGCTCAGGTCGCCGATCAGGCCCAGACCCCGGCCGTTCGGGTCCATCGTCGGCTTACCGGCGTCGTTCATGTACGTCGAGGTGAACGAGCCACCGGCCCAACTGCCGTCCGGCTTCAGCGACACCTTCAGCACCCCGCCCCAGCCGAGGCGGCCGTCGTTGCTCAGCGAGTTGCCACCGCCGGCGAAGTTTCCGAGGCTGTACGCGATCAGCCGGCCCTGGTAGAACTCCATGCCGCGCAGCACGTGCGGCCCGTGCCCGACGATCAGGTCGGCGCCCGCGTCGATCATGGCGTGTGAGAACTTGACCGGGTCGCCCCGGTTTTCGCCCAGGAACATCTCGGTGCCCGGCTTGACCCGGGTCTTCTCCGCGCCCTCGCCGCCCATGTGCACCTGCACCACGACCAGGTCGGCCATGGTGGCGGCCTTGGCGACCACGGTCTTCGCCTTGGCGATGTCGACAAGGCTGTTGGACCAGACGTACGACGAGAAGCCGGCCACCGCGACCTTGACGCCCTTGACGTCGACGACCGTGATCTGGTCCGGCGCGCCGGTGTGCTCCAGGTCGTACTTCTCCAGCGCCCGTTGGGTGTTCTCGTAGCCCTTCGGCCCGTAGTCGTAGCCGTGGTTGTTGGCCTGGTTGAGCACGTCGAAGCCGGCGTCGCGCAGGTGTGCGGCGTACTCCGGTGGGGCCCGGAACTGGAAGCAGCGGGTGGAGTTGGCACCGCATTTGCCGGTGCCGGTGTCCACGGTCAGCGGCTCCTCCAGGTTGCCCATCACCAGGTCGGCCTTGAGCGCCTCGGTGACCGAGGTGAAGAAGCCCTTGCCGCCGGCGGCGGGCAGCCGGCTCGGCGCGTTGCCCATGATGATGTCGCCGGTGGCGGAGAGCGAGATCGCGCCGCCCTCGGCGGAGGCCGCCGACCCGGTGGCCTCCGGACCGGCCGTGGTCACCGGCGCGCCGGTGCCACCGCCCCCGGCGCCTGGCTCCCACGCGGGGGCCTCGCCGCCGGGGTCGCCGCAGCCCGCGACGAGCAGGGCGGCAAGCAGCGCGGCGAGGCCGAGGACGACGCGGCGGCGCGGGCGGGACACGAGAGGGGCGGGAGCATACATCGCTGGCGACCCTACCGGGCCGTCAACGCGCCGACGACAGCCGATCGGTCGGAAGTTCAGTCGGGAAGCTGCTCTGACCAGGGCACGACGGCCCGCGCGCCCCCGCCGAGCACCGCGGCGTGCACCGCTCGGGCGAGCGGCGCGCCCCAGGTGGAGCGGGGCCCGCCGTAGGCGGCCTCCGGCCCGTCGACCGGGCAGAGCACGGTGACCGCGTCGGTCGGGGTGCCGGTGCCGGGCAGTCCGAGTTCGGTGATCGCCTGGGTCTTCGCCTCGGTAGCCGTGGCCACCGCGTTGACCAGCGCCGAGTCGGCGAGTCGGGCCGGCACGTACACGACGATGTTGACGGTGCCGACCCGCTGGACGAGCCCGGCCGGCGCCGGCGCGGCCGCGAGCACGGGCGTGCCGAGCCCGACCGTCGCCCAGGCCCGCACCCCGGTGTCGGTCCGCGCGACCACCTCGGCCACGTCGACGCCGGTCAGCAGACCAACGCCGGGTCCGTCGAGAGCGAGGTCGGCGGCCAGCCCGGCCAGGTGGGCGGCCGGGTCGTCCCGGTCGTACGACATCGGTACGGTCGCGTTCAGCACCCAGTGCCGGACTCCGATTCCGCCGCCCAGTGGGCCGCTGCTGACCGCTCGCAGGGGTCCGTCGGCGTGCCAGACGAGCAGCGGAATATCCCACCCACCCTCGGGGCGACTGGTCAGAGTTGGCTCGCATAGCACGTCGGGCAGGTTACGCCCAACGATCAAGATTCCAGGGCCGACCTCTGATTCAAGCTCACGTGCGCCTAGACTTGGCGGCGCGCGAGGGGATCAGCGGACGGCGGCCCCGGCCGACGGACGGCACGCGCAACCGGAGGTGCGCGATGGACGAGGTACTGGCCCGCAGCGGGATCTTCCAGGGTGTCGACCCGGAAGCTGCCGAGGCGCTTGCCAAGGAGATGGAGACGATCGAGGTCCGCAAGGGCGAGATCGTTTTCAATGAGGGCGAGCCCGGTGACAGCCTCTATATCCTGCTGTCCGGGAAGATCAAGGTTGGTCGCCGCGCAGCGGACGGCCGACAGAACCTGATCGCGGTGATGGGGCCGTCGGACATGGTCGGTGAGCTGTCGCTCTTCGACCCGGGTCCGCGTACGGCGACCGCCACCGCGGTAACGGACACCCGGCTCGTACGACTGCGCAAGCAGGCGCTGCGGCCCTGGCTGGCCAACCGCCCGGAGATCGCCGAGCAACTGCTTCGGGTGCTCGCCCGACGGCTGCGACGGACGAACGACTCGCTCGCCGACCTGATCTTCACGGACGTGCCGGGTCGGGTCGCGAAGAACCTGCTCCAGATGGCTGGCCGGTTCGGCACCCGCGACGGTGGCGTCCTGCGGGTGACCCACGACCTCACCCAGGAGGAGATCGCGCAGCTCGTCGGCGCCTCCCGGGAGACGGTCAACAAGGCGCTGGCCGACTTCGCCTCACGTGGCTGGCTGCGTCTGGACGGCAAGAGCATCATCATCCTGGACCCCGAGCGCCTGGCACGTCGCGCCCGCGTCTGACCGCACAGCACTCCGTCCCCGCCTTCCGTCAGCGACGGTAGGCGGGGACGTTCTTGTCTGCCGAGGGCGGATTTCCTGGACCCGGCGCAACGCCAGCGGTGAGGGTGGGGCCATGGCGAACCGCGTTGCTGTGCTGTCCGACATCCATGGCGTACTGCCCGCGTTGGAGGCGGTGCTGGCCGAGCCGGACGTCGCCACCGCCGATCTGATCGTGCTCACCGGGGACATCGCGGCCGGCCCACAACCGGTCGAGGTGCTGGACCTGCTCACTGATCTCGGCGACCGGGTCTGCTGGGTAGGCGGCAACGCCGACCGGGAGCTCGTCGAGGCCTGCGCCGGCCGCCCCGCCTCCATCGAGGTGTCGAACTGGGCCGCCGGGCAGCTCCGCGACGACCAGGTGGCCCGTCTCGCGGCCCTGCCGGCGACGGCGACGTTCGAGATCGACGGCCTCGGGCCGACGCTGTTCTGTCACGCCACTCCGCGCGACGACGAGGAGGTCGTTCTCGTCGACTCCCGGATGGAGCGCTGGGCGGAGGTGTTCGCCGAGGTGCCGGCCGAGGTGACGACAGTGGTGTGCGGCCACACCCACATGCCCTTCACCCGGCTTGTCGATCGACGTCTGGTGGTCAACCCGGGCAGCGTCGGCATGCCGTACGGCGGCGCGGGGGCGTACTGGGCTCTGCTCGGTCCCGGCGTGCAGCTTCGTCGTACCCGCTTCGATGTCGACGCCGCGTGCGCCCGGGTGGCCGCCGGATCGACCTTCCCGGCCGCCGCCGAGTGGGCCGAGGAGTACGTGCGGTCCCAGCACAGCGACGCCGAGGCGCTCGCCGTCTTCGCCCCTCGCGACGGCCGCTGACGCCGGGTCTGACCCGGTCACGTCGTTACCTGTCCCCCGCTTGCCGCGTACCCGGTCCAGGGCTGTCCGGGACTGTCCCGACCCGCGGCTGCCCTTCTCGGACGAGGTGGGGACGGCTGTCATGGAACGGGTGAGCGTCGGCCGCGATGTCGACGCCCACCGGCCCGGTGATCCGGGCCGGCCGCCACTGGGCGGCGGGTGACCGTGGCAGGCGAAAGGTGGAGGACAGTGATGGGTACCAGGCGTGCGGAAGGCCGTTCCACGCGGACCGGATGGCTGTTGGCGCGGTGGGCGGTGGTGGTGCGCGGGTGGCTGGTGCCACTTGTCGCGGTGGTGGCCGTCGCGGCGAGCCTCATGCTCGTCGCCCCGGCCTCGGCAGCGTCGGCCGCCCCCGGAGACCCGGACGAGCGCCCGGCGGCGGCCAGCCCGACGCCGGACCCGGCCGACTCCCGGGACCCGATGTCGCGCGCTCGGCGGATGCTCGCGCAACTCGGTTACGACGTCTCGACCCTGGGCTCGCCGGCTCCGGACGACCCGAACTACACGAAGAAGATCATCGCGAACCAGGCCATCAAGAGGATCCAGGGATGGGTGGCGGAGGGCAAGACCAGCTTCAGTTGGAAGGACGTCTACCCCCTGGTCCAGGACCTCGAAGAGGTTCACCGTAAGTCGCAGAAGAGCCTCAAGGGCTTGAAGAAGACGTTCACACAGGCCGAGCGCGCGCTACAGAAGGCGACGAAGATCGCCAACGACAAGACCCGCTCGGCGAAGGAGCGGGCCAGGGCCGCGGCCGAGCTGCCGCAGAAGCGGAAGAACTTCGAGGAGGCTCGCCGGAACTACCTCAAGGCGAAGCCCGGCGAGCCCAACCACGACGCCGAGATCAAGCGGCTGCGGAACACGGTCAAGGCTCTGGACCGTGACCTGGCCAAGGCCGAGCGGAGGGGTGCGCTGCCGGGCGCTAAGCAGGAGCTGGCGAAGAAGCGCGACGCCGCCCAGGCGGAACTGGACGAGGCCGAGGCGGACAAGGCCGACCGGGACCGCCGCAGGGGCGACGACGGCGACACCTCCGGCACCACCGCCCGTGGCCCCAAGGAACCGAAGGGGCCGAAGAAGCCACCGACCGGCGCGACCAGGACCGAGCCGAAGCGTTCGGAGTCCGTCGGCCCGAAGATCACGCGTCGCCTGCCCTCGGTGTTCCGGGCGCGCGGCCCGCGGGTCGACAGCGGGGCCAGCGAGCTGATCGGCCAGGGCATCGCCGAGGAGATCCGCGAGCACGGCCGGGTGAACGACGAGAAGCTGCTGCACCGTGCGATGGAGGATCCGGCGCTGCGCCGGCTCATCATCGACGACTACAAGGAGTACGCCGAGCGCAGCCCGTGGGAGAAGACGCTGCGAGACTTCGACACGTCGAAGGGCTTCCGGCAGACCGAGGCCCTGCGGATCGGTCTGCCGCTGATCAAGTACCAGGAGGCCGAGACCATCGCGGAGCGGTCCAGGAACGACCGCAACTACCTCCAGGCGCACCGGGACTGCGGCGGCTACGACACCTGCGTCACGGATCGCACCCGCAAGCTTCGTGAACTCGACACCAAGCTCAAGAAGCAGGCCGACCGCTCCAACAACGACGCCGCGTACCGACAGGCCCGCGTCGAGTGCGGCGGCTACGACACCTGCGTCACCGAACGCACCCGCAAGCTCCGGGAACTGAACACCAGGGTGAAGAAGCAGGCCGACCGGTCCAACAACGATCCCAACTACCAGCGAGCCCGCCAGGACTGCGGGGGCTACGACACCTGCGTCACCGAGCGCACCCGCAAGCTTCGTGAACTCGACACCAAGCTCAAGAAGCAGGCCGACCGCTCCA
>NZ_JBNCNO010000009.1:0-128345 GCF_049847025.1 Micromonospora sp. DT231 | reverse complement strand
CAACAACGACCCCGCCTACCTCCAGGCCCGCAAGGAATGCGGCGGCTACGACACCTGCGTCACCGAACGCACCCGCAAACTGCGCCAACAGAACGCCCGCAACACCACGACCCAACCCACCACCAAGAAGACCACGACCAGCACCAGGACCACGCCCAAGAAGACCACCACCACCACGAAAACCGACACCAAGAAGACCACCACCAAACGCGCCAACCAGTCCAACAACGACCCCGCCTACCTCCAGGCCCGCAAGGAATGCGGCGGCTACGACACCTGCGTCACCGAACGCACCCGCAAGCTCCGCGAACAGAACGCCCGCGACGCCAAGACCACGACCACCACCAAGAAGAACGCGGACACCGACAAGGGCGCCAAGAAGACGGGTGGCAAGGGCGGGAAGAAGAGCGGCGGGAAGTAGGGGCGGGACGGTAATAGGCGGTCAGGGGCAGCCCATGGTCGTACTCAGCGAGGCAGCACCTCGACCGGTCACGACCACCACCCAGGACGTCCGAGTGGCTGGCCGGCGAGCATCACCGCTGGAAGAGGAACACCTGCACGTTGTCGTTGACGCACGACACCTGGGCGATCGCCGTACCCACGGTCCGGCTACCGCCGATCGTGCCGATGCACCTGTTCGGTGCGGTCGTGGCGTGCAGCCGGTAACCCTGACCCGCGCTGCTCTGCACCGGTTCGAGGACGAATCGTTGATCCGGGCGGTTGCAGTAGTAGCGTGGGGCCACCAGTTGCCCGTCAACTGTCGACGGTTCGCCGTTCGGGTCGGGGTCGACCTGCAGGCAACCACCGTCCCCGGACGGGTCCGCCCAGTAGATCTGGTACGTGTTCGAGCCGACCTTCCGCAGCTCGCTGGTGGCCGGCTCGGCCTGGGCGCAGGGAACGAGCGTCGCCACCTCCGGGCGGGCGTTTCCCGGCTCCGGACCCACGCCCACGCAGTACGACTGCCCGACGGTGGCTGCCGGCATCATGCGGTACTGCCCTGCGGCGGGCAGGGTGGTGGCCGCCTTCGTCGGCGCCACCTGGGGTGCACTCGACCTGGACGCACTCGCCTTGGGCGCACTCTGCGCGGGGCTCGGGACCGCCGGTGCGGCGCTGGCCGGTGCCAGGCTGGGGCTCGGGTCGGAGGTCCGCGCCCCGCCGGCCGCCGGTGGCAGGGGCACGTCGACGTCGACGCTGGCCGTCGGCTCGGCGAGCACCGGCGGGGGGTCGTCCCCAGCGTCGGGATCGCGGAGGGTCCGGACGACCAGGCCACCGGCCACCACGATCAGCAGCAGCGCCAGCGCACCGAGGAGTACGCGTGTCGGCCGGCCGAACCGGAAGGCCAGCGGCGGTACGAAGTCCCGCGGTCGAAGTGGCGCGGTGGGAGCATCCGCGCCCGGGGCCCGTTTGCGGTGCAACCCCGCCCAGGCACTGCCGTGCCGGTCCTTCACGGCCGTGGCCAGCGGCCCGTCGGCGTAGAGAAGGGGACGAGCCGGCTGGTTCACCGTCGACTCGCCGGCCTCCGGCCGCACGCCCTCGGGGCCGGGCCGCACGCCCTCGGGGCCGGGTTCGCGGCTGAGGCCGGACTCGTCACCCGGCTCGCGGGTGCCCTCGACGACCGGACTCGGCCCGGTCGGAACCGACGTGTGCGGCCCACCGCTGCCCGCCGTGCCGAGGGCGGGCTGGTCGCCACCGGCCACCGAGTCGCCGGTGGGATCAGGATCGTCGTCGGTCTCGGCCGCCAGCGGCGTCGGGCCGTCGAGCCCCCAGCCGGGTTCCGATGCCAGCTCGGCCGGCAGGGGTGGTGCCGCGTCGAGCAGCCCCCACGGCGGGCGGACCCTCGGTTCGTCGACGAACGAGTCGGCTGCGACCATGCCCGGGTCGGCGGCGACGGCGACGGCGACGGCGACCGGCTCGGGCTGACCGGCGGTGGCCGCGGCCAGCGCCCTGCGCGCGGCGAGCCAGCGGTCCACCGTGTCCGGATCGCCCCCGCAGGCGCGGACGAACGCCGCGACAAGCGTCTCCCTCGGCAGGTTGGCCCGGCCCAGGGCGGTGTTCAGAGTGCTGTGGGGGAGCACATCACCGGCATCCCGCGCCCTCTTCGACACCTGCCGAATGGTCAGCCCGGACCACTGCCGTAGCGCGCGCATCTGGGCCACGAACTCGGCAGCCGAACCGGCGGTCGCCGGGTCAGGTGCTGAGCCGTCGTTGTACTGCTCGTTCGCCATCGACCGTTCGTCCCCCGCGTCTCAGCCAGCGCGCTCACAGCCATGCGGGACCGATTCAAGCCGATCGTTCGGCGTGACGCCACCTCGTGCGGAGCAAACCCGAACAACTCCCACAACCAGGGCGACGCCCCGACACCGGGCGGAACGACGAGCAGAAAAAGTCAGTCTTGACTGTTTGTTTTTCAGGCCGCAGGCTGTACCGGTGTCCACCGCATCGACGCGCGTCCCTCAACAGGAGCGCAGCCGCGCCACCCAGGCCCGCCTGCTGGAGGCGACCGTCGACTGCCTGATCGAGCACGGCTGGTCCGGCACCACGACCACTGTCGTCGCCGCGCGGGCCGGTGTCTCGCGCGGCGCCCAACTCCACCATTACCCGACGAAGGCGGCGCTGGTGACGGCCGCCGTGGCCCATCTCGCCGAGCGACGGGCCGCCGAGTTGCGCACCGAGGCCGAGGCGTTGCCGGCCGGCCCGCAGCGGTTGGACCGGGTGATCGACCTGCTCGGCGTGGCGTTCACCGGGCCGCTGTTCGTGGCCGCTCTCGAACTCTGGGTCGCCGCCCGCACCGACCAGGAACTCCGCGACGCCCTGGTGCCACTGGAGGCGACCGTCGGCCGGGAGATGCACCGCCTCACCGTGGCACTCCTCGGTGTCGACGAGCGCCGACCCGGCGTCCGCGAGGCGGTCCAGGCCACTCTCGACCTGCTCCGCGGGCTCGGGGTGGCCAACCTGCTCAGCGACGACTCGGCCCGCCGCGCTGCCCTGCTGAGCACCTGGAAGCGCCAACTCGCCACCCTGCTCACACCCTGACCACTGGCCGCGCCGGCCACGACCGACCGGAGGCACCCCATGGTCGACCACGCCGACCTGCTCGCGGACCTGGCCGCCGAGTCCGCCCACCTGGACAGCCTGGTGGCGCCCCTACCGGCGGCCGACTGGGCCCGACCGACCCCCGCGCCGGGTTGGAGCATCGGGCACCAGATCGCCCACCTCGCCTGGACCGACCACGTGTCGTTGCTGGCGGCCACCGATACCGAGGCGTTCTTCGCGGCGGTGACCGCCGCGCCGGACCCGACCCGGATGGTCGACGACGGCGCGGAGGAGTTCCTCGCCCCGCCGGCGGAGCTGCTCGCCCGTTGGCGGGCCGGTCGGGCAGCGCTCGCCGACGCGTTGACCGCCGTTCCGGCCGGCGAGAAACTGCAGTGGTTCGGCACCCGGATGTCGGCCACCTCGATGGCGACCGCTCGGATCATGGAGACCTGGGCGCACGGCGAGGACGTGGCCGACACGCTCGGCGTCGTCCGACCCGCCAGCGACCGGCTCCGGCACGTCGCGCACCTCGGTGTGCGTACCCTCGGGCACGGTTTCGCCGCCCACGGCCGGGACATCCCGACGACGCCGGTCCGGGTCGAGCTGGTCGGGCCCGGCGGCGACATCTGGGCCTGGGGTCCGACGGACGCCGCCGACCGGCTGAGCGGACCCGCCCTGGACTTCTGCCTGCTCGTCACCCAGCGCCGACACCGCGCGGACCTCGCCCTTGTCGCCACCGGACCGGTCGCCGACGAGTGGCTCGACGTGGCGCAGGCGTTTGCCGGGCCGCCGGGCGACGGCCGGAAGCCGGCCAGCGGGATCGGAACGCCGGCATGATCCGGATCGGAAACGCCTCCGGCTTCTACGGCGACCGGTTCAGCGCCTGGCAGGAGATGCTCGACGGCGGCGAGCTGGACGTGCTGACCGGTGACTACCTGGCCGAGCTGACCATGCTGATCCTCGCCCGGGATCGGCTGCGCGACCCCGACCTGGGCTACGCGAAGACGTTCCTGCGTCAACTCGAGACGTGCCTCGGCACCGCCCTGGAACGGGGGGTGCGGATCGTGACGAACGCGGGCGGGTTGAACCCGGCCGGCCTGGCCGCCGCCATCACCGCACTCGCCGCCCGGCTGGGCCTGCCGGCCCGGGTCGGGTACGTCGAGGGCGACGCCGTCCAGCGGCCGGACGCGTTGAGCGCGAACGCCTACCTCGGCGCGTTCGGCATCGCGGCCTGCCTCGACGGCGGTGCGGACGTGGTGGTCACCGGCCGGGTCACCGACGCGTCGCTTGTCGTCGGCCCGGCAATCGCGCGGTACGGCTGGGGCCGCGACGACCTGGACGAGCTGGCCGGGGCGACGGTCGCGGGGCACCTCGTCGAGTGCGGCGCGCAGGTCACCGGTGGCAACTTCAGCTTCTTCACCGAACTGCCCGACGGCGGGCACCGGCCCGGGTTTCCGATCGCCGAGGTGCACGCCGACGGCTCGACCGTGCTCACCAAACACGCGGGCACCGGCGGCGCGGTCACCGTGGAGACGGTCACCGCACAGCTGCTCTACGAGATCGGTGGGCCCGCGTACCTGGGGCCGGACGTGGTGACCCGACTGGACACGGTGACGGTGCACCAGGACGGGCCGGATCGGGTCCGGGTCTCCGGTGTCCGGGGTACGCCGCCGCCGAGAACGCTCAAGGTGGGCGTCAACAACCTCGGCGGTTTCCGCAACTCGATGACGTTCGTTCTCTGCGGGCTCGACATCGAGGCGAAGGCAGCGCTGGTCCGGGGGCAGGTCGAGGAGGCGGTGGGGAAGGACGGGCTGGAGTTCACCCTGGCCCGTACCGACCACGCGGACGCCGCCGACACCGAGACCGCGAGCGCCCTGCTGCACGTACACCTGCGGGACGGCGACCGGGCGCGGGCCGGACGGGCCTTCTCGGCCGCCGCGGTGGAGCTGGCGCTGGCCTCGTACCCGGGCTGCACACTGACCACCCTGCCGGGTGACGCGACACCGTACGGCGTCTTCACCGCCGACGCGGTGCCGCAGGACGCGGTGGCGCACGTCGCGGTGCTGCCCGGTGGTGAGCGGGTGCCGATCGCCCCGCCGATCCGCACCGCCCCGCTCCCCGCCGACGAGACGGCCCCCGGCGGCGGCGCGGCCGTGGGCGGCCCGACGCGGCGCGGAGCGCTCGGCGAGGTGGTCGGCGCACGCTCCGGGGACAAGGGTGGGGATGCCAACCTCGGTGTCTGGGCACGGACCGAGACCGGGTACGCGTGGCTGCGCGCCTGGTTGACAGTCGAGCGGCTGGCCGTGCTGTTGCCGGAGACCGCGCCGCTGTCGGTGCGGCGCTACGAGCTGCCCAACCTACGTGCGGTCAACTTCGTGATCGAGGGCCTGCTCGGGGCCGGGGTGGCCGCGTCCACCCGGTTCGACCCGCAGGCCAAGGCGCTCGGTGAGCTGCTGCGCGCCCGGATCGTCGACCTGCCGGCCGAGGTGACGCCGTGAGCGCGAGGAGCGCGCGGTCGGCACCGGAGGCGCTCGCGTGAGCATCGTGGACACGCCGGAGCGGCGGCAACTGCGCGAGCTGACCCGGGCCTTCGTGACCCGGGAGGTGCTGCCGCACCTGGACGACTGGGAGCGGGCCGGCGAGGTGCCCCGGGCGCTGCACGCGAGCGCCGCGAAGCTCGGCCTGCTCGGCATCGGCTTCCCGGAGTCGGTCGGTGGCAGCGGCGGCGACCTGCTCGACTCGATCATCGTGACCGAGGAGCTGATCCGCTCCGGCGGCTCGTCCGGCCTGGTGGCGGCCCTGTTCACGCACGGCATCGCGTTGCCGCACATGGTGGCGGCGGCCGGAGCGCACTCCGGTGGCTCGCTGGGCGGCCGGCTCGGTGGGACCGCGTCCCGGGGCGACGACAGCCTGGTCGAGCGCTACATCCGGCCCACCCTGGCCGGCACGATGATCGGCGCGCTGGCCATCACCGAGCCGGACACTGGCTCGGACGTGGCGGGCATCCGCACGACCGCCCGCCGGGACGGCGACCACTACGTGGTGAACGGGTCGAAGACGTACATCACGAGCGGGCACCGGGCGGACTTCGTCACCACGGCGGTGTGTACCGGCTTTTCCGGCAGCGGCGAACTCACCCTGCTGGTCATCGACAAGGGGTTGCCCGGCTTCACCGTGGGACGCCGGCTGGAGAAGTTGGGCTGGCACTGCTCGGACACCGCCGAGCTGTCGTTCGTCGACGTGCGGGTGCCGGTCGCCAACCGGATCGGCGCCGAGAACACCGGCTTCCTGGCGATCATGCAGCACTTCGCCACCGAGCGGCTCTCGTTGGCGACCCAGGCGTACGCGACCGCGCAGCGCTGCGTCGAGCTGGCGACGCGCTGGTGCCGGGACCGGGAGACCTTCGGGCGTCCGCTGGCCAGCCGGCAGGTGATCCGGCACCGGTTGGCCGAGATGCACACGAGGGCCGAGGCGGCCCGGTCGTACGTGCACGAGGTGGCCGCCCGGGTGGCCGCGGGTGAGCCGGTGGTGACCGAGGTGGCGATGGCGAAGAACGTGGCGGTGGCCGCCTGCGACCAGGTCGTCGACCAGGCGTTGCAGTTGCACGGCGGCTTCGGTTACCTGCGCGACGCCGAGGTGGAGCGGCACTACCGCGATGCCCGGATCCTCGGCATCGGCGGCGGCACCACCGAGATCATGAACGAGATCATCGCGAAGGGCATGGGCCTATGAGCATCCTGGACAGCGCGGTCGACCCGGCCGCGCCCGGGTACGCGGCGAACCGGTCCGCACTGTTGGAGCGGCTGGCCGAGTTGGACGCCGCGCTGGACCAGGCGCGGGCGGGCGGCGGCGAGAAGTACGTGTCCCGGCACCACGGGCGCGGCAAGCTGCTCCCCCGGGAGCGGATCGAGCTGCTGGTGGACGCGGACAGCCCGTTCCTGGAGCTGTCGCCTGTCGCCGCGTACGGCACGGACTTCCCGGTCGGGGCCAGCGTGGTCACCGGCATCGGGGTGGTCGAGGGTGTGGAGTGCCTGATCGTCGCCAACGACCCGACGGTACGCGGTGGCGCGGTCAACCCGTGGTCCCTCGCCAAGACCCGGCGGGCCGGTGAGATCGCCCTGGCCAACCGGCTGCCGATGATCAATCTGGTCGAGTCGGCCGGGGCTGACCTGCCCACCCAGGCGGAGATCTTCATCCCGGGCGGTCGGGTGTTCCGGGACCTGACCCGACTCTCGGCGGCGGGCATCCCCACGGTGAGCGTGGTCTTCGGCAACGCCACGGCCGGTGGCGCGTACGTGCCGGGGATGTCCGACCACGTGATCATGATCCGGGACCGGTCGCAGGTCTACCTGGCCGGGCCACCGCTGGTGAAGATGGCGACCGGCGAGGTGACCGACGACGAGTCGCTGGGCGGGGCGGCGATGCACGCCGCCACGTCCGGGCTCGCCGACTACCTGGCCGCCGACGAGTCCGACGGCATCCGGCTGGCCCGGCAGTGCGTACGCCGGTTGAACTGGCGCAAGCACGGCCCGTCGCCGCGTACGGCGGCGCCGCAGCCGCCGAGGTACGACCCGGAGGAGCTGCTCGGCATCACGAGCGCCGACCTGAAGGTGCCGTTCGATCCCCGTGAGGTGTTGGCGCGGATCCTGGACGGCAGCGACTTCGACGAGTTCAAGCCGGCGTACGGGGACGCGCTTGTCACCGGCTGGGGCGAACTGCACGGATATCCGGTGGGCGTGCTGGCCAACGCCCGGGGTGTGCTGTTCAGCGCGGAGGCGCAGAAGGCGGCCCAGTTCATCCAGCTCGCGAACGCGTCCGACACACCGTTGATCTTCCTGCAGAACACCACCGGTTACATGGTCGGCACCGAGTACGAGCAGCGCGGCATCATCAAGCACGGCGCCCTGATGATCAACGCGGTGTCGAACTCGACGGTGCCGCACCTGACGGTGAACCTGGGCGCCTCGTACGGGGCCGGCAACTACGGGATGTGCGGTCGGGCGTACGAGCCGAGGTTCCTGTTCACCTGGCCGAACGCGAAGTCGGCGGTGATGGGCCCGGCACAGCTCGCCGGGGTGCTGTCCATCGTGGCCCGGCAGGCCGCCGCCGCCCGGGGACGCTCCTTCGACGAGGAGTCCGACACCGCGATGCGGATGATGGTCGAGCAACAGATCGAGTCGCAGTCCGGCGCGCTGTTCCTCTCCGGCCGGCTCTACGACGACGGGGTGATCGACCCTCGGGACACGCGTACCGTCCTCGGGCTCTGCCTCTCGGCGATCCACAACGGACCGGTGGAGGGCGCCGACGGTTTCGGCGTCTTCCGGATGTGAGGGGTTGAGAACCGTGATCACTCGACTGCTGGTCGCCAACCGGGGCGAGATCGCCCGCCGGATCTTCGCCACCTGTCGCAAGCTCGGCATCACCACCATCGCGGTGTACTCCGACGCGGACGCCGACGCGCCCTTCGTCGCCGAGGCCGACCTGGCCGTACGCCTGCCCGGGAACACGCCCGCCGAGACGTACCTGGACATGGTGCAGATCCTGCGGGCGGCCCGCCGGTCCGGCGCGGACGCCGTGCACCCCGGCTACGGCTTCCTCGCCGAGAACGCCGAGTTCGCGACGCGGGTCGCCGACCACGCCGGGCTGACCTGGGTCGGCCCGCCGGCCAGGGTGATCGCCGCGATGGGCGACAAGCTGGCCGCGAAGGCGCTGCTCTCCGACGCGGGCGTGCCGATGCTGCCCACCTGGACCGACGCCGAGCAGGTTACCGACTACCCCGTGCTGGTCAAGGCCGCCGCGGGGGGCGGCGGCCGGGGGATGCGCGTGGTCCGCGACCCGGACGGGCTCGCCGAGGCCGTCGCCTCCGCGCGCCGCGAGGCCGCCGCGGCGTTCGGCGACGGCACGGTCTTCGTCGAGCGGTACGTCGAGGGCGGCCGGCACGTCGAAGTACAGATCTTCGGCGACACCCACGGGACGATTGTGGCGCTCGGCGAGCGGGACTGCTCGATCCAGCGGCGGCACCAGAAGATCGTCGAGGAGGCCCCGGCGGTCGTCGATCCGGGGTTGCGGGCCCGGCTGCACGAGGCGGCGGTGGCGGCCGGCCGCGCCGTCGACTACGTCGGCGCGGGCACCGTGGAGTTCCTGCTCGCACCGAGCGGGGAGTTCTTCTTCCTGGAGATGAACACCCGTCTCCAGGTCGAGCACCCGGTCACCGAGGCGGTCACCGGGTTGGACCTGGTTCGGCTGCAACTGCTGGTCGCCGAGGGCGAGCCGCTGCCACTCGCGGTGGCCCCGCCGACCGACGGCCACGCGATCGAGGTACGCCTGTGCGCCGAGGACCCGGCCCAGAACTTCCGCCCGGCCACCGGCACCCTGCACCGGTTCGCGGTCCCCGGGCTGTCCGGCGAGTTCACGCCGACGAAGGGCCTGCGCCTGGATTCCGGCGTGCTGGACGGCTCGACCGTGAGCGTGCACTACGACTCGATGCTGGCCAAGCTGATCGCGTGGGCGCCGACCCGCGCCGAGGCGGCCCGGGCGTTGGCCGGCGCGCTCGCGCGGGCCGAACTGCACGGCGTGGCCACCAACCGGGATCTGCTGGTGCGGGTGCTGCGCAGCCCGGAGTTCGGCGCGTTGGCAGTCGACACCGGCTTCCTCGACCGGCACGCGGAGGTGTTCGCCCCGCTGCTGTCCGCGGATCTGTTGCCGGTGATGGCGCTGGCCGCCGCGCTGGCCTCGGCCGCCGCACGTCGGGCGACCGCCCCGGTGCTCGCCGGGCTCCCCTCGGGTTGGCGCAACGTGCCCGCGTTCCCACAGGTGTCTCGGTACACCGATCGGGCCGGGCGAGAGATCGAGGTCCGCTACCGGTTGGACCGGGACGGCCGCCTCGCCGAGTGGTCGACGGATCCGGCCGGCGAGATCCCGGCCCGACTGGAGGAGGCCACCCCGGACCGGGTGGTGCTCACCGTGTTGGAGAGCCGCTGGCGGGTGGGCGTACACCGGGTGGGGTCGGAGGTCTTCCTGGACGGCCCGGCGGGGGCGACGAGCCTGGTCGAGCTGCCGCGTCTCCCGCTACCCACGGCGGAGGTGGCGGCCGGGTCGCTGCTCGCGCCGCTGCCCGGCGCGGTGACCCGGGTGCACGTCCAGGTCGGCCAGCGGGTCGCTGCCGGCGATCCACTGCTCACCCTGGAAGCGATGAAGCTGGAACATCAGGTGCTCGCCCCGACCGACGGCGTGGTCACCGAGTTGCCGGTGCCAGCCGGTGGTCAGGTGCGCACCGGTGCCGTGCTGGCCGTCATCGACGTCTGTTGAGGAGGACCCCCTGATGACCTTCGACCTCACCCCTGAGCAGGACCAGCTTCGCGACGCCGTGCGGGCGCTCGGCCGTCGCTACGGCCACGGCTACTTCGTCGAGAAGGCGAAGGCCGGCGAGCACACCACCGAACTGTGGGCCGACGCGGGACGGCTCGGCTACCTGGGGGTCAACATCCCCACCGAGTACGGCGGCGGTGGCGGCGGCATCACCGAGTTGGCCATCGTCTGCGAGGAGTTGGCCGCCGCGGGCTGCCCACTGCTGCTGTTGGTGGTGTCCCCCGCGATCGCCGCCACCGTGCTCACCCGGCACGGCACCGAGGAGCAGCGCAAGCGGCACCTGCCCGGCCTCGCCGACGGCTCCCAGAAGATCGTCTTCGCGATCACCGAGCCGGAGGCCGGTTCCAACTTCCACCGGCTGGGCACCGTCGCCCGCCGCGACGGCGACGGGTGGCTGCTCAACGGACGCAAGTGCTACATCTCCGGGGTCGACGAGGCGGATCACGTCCTGGTGGTGGCGCGCGTCGCCGTCGAGGACGGCCCAGCCGGTTCAACCGACGCCTCTGCGCTGAAGCTGAAGCCGGCACTGTTCCTCGTGCCGACCGACGCGGTCGGGCTGACCCGCTCCAAACTGGACATGGAGATCGTGTCCCCGGAGAACCAGTTCCTGCTCTACCTGGACGACGTGCGCGTGCCCGCCGACGCGCTGCTCGGTGAGTCGCTGGACGCCGGCCTACCGGCGCTCTTCGCCGGGCTCAACCCGGAGCGGATCACGGTGGCCGCGATGGGTGCCGGCACCGGTCGGTACGCCATCGAGCGGGCCAGCGAGTACACCGCCACGCGCAAGGTCTGGGGTGGCCGGAGCATCGGCTCCCACCAGGGCGTGTCCCATCCGCTGGCGCACGCGGCCGTGCAGGTGGAGCTGGCCCGCCTCATGATCCAAAAGGCCGCCACCCTGTACGACGCCGGCCGCGACCTGGAGGCCGGGGTGGCCGGCAACATGGCCAAGTACGCGGCCGGGGAGGCGGCCGCGCTCGCCGTCGACACCGCCGTGCAGGTGCTCGGCGGGGCCGGCATGACCACCGAGTACGGGGTGGCGACCCTGCTCGGTGCGGTACGGGCCGGCCGGATCGCCCCGGTCAGTCGGGAGATGATCCTCAACTTCGTGGCCCAACACGTCCTCGGCCAGGACAAGTCCTACTGAGCCCGACCGGCCTACTCGCCGGGCGTGCCCGGACGCTCGCGGCGGTGCAGGATCGCCACGGCGACCGCGAAGAGCAACACGGGTGCCAGCACCAACGTCGACCACTGCGCCCAGGTGAGCGCGTCGGGCACACCGTCGTGGCTGGACCGCTCCAGGTACGTCCCGGTGGTGCGGAGCCCCACCCGGGTGAGCAGCAGCGTGACGCCCACCGGGACGACGAGCGCGAGCAAACGCAGTCGGAGCGCCGTCGGCGTCGACAGGACGACAAGGGCGAAGAGCAGGTATCCCGCGATCAGCAGGATCGCCTCGACCCGGCCGACGCCGCTGGTGAATATCCACGTCCGGTAGATGGGCCACGTCGAGTCGTCAGCGCCGGTCAGGGCGACGCTCGGAGCACCGACGCTGACAAGCGTCGCCGCCGCCAGTGTGCCGAGCCGCCAACGCCCGAGGGCAGCCGCGCCGGATTGGGGAGCGCGGAGGGCGAGTGCCAACGCGGCCATCGCGGCGAGCACGAGGGGCCAGATGTCAAAGACCGTCGAATAATATCCGTAGGCCTCGGCGACCCGAACCACCTCGAACGCCACGCCGCCGACGGCGATCGCGGCTGCCGCCCGCCCCCACCCGAGTACGGTGAACACCGCCACGACGAGCCAGAGCGCCGCCCCGAGACCATGCGGCCAGAGGACGAACGGTTCACCGATCCCGTCCGGATAGCTCTGCGCGTACATGGCGGAATGCAGCACCGGTACGCGCGCCGAGCGCACGAACAACAGCAGCGCGGCGATCAGGCCGAGCACCTGCGCCGCGTCCCGCCACGCGTCGACCGAGAACCGGGTGCCGACCTGCCGGACGTGCGCCCGAACCGCCCCACCGAGCAGGGCGGACACGTCTCGTGCCAGGGGCCTGCGCTGGCCCGGCGCGGCGTCGTCAAGCAACACCCCGATCAGCTCGTCCTCGTACTGCCGCCGGTACGCGCGGGGGTAGCAGGCCAGCAGCCACCGGTAGACCTGGTGCAACGTCACGCCGCACCGCCTTCGACCAGGAGGCCGGCACGGCGCAGCCGCACGCTCGCCGCGTCGGCGTTGCTCCGCAGCCGCGCCGACTCCTCGGCCAGGCGTTGCACTCCGGCGGCGGTGAGTCGGTAGTAGCGGCGCAACCGGGACTGCACCTGCTCCTCGCGCTCGACGTCGACGAGGCCCTCGGTGCGCAGCCGGTCCAGCGCCGCGTAGAGGGTGCCGGCGCGCAGGTCGACACGCCCGTCGGAGATCCGCCGGACCTCGTCGAGGACGGCGTATCCGTGCCGTGGAGCCTCGACGAGCGCGGTGAGGATCAGATATGTCGATTCGTGTAGGGAAGCCTTCGCCATCGCCACAGCATATACAGTCGGAATGTATATGCGGACCCCCCACACGACATCAGCCGGGAATCCGGCAGGCGGCGTCGATGCGGTGGACCGGGCGAACCCGGCGGCCCATGCCCTCCAACAGCGAGTCCTCGACGTGGAAGTCGCGGATGCGCAGCCGGTAACGGGGCAACTCCTCCTCACTCGGGCAGAGGACCTGCGCGCGGACCAGATCGACTGGCACGTACCGCACGCCACCCCTCTCCTGAAGGAGCACCATGTTGACGTCGTCGGTGGTGATCACGTGCCCGCGTACGTCCTCGGTGGGTCCGTTCTCCGCGCCCACGGTCGTGACGGTCAGCGGCAGCACAGGTGTGCTGATCACCGGCACCGCGGCCCAGACCAACACGGCGAGCATCGCCACCTCGGTCACCGACGCCAGCGGCCGGATCACCGCGCCGGGCAACGGCCCCGCGATGAAGAGGGCCAACAGCGGCGGCACCGCGAGCAGCGCCAGCGCCAACAGATCGCCCTGCTTCCCGGCGTCGCGCAGGGTGGGCAGCATCAGCCAGCCGTACCCGGCGAGCAGCGCGGCGATCATGACCAGTCGTGGCACCACCCGTTCGTGCAGTCGCCCGGGGCCAAGCTGGAACGCGGCCGCGAACGCCGGCAGCAGCAGCGGTAGGTAGAGCAGCGGCCAGGTGATCAGGGCGAGCAGGAAAGCGGCAAGCACCACCCAGGCCGGGGTGAGGTCGGCCCAGCGGGCGAAGAGCGGGCGGCGACGGGCACCCGGCGGAAGTCGATCCGCGCTGACGGCCAGCACCGCCCCGAGCGCGAAGACGGCGACCATTCCGGTGGAGAGCAGCCGGGCCGCGGTGGTCAGGAAGCCGGCGAGCAGGTTGACCGGCCCGACGTTCGCCACCAGCAGCAGCGTGGTCTGCAGTTCGCCGCCCGCCTCCACCCCGAGGCGGAGCACCGAGAAGATCGCCGGTACGCCCACAAGCGCCGTCCAGAAGGACTGGCTGGCGCGGGCGCGCCGCTCCGCCGGGTCCCAACGGATCCGCCCGGGCTCGGCGTCGGCGACGACCGGGTCGGCCGGCTCGGCGACCGGCACGCCGACCGGCCAGTCGGCGCGGTCCACCACGGCAGACGGCGGTTCGGCTGCGGCCGTACCGTCGGTGGCCGGCGAGGCGGCGGCACCCGGCACGGACGTGCGGGGTGGCGGCACCGGGCCGTCGGCGCCGGTCGCGGTCGGCGCCGTGCTCACGTCGAGGGCGCCTTGTCGTCGAAGTCGACGAGCTTCGGCACCCGCAGCGGCTGAGGCTGGCGCTTCTCGACCTTCAGCCACGGGCCCAGGGTGCGGTTGTAGGCGCTCTGCCAGGGGCTCACCTGCCCGTTGCGGCCCCGCTCGTAGCTCTTCTGCAGGAAGAACGCGACCAGGTCGCGCAGCGCGGGGTCGCCGATCGGCACGCCGATGCCCAGCAGCTCGCTGGTGCCGAAGGGCATGTCCACGACCTCGAACTCCCTGGGGTAGGTGGCCAGGAACCCGGCGAGGATCGTCTCGTCCGAGCTGACCGCGTCGTACCGGCCCTTGCGGATGCCGTCGACGCAGTCCCCGACGTCCTTCACCACGAATGTCCTGACCTGGTGCTTCTCCAGCTCGGCCTCGGTGGTCGAACCGCCGCTGGTGCAGACCTTGTAGGCCGGGTCGCGCAGGTCCTCGATGGTGCGGATCTTGTCCTTGAGGCGGGCCGGCACCAGCACCTCCTGGGTGGTGACGAAGTACGGGCCGGCGAAGCTCACCAGCTCTTCGCGCTCCTTGGTCATGGAGAAGCTGGACACCACGAGGTCGACGGTGCCTCCCTGAAGCGCCGGGATCCGGTTCTCGGTGGCCACCGACACGAACTCCAACCGCTGCTCGCCCTCGTAGCCCAGGGAGGCGGCGATGTACCTGCCGATCTCGACGTCGAAGCCGACGTGCTGGCCGTTGCGAAGGTCGCCCATCAGCGGCTCCTTGGTGGCCACGCCGATGCGTAACTGTGCCTGCCGGTAGATGTGCGACTCACGGATCTTCTGCTGCACGGACGGCAGCTCCGGCTCCTTCCGGCTGTCGCAGCCGGCGGCGGCCGCCAGGGTGAGGGTGAGGGCGGCCGCAAGTGTCGTCGCGACCGAACGGAGCCGGGACCGGGAACCGCGTACGTTCATTCGGTGACCTCGCTGACGGACCAGCCTGCGGAACACTCAGGGTAGCGACCGTAGGCCTTTCCGTAGCGACGCCAACCGGACACCTCGGACGGCCCGGTCGGCCATGCCGACCGGCGCGGCGACTGGCTCTCCGGTTGACAGCCGCCAATGTCACGACATGCTGAACGAATGAGTCGATTGTCCCGGCCCGATGCGCGGACGGTGGCGGTGCTCGCGGCACTGGGAGCCCTCGTACCACTGGCCCTGCTTGTCGTCTGGCGCCGACAGGACCTTGTCGGCGTGGTTCTCGCCCTGCTCTGCGTCCTGCTGACGATGGTCGCCGGGGTCGCCTTCTCCGCCGCCCGTCACGCCGACGGCCCGGAGCCGGAGGACCGGCCGGCGACCACCGGGCCGCCCGAGCTGATGCCGTACGGGATCGACGCGGACACCCTCGACGCCCTGGACAGTCGGGACGCCCTGCGGGCGGTGCGGGATCGGCGACGCGGGT
The DNA here is from genome assembly GCF_049847025.1 of Micromonospora sp. DT231. Classification (NCBI taxonomy): domain Bacteria; kingdom Bacillati; phylum Actinomycetota; class Actinomycetes; order Micromonosporales; family Micromonosporaceae; genus Micromonospora; species Micromonospora sp. DT231. Next base: position 112,766 of record NZ_JBNCNO010000009.1, on the reverse strand, counting down.
CGGACGGGATCAGCGGCCGGTGAGGGTGGGGGCGGCGAGCGCGTCCACGCCCCGCCCGGCCAGGCACCGGTAGGTCCGGTCGATGCTTCCGTCGACCGGGGGAAGCACCTCGAGGTGCCAGCCGCGCGGCTCGGTGATCCCGGTGGTCAACCGGAACGTCGTGGCGCTGCACACCTGTCGCACCGGCCCGGCGGCGATCACGTCGTCGTAGGCGGCGCCGAGCAGGGACACCGGCAGGATGCCCTCGGCGTACGTCTCCCAGGTGTGCCGACCGGTGCAGGACAGCCGAGCCGCCTCGGCGCGGTCGCCGCGGATCCGCATCGGGCCGAAGCACTCCAGCTCGGGCAGGCACCGGGCACCCTCGGGCAGGACGGTGGGCGTGCCGGTGCCGGTCGTGCAGCCGGGCAGCGGCCCGGTCGCCGGCGCGGCGACCTGGGTGACAGTCGGGTTCGGGGTCGGCGGCCCGGCCCGGTCGGCGAACCACGCCCCGGCGGTCGCGGAGCCGGCGAGCGCGAGGACGCCGGCGCCGCCGAGGAACCAGCGCCGCCACCGTCGGACGCCGGGGACCACCCGCTGGGTGTCCTCGATGGGCGGCCGGGGCACCGGTTGGCTGGGCGCGTACGGGCCGGGGCGGGTCGCCCCACCGCTGACCGGAGCGCCGCTGACCGGGGCGGACGGTGGCCCGAGCGGCAGGTTGACGAGCAGGTCGTGCAGTTCGAGGGCGGAGGGGCGCTCGGCCGGGTCGTTCGCCATGCCGGCGCGCAGGACGTCGATCAGCTCGTCCGGGACGCCGGGCAGGGCGGGGAGCGGCTGGTTGAACATCTCCAGGACGGTGATCAGGCTGGGGTTGCGCTCGGACTGCCAGCGGGGCGGCCGACCGTGCATCACCGCGTAGAGGGTGGCGCAGAGCGCGTACACGTCGACGGCCGGCGACGGCGGACTGTGGCTGAACATCTCCGGCGGCGCGTACGCCGGGGTGAGCACCTCGAGGGTGACCGAGGCGTCCCGGTGCTCGGCGAGCACGGCCAGCCCGAAGTCGGCGAGCACCGCCGAGTTGAAGGCCGAGTGGAGGATGTTCGCCGGTTTCACGTCCCGGTGCAGCACCCCTGCCGCGTGCGAGTGGGCCAGCGCGTCGGCGATCTTGATGCCGAGGTCGCGGGCCTCCACCGGGTCCAGCGGCGAGGTCCGCATCCGCTCGGCGTACGAGCCGTCGCAGAGCTCCATGATCAGGTAGGGGTGCTGGTCGACGGTGACCCCGACGTCGAAGAGGTCCACCACGTGCGGGTGTGAGGACATCCGGCCGGCCGCCCGCGCCTCGCGCAGGAAACGGGCCTGGTCGCGCTCGCTGTCGAGCGTCCGGTTCTCCACCTTGACGGCGACCTCGCGACCCACCGAGATCTGGGTGGCCTGGTAGACGGTCGCGTACCCACCTCGGGCAAAAACCCGCAAATCGGTCAGACCAGGCACGATCGGCACCGGCACGCCGCCGGTCGGGGTGTCGGTCACCGCTCGAAAATACCCAACCCGACCGATGGCTCAGCGCGCCGTGTCCGCCGGAGTCGCACCGGCGGGACCGGTACCCTCCTCGGCGGCCATGGCTGTCCCGGCACCCTCGGACGAGGCGACTCCGCCGGCCGGGGCACCCCGGCGGGCATCCAGGCGCAGGCCGATGGCGGTGGCCACGGCCCCCAGACCCTCCCAGGCCGCCACGCCGAAGAACCGGTCCGGAGCGATGTCGGAGAGCACGGCGATGGTGAACACGGTGAACGTGACAAGTCGGAAGACGACAGTGAACCGGTAGAACACCCGCCACTCGGTGATCGTGGCGAGCAGGTAGTAGACGCCCATGTTGAACGCCGCCATCGAGGACGCCAGCAGGAACGTGCCGGTGTGGTCACCGACGGCACGCGTCTGGGGCACCTCGAACCCGAGCAGGCGCAACTGCGCCTCCGGCCAGACCAGCCCGACCGCGCCCATCACCAGCGCCAACACGCCGAAGACCGCGATGGTCCAGCCCGCGATGGAACGCGGCAGCTTCATGAAGGGCCTCCCCAGGCACGGCGACGGTCAGCACTGTGGACCGGCACACGGTGCTGACACGCTAGCCCCTCACCCCGACCGCCACATCCCCAGAACCGGCAAAAACCCTGCCCGCACCCCGAGGGTCGCGTTGATCATGAAGTTATTGCCCTGCGCGTCGGCGTGTCGGGGCAATAACTTCATGATCAACGGGGGGTCGGGTGGGGCTAGGGCTGGGCGGTTGTCAGGCGGGCGCGGAGGGCGTTGGCGGCGGCGCGTTCGCTGCGCTGCTCGGTCGCGTACGCCAGGCGGACCGCCTCGTCCGCAGAGGACCGGGCCTCCGTCGGCTGACCGCAGGCGGCCAGCGCCTCGGCCAGCACACTGGCCGCGATCACCTGACTGCGCACGTCCTCGGCCGGCGCGGTGACCGCCCGCCGGGCCCAGTCCAACGCCTGCTCCCGCTGACCGTGCGCGAGCAGGGCCGCCGCGTACTGGGCCATCGTCTGGCGGCGGGAGAAGAGCAGCGAGGGCGCGTTCGCGGCGGCCGTCGCCACCGGGGCGAGCAGCCCGACGGCGGTCGCCGAGTCACCGGCTGCCAGCCGCGCCGTCGCCAGCAGCACCCGGGGTGCCACCTGCGCCGGGGCCTGCGGATTGTGCGGCTCCACGGCCGTCAGCACCGAGCGGGCCACCCGCTCGGCGGTCTCGCAGTCACCCATGTCCAACGCCACGAAGCCGCGCAGCGTGCCGGCCATTCCGGTGAGCAGCGGGTGCGAGGTGCGCTCGGCGTACGCCAGGGCGTCGGTGAGCAGGTCCGCCGCGTGCTCCGGCTCACCCAGCCCGCGCGCCACCACCGCCCGGACCACGAGCGCGAAGCCGCGCCCCCAGTCGTCGGAGGCGGCGGCGAACTCCCGGTACGCCCGCCGGGCCTCCCGGTCCGCCTCGGCCAGGTCACCCAACTCGGCGGTGGCGAACGCCGCCACCGCGCGCAGCGTGCCGACCGCCCACGCCTCGCCGACCCGCTCACCGAAGGGCAGGAACACCTGGGCCATCCGACACGCCTCGCGCAGTCGGCCGGCGAGCAGCCGGGCGAACGCCGTGGTGCCGCGCAGCCAGGCCCGCCCGTACGGGTCCTTCAGCTCGGCGAAGAGCCGGGCGGCCCGGCCGAGGACCGCGTCGGTGCCGGCGAAGTCACCCCGGGTGGTGGTCACCCAGGCCAGGTTCTGTAGCGACCAGGCCTGCCCCCGCCGGTCCTGCGCACCGAGGCTGACCTGGTACGCGGCAGCCAACCGGCTGCTCGCCTGGCTCAGCCGCCCGGCCACGAAGTCGGCCATGCCGAGCCGGCGCATCGCCGTCGCCCGCTGCACCGGCAACCCACCGGCCGTGGCGACCTGCAACGCCTCGTGCCAGGCGGTCATCGCCCGGCCCTGGTCACCGAGGGTCTCCTGGGCCTGTCCCGCGAGCAGCAGGGCGCCGACCCGGGTGGCCTCGTCCCCGGCGTTCGCGGCGATCTTCTCCGCGTACGCCAGCGCGTCGGCGACGCGGCCGACCTGGAGCAGTGCCCGCGCGTGCACCACCCGATCGGCCGCCGACAGCCCGTCGCGGGCCAACTCGGTGGCGCGTTCGGCGTACTCGATGGCCAGCACCGGCTCACCGGCGGCCAGTGACCGGCGGGCGGCCCGGCCGAGCGCGGCGACGCCGAGCGGCACCACCGCCCGGGCCGGCGCGTCCGGGCGCAGCTTCACCGCGTCGGCGAGCGTGGCGGCCCGCTCGACGTGCGTCGCCACGAAGTCGTCGCGGGCCTCGTCGGTGAACCCGCCCGGCGCCGAGGCCGCGGTCCCGTCCGCCGGCGCCGCCCAGCGGGCCAACGCGGCGTGCCGCTCGGCCAGCTCCGCCTTGCTCACCCCGGCGTACGCGGCCTCCCGCATCAGCGGGGTCGCGAACGCGTAGCCGACCCGGGAGCGGTGCAGCATCCGACGTTGCAGCAGCTCCTCGACAGCTCGGTCGAGTTCCACGGCGACCACCGCCGAAGGCCGACCGTCGCGGCCGGCGCGCTGCTCACGCATCGCCTCCAACGCACCGGTCGGCACCGTGTCTCCGATCACCGCGGCGTCGCGCAGCACCGAGCGGGCGTCCGGCGGCAGCGCGTCGATCCGGGCGGCGAGGACGGCGGCGAGGTCACGGGAGAGCAGCCGGCTGCCCAGCGAACCGGGCACCAACCGCCAGCCGGCCGAGGTGCTCTGGTCCCGCTCGCCGGAACCGGGCCGTTCCTTCGCGGCGCGGACGCCGCGCGCGGTCTCCGTGGTGAGCGCCCCGCGCTCGATGAGCAGGGTGACCAACTCGGCCAGGTAGAAGGGGTTGCCCTGGGCGGTGGCGAGCAGCCGGTCCGCGTCGGCCGGTGGCAACTTGCCGCCGCCGAGGTAGCTGGTGAGCAGCCGCGCCGCGTCGGCACCCCGCAGCGGGGGCAGGGAGTGCACCTCGGCGTCCGCGACCCGGGTCAGCGCGCCGGCGGTACGCACCAACTCGGGGCGGCCGAGCAGCAGCACCAGCACCGGGCCGGTGAGCCTGGACAGGGTCAGCCCGAGGGCACCGATGGTCTCGGCGGTGGCGTCGTGCAGGTCGTCCACCACGATCACCAGCGGCGCCTCCGAGGCGAGCCCACTGAGCAGGTCGGCGACCGCGTTCGGCAGCACCTCGGCATCCGCGGTCGGCGTGCCCGAGCCGCCCCACTCGCCGGCGTCGGTGCCGCCGTGGGCGGACATCTCGGCGTAGCCGAGCAGGGCGAGCAGCTGCTCGGTGGCGATCGGCGGGGTCTCCCCAGCGGATCGGGCGAGCCGCTGCCCGAGTCGCCGCAGCCGCTCCTCCACCGCCGGTCGGGTCAGCGCGGTGGACGCGTCACTGGGCAGGCCGACGGCGGCCCGCACCAGGTCGGCGAGGGGCGCGAGCCGGCGTCGTTCACCGAACGCGGCGCAGCGCACCGAGAGCACCCGTGCGCCGGTGTGCGCCGCGTACCGGCCGGCGCCCACGTCGTACCCGGCGGCGAGACGCTCCACCTCCGCGGCGAACCGGGACTTGCCGATGCCCGCCTCGGCGGTCATCAGCAGCACCCGCGGGTCACCCTGGTCGATAACCTCGGCGAGCCGCCCGGCGATCCGGCCGATCTCCGTCTCCCGCCCCACGTACGGCGCCTCGTCGCCGAGCCCCGAGCGGGTGCCCGGCGCGTCCAGCAGACCCAGCAGCTCGTACGCCTCGACCGGCTCACGCTTGCCCTTGAGCCGCAGCGGGCGCAGTGCCCGCCAGGAGGACACGTGCCGGGTGGCGGCGGCGGTCCGCCCGCCGGCGTAGACCGCGCCGACCGCGGCGGCGTCGGCCAGCCGGGCGGCGGTGTTCACCGTGTCGCCGATGACCGTGTATTCGATGGCGGCCTGGATGCCGGCGATGACGTCGCCGGTGTTCAGCCCGACCCGCAGCCCGAGCGGCGCGCCGCCGCCCCGCTCGTCGTCGAGCACCCGGCGGACGGCCCGCTGCATGGACAGGGCGGCCCGGACCGCGCGTTCGGCGTCGTCCTCGTGGGCCACCGGCGCACCGAAGACCGCCATGATCCCGTCGCCGGTCAACTTGTCGACGTGCCCACCGAAGGTCTTCACGGCACCGGCGAGGGCGGCCAGCACCCGGTCGGTGACCGCGCCGACGCGTTCCGGGTCGAGATCCTCCGACCAGGAGGTGAACTCGGAGAGGTCGCCGAAGAGCACGGTGACCACCCGGCGCTCGGCCGCCGGCAACGTGGCGGCGGCCGGCAACGCGGCGCCGCAGTTGTGGCAGAACCGCGCGCCGGGAACGGCTACGGTTCCGCACACGGGGCAGGTCACATGTGCTCCAACCCACTGACCCCGGGCGCGGATTCCCCGGTGCCGACACCCAGATACTCCAACTGCGCGCGGACCGACCACTCAGCCGCCCACCAGAGCGAGCGGTCCACGTCCGCGTAGACCACCGCGACCACGTCGGCGGGCGTGGCGGCGCCGGCCGCGACCGCGGCCCGGACCTGGTCGAGGCGGGCCCGGCGGTGCGCGAGGTAGAAGTCGGCGGCGGCGGCGCAGTCGGCAAGCGCCGGGCCGTGCCCGGGCAGCGCCGGAATCCCCCGGTACGCGGACAGCAACTCCAGGCTTGTCAGGTAGTCACCGAGGTGCCCGTCCGGGTGGGCGACGACTGTGGTGCCCCGGCCGAGGATGGTGTCACCGGTGAGCACCACCCGCTCGTCGCCGTGCTCGACCAGGAAGCAGACCGAGTCGGCGGTGTGCCCCGGGGTGCTCAGCGGGCGGACCGCCAGGCCGAAGCCGTCGAGGTGCTCACCCGGCTCGGTCAGCGGTTCGCCGCCGATGGTGTGCGCCGGGTCGACGGCGAGGACGTGCACACCGTCGAGCAGCTCACTCAGCCGGGCCGCGCCCTCGGTGTGGTCGGGGTGGCCGTGGGTGATCAGGATCAGCCCGATCGGGCCGTGCGCGGCGATCCGGGTCAGGTGCCCCTCGTCCGCCGGGCCGGGGTCGACCACGATGGCGAACTCGGCTGCCGGGGCCCGCAGCACCCAGGTGTTGGTGCCGTCGAGGGTCATCGGCCCCGGGTTCGGTGCGCGCAGAAGTGTCACCCAGCGGGGCAGTTCGTCGGCAAGCGCCGCCACCGCCCCCGTCACGTGCCCGCTCATGGCTGCGATCGTACGACCCCGCTCGCCACCCTCCGCGATCTTGCACTTTCCGCCCCTGGTTCGTCCCTGTTCAGGGCTTTCGTCCGGGCGGAGAGTGCAAGATCGCGAGAGGGATGGGTCAGGCGACCTCGACGATCAGCTCGACCTCCACCGGGGCGTCGAGGGGCAACTCGGCCACCCCCACGGCGCTGCGGGCGTGGCGGCCGGCCTCGCCGAAGACGGTGCCGAAGAGGTCGGAGGCGCCGTTGATCACCGCGGGTTGACCGGTGAAGCCGGGCGCGGAGGCCACGAAACCGGTCACCTTGACCACCTTGACCACATTTTCCAGGCCGACAAGCGAGTCGACCGCGGCCAGCGCGTTGAGCGCGCACCGCTGGGCCAGGTCCTTCGCCTGCTCGGCGGAGATCCCCGCGCCGACCTTGCCGGTCGCGAGCAGCTTGCCCTCGGCGATCGGCAACTGGCCGGAGACGTACACGTGCTGCCCGGACTGCACCGCCGGCACGTAACTGGCCACCGGCGGTACGACCTCGGGCAGGTCGAGCCCCAGCTCGGCGAGCTTCGCGTGCGGACCGTTGCTCACGCCTTCGGTCGCTTCAGGTAGGCGACCAGCTGGTCGGGGTTCGGCCCGGGGACCACGGCGACGAGCTCCCACCCGTCCTCGCCCCAGTTGTCGAGGATCTGCTTGGTCGCGTGGACCAGCAGCGGGACCGTGGAGTATTCCCACTTCTGCATCGCTGAAGGGCTCCCTCTCGGTGCGGAATTTGTTCGAGGGACAGCCTACGTTCCGCTGGCCGGACGAGGCGCGGGACGTTGCTCCGGCGCGGTCGGCAGCTCCCCGCAGAGCCCTTCGTGCTCGTACCCCTGGGGGCAGCGGGACCGGTCGGGCAGCAGCAGGTCGCAGAAGACCCGGTGCCTGTTGTTCTGATCGTCGGCGTTGGACACGGTGGTCTCGCCCGCGTCCAGCTCGGGCAGGAAGCCCAGCGACACGGCGACCCGGCCGGCCAGCACCGTCGCCGCCGCCAGACTCGGCACCCGGATCGGCAGGTGGATGACGAAACCCGACTCGTCGTCGTCGCGGGCCCGCTCGGCGGCGTGGCCCGGCGCCTGGCCCACCTCCGTCTGCTCCGGCATCCGGCGGTACGACCGTTCGTTGATCGGCTGGCCGCCGATCTGTCCACCGGCCGTGAACATGGACCCGGACCGGTGCGGCCGTTCGTTGGTCGGGAACTGGGTGCGAGGGATGTTGTCCACGTCGCGCATGCACTGCCTCCGGTAGTACCGCTCGGATCGCTCTTCCGGTCCGGACCCATTCGTCCGTTCCGGCCCCCGCGCCGGGACGAAAGGTAGGTCCGGGGCCGCAGTCCCGCCAACAAGACGCGCCCGAATGGCCACCTACAGTCACATATGCGACACATGGCAGGTGAGAGGCCCGATTGCGCTCCCGGCACTGGGTCCCGCCGGCCGATCGGCGGGCAGCCGCGCGGCACGGGCGACACCGCTCGCGTCATCGACCGCTACCCTTCCGGTCGGGCGGTCGCGCAGCGCCCGGCAGCCCGCTCGATCACGCTCGACGCCAGGGGTGGCGGCGGGCGCCGGACCCCCGGGGGAAGACGATGACCCAACCGCCCAGCGGCGACCAGGCCGGGCCACCCGCCCTCCCGCCGGCCCAGCCGGAACCCACCGATCAGCCCGGCGTCGCGGCCGCCCCCGCCCAACCGGCCCCCACCGTGCCGTCCGGGCAGCTCGCGCTCCCCGCGCCGCCCGCACCGGCGGCGCTCCCCGCCCCACCGACGATCCCCAGCCAGCAGGCCTTCCCCGCGCCGACCGGTGGGGCTGAGGCGGCCGGCACGCCGGCCCCGACAGCACCCGGCACGCCGGGCTCCGCGGCCATCCCGCCACCCCCACCGGCGTACCCGCCGTATCCCGGGACGGCCGAGCCGAAGAAGAAGCGCGGCCTGTTGATCGCGGCGATCGCACTCGTCGTGATCATGGTGCTCTGCGTGGGCGGTGGCGTACTGGCGTTCCTGACCCTGCGCAACGCCGAGACCGGCGAGGGCGCCAAGGAGCCGGCCGTCGCCGTCGACGAGTTCCTCACCGCGGTCTACAAGGATCGCGACGCGACAAAGGCGACAAACCGGGTGTGCGCCGCCTCCCGCGACGACAAGAAGATCGCCGCGAAGGTGGCCGAGGTGCAGAAGTACGCCTCCGAGTACCAGAACCCCCGGTTCCGGTGGACCACCCCGAAGGTGGACAACCAGACCGGCGACCGGGCCACCGTCTCCACCCGGGTCACCATGACCACCGCCGACGAGAAGGTCGCCGACCAGGACCTGCGCTTCACGGTGGTGCAGAAGACGGGTTGGTGGGTCTGCGAGGTCGCCTGACCACCGGGCGTGGATAGGCTCGTCGGGTGTGTGCAGCTGAGCGGCCGTTCGACTCGGCCGGTACCGGATGGTCGGCCCGCCTCCACGTGGTGACCGGCAAGGGTGGCACCGGCAAGACCAGCGTGGCGGCGGCCCTGGCCCTCGCGCTTGCCGCCGGTGGCCGGCGCACCCTGCTGGTCGAGGTCGAGGGGCGGCAGGGCATCGCCCAACTCTTCGGCATCGACCCGCTGCCGTACGAGGAGCGACACCTCGCCGACGCGCCGGACGGCGGTGAGGTGCGCGCGCTCGCGGTGGACGCCGAGGAGGCGCTGCTCGAATACCTGGACATGTTCTACAAGCTGGGCGCGGCGGGCCGGGCGCTGCGCAAACTCGGCGCCATCGACTTCGCCACCACGATCGCGCCGGGTCTGCGGGACGTGCTGCTCACCGGCAAGGTGAAGGAGGCCACCACCCGCACCTCCGGGCAGCGGCGGGCGTACGACGCGGTGGTGCTGGACGCCCCACCGACCGGGCGGATCGGTCGGTTCCTCAACGTCACGGCGGAGACGGCCCGGCTGGCGAAGGTGGGCCCGATCAAGACCCAGAGCGAGGGGGTCGCCGCGCTGTTGCGCTCCCCGATGACCGCGGTCCACGTGGTCACGCTGCTGGAGGAGATGCCGGTGCAGGAGACGGTGGACGCGATCGCCGACCTGACCGCGCTCGGCTTCGGCACCGGAAAGGTGATCGTCAACGGCACCCGACCGCCACTGCCCGCCGGCTCGGCGGTCACCGCCGCGGAGCTGCGGCGAGGGCTTGTCGCCGCCGGGTTGCCAGCCGATCGGGACACCGTGGCCGGTTTGCACGACGAGGCGCGTGACCAGCTCATCCGGCGCGAACTGGAGGATTCGCTCCGCGCCGACCTGGTGGAGTTGGGGCTGCCGATGGTCGAGCTGCCGTTGCTGCCCGACGGGGTGGACCGGGCGGGGCTGGCGGCACTGGCCCAGGCCCTCGTCCGCGCCGATTGACTCACACCTGAGCGCAGCACGGGCGCGTTGACCACGCGGCCCGATACGCTCGATTGGTGCCTTCCGAAGACGCGGCGCCGCAGCTGGACGTCGACCAGATCCTCGCCGACCCCGGCGTACGGATCGTCGTGTGCTGCGGTGCCGGCGGAGTGGGAAAGACGACAACGGCCGCGGCGCTGGCGCTGCGGGCCGCCGAGCACCATGGCCGACGCACGGTGGTGCTCACCATCGACCCGGCGCGCCGGCTGGCCCAGTCGCTGGGCCTGACCGAGCTGGACAACACACCCCGGCAGGTCAAGGGGATCGACGTCGAGAGCAGCGGCGGCGAGCTGCACGCCATGATGCTGGACATGAAGCGCACCTTCGACGACGTGGTGTTGCAGCACACCGATCCGACGAAGGCCGCCGAGATCTTCTCGAACCCGTTCTACCAGGCGATGAGTTCGACATTCGCGGGCACGCAGGAATACATGGCGATGGAGAAGCTCGGCCAACTGCACGCCCGGGGCGAGTGGGACCTGATCGTGGTGGACACCCCACCGTCCCGCTCGGCACTTGATTTCCTGGACGCCCCGGCCCGGCTCTCCCGCTTCCTCGACGGCCGGATGCTGCGCCTGTTGCTGGCCCCGGCGCGCAGCGGCGGACGGAGCATGTTCAGCCTGGTCACCGCCTCGTTCGGGATGTTCTCGAAGGTGGTGCAGAAGGTCCTCGGCGCGCAACTGCTCACCGACCTGTCCGGCTTCGTGGCCGCACTGGACTCGATGTTCGGCGGTTTCCGGCAGCGCGCCGAGCAGACGTACCGGATCCTCCAGGCACGGGAGACGGCCTTCCTCCTGATCGCGACACCGGAGCCGGACGCGGTCCGGGAGGCCGCCTACTTCGCGGGCCGCCTGCGGGAGGAGCGGATGCCGCTGGCCGGCCTGGTGCTCAACCGGGTGCACCGACTCGCGGTGCCGGAGCTGGACGCCGAGCAGAGTCGGGTCGCCGCCGAGCGGTTGACCGAGCTGGGCGGGCACGAGGCCACCGCCGACGTGCTGCGGGCGCACGCGGCGCTGGCCCGTCAGGCGGCACGCGAGCAGCAGGTCGCCGCGCGGTTCACCGAGGAGTTCCCGGCGGTGCCGGCGGTGTCGGTGACGGCGCAGCCCGCCGACGTCCACGACGTCGACGGGCTACGGACGATCGGCGCGGCGATCAGCCGGCCGTGACCGTCGTCAGTTGGCCGCACTGACGAGGATCTTGTCCTTTTCGGCCTTTTCCTTGCTGTTCTTCTTCATCGCGGCCTCGAACATCTTGCGCCAGCTCGTCACCTGCGGGTGTCGACGCAGCAGCGCCCGCCGTTCGCGTTCGGTCATGCCGCCCCACACACCGAACTCGATCCGGTTGTCCAGTGCGTCGGCCAGGCACTCGTACCGAACGGGGCAGCTTCGGCAGATCCGCTTCGCCACGTTCTGTTCGGCACCCTGTACGAACAACGCGTCCGGGTCCCCGTTCTGACACGCCGCCAGCGACGGCCAGTCAGTGATCATGCCCATGTGTACACGTCCCCCCTTGCAGTACCTACCGACCTCGTCGATGCACGCCAGCCGGCAATTCCCCCCGATCGCCCGGCTCGCCTTCCCCAAGGCGGCACGGACGACATGTGGCGCTGTCGCCGCCCCCATCATGCTCTGTAGTCGACTGATTACGCAACGTTGTCGACGAAATCCATCATTCCGGACTTTCCCGGCTTCCCGGGCCTTCGACCGCCGGTTACCCCGCTGAGGTCGGCGATAACTCTGCGCCGCCCACCTGAATCGGAGGAGACTCACGCCGGGTCACACGCAACCAAGCACCGGGGGTCGTGCGTTTAGCACAACGAGGGCAGCGCGCGCAGGAAATGGGGAAAGAACTCCCAGGCGCCCCTCGTTCCCTACTCGCGTACCATGCCGAGGTGACCTGGATGCGGAAACGTGACCACAATGTGCTGACCAACGCCGCATCGCTGCTGGTGTGCGGCCTGCTGGCTGGCGTGGTGGTCGCTGCGGCGGCCTTCCCCGCGGTGGCGATGTCCGGCCTGGCCGCGAAGGCCGGCGCCGAGACATTCGGCGCCCTGCCCACGGAGCTGACGGTGGCCCGCGCGCCACAGATCAGTTATCTGCTGGCCTCGGACGGCAAGACACCGCTCGCGACCATGTACGACGAGAACCGGCGCGACGTGAAGCAGGCCGACATCTCTCCGTGGATGCAGAAGGCCATCATCGCGGCCGAGGACCACGACTTCTACAAGCACAACGGCGTCGACATCAACGGTGTCGCCCGCGCGTTCGTCAACAACCAGGGCGACGGCGGCCGGCAGGGAGCCTCGACGCTGACCATGCAGTACGTCCGGCTGGCCATCGCCTACTCGGCCACCCACCCGGCCGACGTGGTCGCGGCGACCGAGGACACCAGCGCCCGCAAGCTTCGGGAGATGCGGCTGGCCCTCCAGGTCGACAAGGAATTCTCCAAGGACGAGATCCTCACGCGCTACCTCAACCTCGCCTCGTTCGGCAACGGCGCGTACGGCATCTACGCCGCCAGCCAGGTCTACTTCGGTAAGCCGCCGAGCAAGCTCAAGATCGAGGAGGCGGCGCTGCTGGCCGGCATGGTCAAGGCGCCCACCACGAACGACCCGACCACCGAGGCGGGTTACCCGCTCGCCAAGGACCGTCGCGACTACGTCATCCAGAACATGGTCGACATCAAGGCCATCACCCAGCAGGAGGCCGACGCCGCCAAGGCCGTCGAGCTCAAGGTGCTGGACAAGCGCACCCCGAACGGCTGCGTCGCCGCGAACGTCAACAGCTGGGGCTTCTTCTGCGACTACTTCTACCGCTGGTGGATGCAGCAGGAGACGTTCGGTTCCACCACGTACGACCGGGAGCGGCGGCTCAAGAGCGGCGGCTACACAGTGGTGACCTCGATCGACGTCCAGGCGCAGCGCGGCGCGGACAAGGCGGTCCGTAAGGCCAAGAGCGAGAACAGCAAGGAAGCCGCCATGGTCGCGGTGGTCGAGCCCGGCTCCGGCCGGGTCCGGGCCCTTGCGGTCAACAGGCAGTTCAAGCTGGACGACCCGAAGAAGCCCAGGAACAAGATCTCCAGCGATCCGGCGAAGAGCAGGAAGGGCATCCGGGGCAACTATCCGGCGACGGTCAACCCGCTGCTGACCGGTGGCGACGGCATCACCGGCTACCAGGCCGGCTCGACCTTCAAGATCTTCACCATCGTGGCGGCGCTGGAGAAGGGCATCCCGCTCAGCTTCAGCATGAACGCGCCGCAGCAGTTCCGGTCGGAATACAAGATCCAGCCCGGCCCCGCCGCCTGCCCCGGCACCAACCTGTACTGCCCGACCAACTCCGGTCTGAAGCCCGGTGGCGTCCAGAACATGTGGACCGCCTTCGCCCAGTCGGTGAACACGTTCTTCGTCCCGCTCCAGCAGCAGGTCGGCGCGGAGAACGTGGTCAGCGCCGCCAAGCGGGCCGGCATCCAGTTCCGCACCGAGGAGGATCTGACCCTGGAGAAGGGGGCGCACCAGTGGGGCGCCTTCACCCTCGGTGTCTCGCAGACCACCCCGCTGGACCTGGCCAACGCGTACGCGACCCTGGCGGCGGACGGTAAGTACTGCGAGCCGATCCCGGTGCAGGAGATCCGCGACCCGGACGGCAACAAGCTGGACATCGCCAACCCGCGCTGTGAGAAGCGGTTCAGCACCGAGGTGGCCCGAGCCGCCGTGGACGCCGCCCGCTGCCCGGTCGGCGACAACTCCAGCACCAGCAAGTGCGGCAGCAGCCGCACCGCCGCCGTCGTGAAGGGCATCGTCGACGCGCCGGTGGCCGGCAAGTCCGGCACCACCGACTCGGAGAAGACCGCCGCACTGGTCGCGATGACCAGGCAGTACGCGGTGGCCGGCATCATGGCCGACCCGGACTGGCCGCAGACGAACGTCAGGATGCTGCACAAGGAAAAGAACGGCATCAACCCGCCGGTGTACGAGACGCTGCGGGATGCCATGAAGAACAAGGAGCGCATCCAGTTCGAGCCACCGGGCCAGAAGATCTCCGAGGGTGACCAGCGCAGCATCCCCGGCGTGAGCTGCATTTCGGTGGAGCAGGCGAAGTCCCGGCTCAAGGACGCGGGCTTCGAGCCGGTGGTCTCCGAGGCCAAGGTGCCGTCGTCCTGCCCGGCGGGCACCGCCCACGGCACCAGCCCCGACGGCCGCACCATCAAGGGTGGCGTGGTCACCATCCAGGTCAGTAACGGCGGCGGTGGCGCCACGCCGGGCAACACCGGCGGCGGGCAACCCGGCAACACCGGTCGACCCGGTGGCCGTCCCGGCGGCTGAGTCGACGATCAGGACACGACGGGCGGGCACCCACACCGGGTGCCCGCCCGTTTCGTCTAGACCGGACTCAGGCGGCGGCCCTATGAACCGTCACCGGACCTGGGCAACGGCGTCGAGCCGCCGCGGGCGGCGAGCCTGACCAGAGGGGTCAGGATCAGGAGCACGACCAGGCAGCACAGCGCCACTGCGCCGTTCGCCCAGGCTGCTGCGGTGACACCCCCCATGCCGCAGGCCAACCCCTCCTGAGCTCGGCACGCAATTTCTGGTGCCGCCAACCTGCCCACCAACGGCCCCCCGACAAAGCACAGGACGACCAGCCCTCCGCCAAAGGCGAAGAAGCGCCAGCCCACGCGGCGATTGCGGATCACGAGAACGATCCAGATCGCGACCAGCACCGTGGACGTCACCGCCAGGTACGGCCATTCAAACCAGAGGATACCTACGGCCGACTCCCTCGCTCCCGGATCACAATGCGGACCGGATCAGGGCAAGCCAGGCCTCCATATATCAGTGACATGCCCTTCGGTGTGCCCCGTCGAACCACAAGATCGGCGGGGGCCAAGTGTCACACCGCCGACTGTCAGAGGCCGAGCTGTCGGCGTACCTCGGCGGCCACCCGACCACCCTCGGCCTGGCCCGCCACCGCGGCCTGGGCCGCCTTCATGGCCGGGCCCATCTGGGTCTTCCCGGTGAAGCCGCCCGCGGCGAGCGCCCCCGACACCAGCTCGGCCAACTCGGCGTCGGAGAGCTGCTTGGGCAGGTAGCGGTCCAGCACCTCGCCCTCGGCGGTCTCCTTCGCGGCCTGCTCGGCGCGGCCGGCGTCGGCGAAGGCGGTGGCCGCCTCCCGGCGCTTCTTGGCCTCCTTGGTCAACACGGCGAGCACCTCGTCATCGGTGAGCTCGCGCTTGGCCTTGCCGGCGACCTCGGCGGTGCCGACGGCGGCCAGGGCCATCCGCAGCGTGGAGGTGGTCAGCTCGTCGCGCGCCTTGAGCGCGGAACGCATGTCGGCGGTGAGGCGGTCCTTCAGCGTGCTCATGGACGGTCAAACTACCCTGAACGCCATGCGAAAGCGCACACTATTCCGGCTTGCCGCCGGAACCGCCACGGTCGGCGCGGCCACCCTCGCGTACGCGTCGCTCATCGAGCGCAACATGTTCACCCTGCGGCGGTACGACGTGCCGGTGCTGCCGGCCGACGCGGAGCCGCTGCGCGTGCTGCACCTGTCGGACCTGCACATGATGCCCGACCAGGCGCGCAAGCAGCGCTGGGTGGCGTCGCTGGCCGCCCTCGACCCCGACCTGGTGGTGGTGACCGGCGACAACATGGCCCACCCGGGAGCGGTGCCCGGAGTGCTGCGGGCCCTCCAGCCGCTGCTGGACTATCCCGGGGCGTTCGTGTTCGGCTCCAACGACTACACCGGCCCGGTGTTGAAGAACCCCTTCACCTACTTCCTGCCCGACCGGGAGTACACCGAGGGCGTCGAGCTGCCCTACGAGGAGTTGCGCCAGGTGTTCACGGGCGCCGGCTGGGCGGACCTCAACAACGCCCGGACCACGCTGAAGGCCGGCGGCCGGCAGCTCGACCTGGTCGGCGTGGACGACCCGCACATCGACCGGGACGACTACCCCACCGTGGCCGGGGCGGTCTCGTCCTCCGCGGATCTGTCCATCGCGCTGACGCACTCCCCGGAGCCGCGGGTGCTCGACCAGATGGCCGCGGACGGCTTCGGGCTGCTGCTCGCCGGGCACACCCACGGCGGTCAGGTCTGCGTACCGGGCTACGGGGCCCTGGTGACCAACTGCGGCCTGCCCCGCTCGATGGCGCGTGGTCTGCACCGCTGGCCGGGCTCGGACTCCTGGCTGCACGTCTCCGCCGGCCTCGGCACCCACCCGACCGCCCCGATCCGCTTCGCCTGCCCCCCGGAGGCCAGCATCCTCACCCTCATCCCCCGCTGACGAACCCCGTCGCCCGCTGGCCAGGGCGGCGGGGGTACCGAGTTTGACCATCCGGGCGGGTGGGCTACTATTTGTCGGCACGCCTCGGGGTGTGGCGCAGCTTGGTAGCGCGCTTCGTTCGGGACGAAGAGGTCGTCGGTTCGAATCCGGCCACCCCGACCAGAGGTCAGAGGGCACATCCGATCCATGGATGTGCCCTCTGGTGCTTCAACGGCGGTGCCGGAGATCAACACCACGCTATGAGTCGCGTATCGTGCGGCAGGTGTCTGACCAGCCGGCGCCGAAGCCCAGCCGCAGGGCCACGGCCGCTCTCGTCCTGGCCAGCTTGAGCCTCGTGCTGTCTCTGGTCTCGTGCGGCTACGTGGCCGTTGGCGCGCTTGAGGACTTGGATGACTCTCTTCAGTCAGCGCCTCAGCCAGCAAGCGCATCGGAGGTCGAAGCCTTCGCCCACGTGACCTTTCCGCCCGGCACGGTCCTCCTGTCGGCCGCCCAGAGTAACGGGCTGGAGACCTACCTCTCGGCCAGGTTCCGGATTCCTCGCGCGGCCCTCGACACCTTCCTGACTGACGGAGATTTCGCCGCCACCTTGACCCCCGGGCTACGCGTCGTGAGTAAGCAGGACGACGTCGGCGGAGGAAACAGCTGGCACCCCGAGACGGCTGTCCGGGTCTCCGGACTGGACGAAGAAACACCGGGACCCAACGGCACCTACCGCCGCCTGCTTGCGGACCTCGACAGGGAAGACACCGTGACGCTGTTCCTCCGCGCAAGCCGGCCCTGATCTCCGAGGCCCGCATCGGGGGCACGCGAACACTGTCATTCCTTGTCAGACCCCCGGCGTGCGAAGAGAAACGCCCCGTACCTGGTCTCGTCGGGGCGGTACAGCAGTTGGGCCTCGACAGTGAACCCGGCGTCGCCGAGCCAGGCGGCGACCCGGTCGGGTGGGCGGCGGTGCACGTACACGTTCATCGGGTGACCGCCGTAGCCCTCGGTCTTCAGCCGGTGCCCGTCACCGACGTGGAAGGCGAGCAGCAGGGTGCCACCGGGACGCAGCACCCGGTGGAAGTGGGCCAGCACCGTGGGCACGTCGTCGTCCGGGACGTGGATGAGTGAGAACCAGGCCAGGATGCCGGCGACGCAGGAGTCGGTGAGGTCGAGGTCAGTCATGGAACCCACAGCGAACCGCAGGTCAGGATTGTCGCGTCGGGCGATGTCGATCATCGCGGGCGAGAGGTCGATGCCGAAGGCGTCGACACCGAGGCTGTGCAGGTGGGCGGTGATCCGTCCCGGCCCACAGCCGATGTCTGCCACGGGTCCCTCGCCGCCAAGGCGGGTCAGCTCGGCGAACAACGCCAGGACCGCCCGTTCGTACGGCGCGGCGGCGAGTGCGTCGCGCAGCATCTCGGCGTAACTTGCGGCCACCGTGTCGTAGGACGTCCGGGTGTCGGCCAGCCAGCCGTCGGCGCTCATCCCGGGCACAGTAGCGCAGCGGTCGACAGCGCGCCGCACGCCGACGGGACGCGCTGGAACTGCACGATGTGCCCTGCGGCCGGCTTCAACCTATTGGCCCCCGACGGAGTCGTGATGGGTAACCAACCGAGGCGGGGGCTTATGGCAGTGGACGACGAGCATTTTCGAGAGTTCGTCGAGACGCGCTACATGGATCTTCTGCGCGTGGCGTACCACCTCACCGGGTCGGCCCAGGATGCCGAGGATCTGGTCCAGACGGCGCTGGTGAAGGTGATGCGCAGGTGGCGTCGGGTCGACGATCCGATGGCGTACCTGCGACGGGTCATGGTCAATCACCACATCAGCAGCTGGCGCCGCCACCGCGTGCACGAGGTGGTGACGTCGATCCTGCCGGACCGGTCCGGCCGGGACATGACGGAGGCGGTGACCGAACGGCACGCCCTGTACGAGGCGATGCGGGAGCTGACGCCCCGCACCCGGGCCGTGATCGTGCTCCGGTACGTGGTCGATCTGCCGGAGGTGGCGGTCGCTGCCGCCCTGGGCTGCTCCGTGGGGTCGGTCAAGAGCCGTGCGTCGCGAGGTCTGGCACGCCTGCGTCTCGCACTGGCGTCGGACGCGCCGCCACCGATACCGGCCTCACCGGCAGCCAGTCCAGCACCGACCGGGACGACGACGATGACGGGGGCTACACCATGACTGTCGACGAGGAAGTGGGCCAGGCGCTGGCCGAGCTGAGCAGGAACCTGACCCCACAGCCGGATCCGTACGGCCGGGCCAGGGCCCGCTATCGACGGAGCCGGCAGCGTCGGATGGGTGGGTTGGCCCTCGCACTTGTGGTCTCAGTGGGCGGAGCGGCCTTCGCGATCGCCGACCCGGGCCGGACCACCCCACCACCACCGGTGGACTCGACCGAGTCCATCGCACCCGTGCTGGCCTGGTCGGACAGACTCCTCCAGTCACCGCCGCGGGGCGTCATCGGCCAGGACAGCGGCTATGTCCGCCAGCTCTCCGAACTCCTGTTGGCCGCGCAGCGCCGGGGCGACATCCCCCGGCTGGCCGTGCCGGTGACCGCGGTGAAGGTGCTGTTCGTCGACGACGTCGGCGGCCAGCGGATCGCGCTCGCCGCCTTCGTCCGCGACCAGCCCGATCCGGCCACCGGCTGGCCGAGCGCCGCGATGTGGCTGTCCGCCGACGAGGGGGCCAGCGCCGAGAAGCTGGCCAGTACCAACGCCGGTCGGGGCGTCGGCGACGGCCTGGAACCGTACGAGAGTCTCGCCCTGGGCGACCCGTCCGGGCCGGGCAAGACCATCCACGTGGCTGTCGCACCCGCCGGGTGCGTCTTCCTCACCTCACCGTTGCCCACCGGCACAGCGTTCCAGTGGACCCCGGAGCCGACCGGCTCCTACCTGATCCGTACCCCGGAGACCCAGCGGCCCGAGTGGTGGCGGGTCGACTGCGGCACGGTGACACGCAAGATGACCCCGGGCCCGGGTTCGCTGTTGCCGGGACCGCTGACCGACGCGCAACTCGCGACCGCGATGTCCCGCGTACGCGGGAGTGTTCCGGAGCAGCGCGCCCGACTGCTGGTGTCGGGGTACGCCAAGTCGGCGGGATACCAGCTGACCGCCCTGCCGAGCGTGGTGTGGGGCGGGCACGTCACCGGCCTCCCCGCCCGCTCCGCCGACGGATCACCGGCCGCCGGCGGGTCGACGGAGAGCGGCAGGACGACGATCCTGGCCGCTCCCGCGGCCGGCGGCGGCGGTTGGGTCGGCGAGGTGACGATCGACCTCGACCAACCGAGGGCAAACGGCGTGATCGGCACCGGCGCCTCCTTCACCGTCGCGACGGACCCGACCGACCCCGCCGGCGTCCTGGCTGTGTCGATCGACAGTGACATCATCGGAGACGAGGCCCCGAGGGCCCTGCTCGTGGTGACGCCGGCGGCAGCCACCCGGGTGCGGGTGGCGCAGGACGGACGCGAGGTCGCGACGGCTGCGGTCAGCGGCTCCGGGGCGGTGGTGCCCGTGCCCGACTCCATGACGGGTCTCGTCGTCGAGGCGCTCGACGCGTCCGGCCGGACGCTCGCCAGCGGCCAGGTGGCCGGGGAGGGTGCGCAGTCGATATTCGAGACGGACACCTGGAACCAGGACTGAGCGCGCCGAGCTGGTCCGGGTCTGCCGTCCCGTCGGCACGGCTCAAAGATCACCGATCCTTTCGGCCGGCTACCAAGCCGGCCGAAAGGCGGTTGCCGCCCCGCACCATCCAGGATTTGATGCGCCTGATCATCCGTTCAGTAGGCGGATGGCACACGGGGAGGAACATCCACTGTGATCAGATCCAGGCCGCGCCGCGCCGCCCTTGGCGCCCTCGCGCTGACGATGGGCGTCAGCGGGCTCAGTCTCATGTCCACCACGAGCGCGGCCCTCGCGGCACCGCAGCCCGAGCGCACGCCGACCGTCGCCGTGGGCTGGACCGACTCGGCGACGCCGAAGAAGGCGTACCCGTCGGAGGACGACACCCCTCTTCCGCTCGGCACCTGGCAGGACGACGCGGGCAAGAGCCACACCTCGCGGGTGTACGTCACCTTCGACCTCGCCGCGTACGAGGGCAAGAAGATCTACTCCGGCAAGGTCTTCGTCGACGAGGACAGCGTCGCCGACTGCGGTAAGCGTGCCGTCGAGATCTGGCGGACGAAGCCGGTGACCACGACGCCCACCTGGAACCGGCCGCCGGCGCCCATCGTCAAGGTCGCCGAGGACGTGACGCCCACGCAGTACTGCCCCCGTGGCATCGCCCTCGACGTGACCCCGGCGGTGCAGGATGCGGTGGCACACCGGCAGCGCCACATCACCTTCGAGATCCGGGTGCCCGAGCAGTTCGAGAGCGACGCCTCCTACGGTCGACGACTCGACGCCTACCAGGGCGTCCGGATGAGCACCACGTACAACTCGGTGCCGCAGATCGACGGTGCCCACCTCTACAACGGTGGTCTCCCCTGCACCCAACTGAAGCCGTACCCGCGCATCGGCGGGTTCGCCAACGTGCTGCAGGCGGTCGGCTCCGACGCGGACGCCAACGACGAGTGGGCCGTCCGGACCGAGGTCGCCATCTGGCCGAAGGCCACGCCGGACGCCCGGCAGGTGTTCACCGGAGAGCACGGCATCTCCGGCCGGGCCAACACCGTCAACCTGCCCGACGGTTTCCTCGCCGACGGCGAGTCGTACGTCTGGCAGGCCCGGGTGACCGACGGCACCGACGCCTCGGCGTGGTCGAAGAAGTGCTTCTTCACCCACGACGGCACCGCGCCCGGCGCGCCCACCGTCACCTCGGCCAACTACCCGGCGGACAGCACCGGCGAGTGGGCACCGGCAGGTGTGCCCGGGACCTTCACCTTCTCCGGCAACGGCAACAAGGACGTCGCCGGCTTCGAGTACTCCTGGCGCGGTCTGGGCGTCCGCAGCTGCTCGACCAGCGGTGACTACGGTCAGCTGGAGTGCCCGAACCCGCTCGACCAGCCGGGAGCGGTCCGGGCGGACAAGCCGGGCGGTTCGGCGACCGTGACGATCAATCCGAGCGATTTCGGAACGCAGACGCTCACCGTCCGCTCCATCGACCTCGCCGGCAACGTCTCCGGGACCGTCGAGTACCGCACCCTCGTGCCGTGGACCGCCCCCGAGGTGCGGGAGGAGAACGGTCCGCCGCAGTGGGGGCAGGAAGTGCTGCTGAGGTTCGTCCCGGCGCCCGGGGTCACAGGCGTCCGCGAGTACGAGATCACCCTGGACGGGCGAGACCCGGAGATCAGGTCCGCGGAGGAGGACGGGACGGCCTACTTCCGCTTCGTCTCCACCAAGCCGGACGGACCCCAGATCACGGTACGCAGCCGCAGCGACAACGGGTTCGTGTCACAGGCGGCCTCCTGGTCCGGGTACTACAGCCCCGGCCCCGGGGTGAGGTCCGAGGTCTACTACTCGCGTGACGGCTCGCCGGTCGGCGGCGTGGGAGTCGAGGGCACCTTCACCTTCTCCCCGCCGGTGGGTTGGACGGACACCAAGGCCTTCCGCTACAGCTTCGACGACGCCGAGCCGACCGAGGTGGCGGCCGACGAGAACGGTCGCGCCACGATCACCTGGACGCCGACGGCCAGCGGGTACGTGACGCTTACCGTCTACGGCGTCCACGCCGACGGCTCGGTCGGATACGACGCCAACTGGTACTCGTTCGAGGTGGCGACCCCCGCCGCCTGACCTGAACGGCGGGGCGGCCACACACCGAGGTGGCCGCCCCGCCGGTCAGTCCTGTCGTTCGGTGCGTTCGATCTCGGCGAACGCGGCGGCGAGGTAGTCGTCGAACGACACGCCTGTCGTCGCCAACAGGTCGGCCACCAGGAGCGGGGCATGCCGGGCCAGCGCCGACGCGTCCGGGGGCGACTCGTCGCCGTCGGGGTCGTACACGCCGAGCGCGCCCGCCAGCAGGACGAGCACCACGTGCGGGTCCACGTCCGACCGCCACCGCGTCGCGCTCTGCACGCAACGGGTCAACACCTGGCGGATGTCGTCGCCGGCCAGCCCCTCCGGATGGCCCTCCTCCAGCAGCAGCCGGACCACCGCGCCGAGCACCAGGCCGGAGCGCTCGTCGGCGGCCAGGCCACCGACCGCCTCGTCGTACGCCTGACCGTCGCGTGCCTGGGCGGCGGCGACGGCCGCGGTGGCGGTCACCGCGATGGCGCGGGCGGTAGCGGGCAGATGTCGCCAGGTGCCGGTCATCGGGCCAGCATCGCAGACCCGGCGGACACCTACCGACCACCACCGAGCCGAGTGGATCATCGTGGGATTGGTCACCCGATGGCCTCGGCGACGGCGGGGTGCGACCAAAACGGTTCGCGCCGTGTCACACCTGACGAACAGAATGCCGGACATGCTGCGTCGCGCCCTGCCCCGCCGATCGGACGCCCGCCGGATCATGCTCGGCACTCTGCTGTCGGCGATCGGGCGCGGTCTGACCCTGCCGTTCCTGTTCATCTACCTGACCGACGTACGCGGTCTCACCGACGCCCGCGCCGGCCTCGTGATCGGCTGGTATGGCGCGGTCACCCTGGCGCTGTCGCCGCTGGGCGGGACGCTCATCGACCGGATCGGCGCCCGCTGGGTGGTGGTGACCTGCCTGGTGATCGAGGCGATCGGCACGGGCTCGCTCGCGCTGGTCCACTCGACCGGTTCGGCACTGCTGGTGATGACAGTGATCGCCATCGGCAGCTCGGCGATCTGGTCCGGGCAGAACACGATCCTCGCGTCGTTGACCGACGACGACGAGCGGCAACGCGTGTTCGGGCTGAACTTCGCCCTGCTCAATCTCGGTATCGGCGTTGGCGGCATGACCTCCGGCGCGATCGTCGACACCGCCCGGCCCGGCAGCTTCCAGACGATCTACCTGCTGGACGCGCTGACGTACCTGCTGCCGGCGCTGATCCTGCTCTCCCTGCCCGCCGTGGGTCACCGACTCGGCAACCGTCGAGGTGTCGACGAGCCGTCGCCCGGCGGCTACCTGACCGTGCTGCGGGACCGCCCGTTCCGACGGCTGGTGGTCTTCGGGCTGGTTCTCACCACCTGCGGGTACGCGCAGATCGAGGTGGGCTTCGCCGCGTACGCGGTGCGGGTGGTCGAGGTGAACCCCCGGGTGGTGGCCTGGGCGCTCGCGGCCAACACCGTGATGATCGTGCTCGCGCAACTGCTGGTGATCCGTCGGATCGAGGGCCGCAGCCGCACTAGGGCACTGGCGGTGGTGGGGGCGGTGTTCGCCGCCGCCTGGTTGGTCCTCGGCGCGGCCGGCCTGGTCACCGGGGAGAGCGCGGTGCTGGCCGCCCTGTGCGTGGTGGCCTGCTCGGCGATCTTCGGCTTCGGCGAGACGATGCTGTCGCCGGTGATGCCCGCGCTGACCAACGCCCTGGCCACTGACGAGCTTCGCGGCCGGTACAACGCGATGAGTTCGATGATCTTCGGAATCAGCGGTGTGATCGGTCCGGTGACCGCGGGGCCACTGATCGGCGCCGCCGACGGCCGAGTCTGGGTGGCGACGGTGGTCGGCGGTTGCCTGGTCGCGTCGTTGATCGCGCTCTCGCTGCGCCGGCTGCTCAGCGCCGAGCAGGACGGCCGCACCACGGCCGTCGCGACATCTCCCGCCCCGACCCCCACCCCCGCCTGACCTCGACACCCATCCCAGGCACCCCGCGCCCGCGCCCCGCCCTTCCCGCTCCCTGCCTCCCCCCGTCCCATACCCCCGTGGCCCGTGTCCCCCCGTCCCATACCCCCGCAGCCCGCGGCCCGCGTACTCCCGCACTCCCCGCACCCCCGCGCCCCGCCTCCCCGCGTCCGGCACCCCCCGCGCTCCCGCACTCCCGCGCCCCCGCACTCCCGCACTCCCGCGCCCCCGCACTCCGCGCCCCGCACTCCGCGCCCCCGCACTCCGCGCCCCCGCACTCCCGCACTCCCGCGCCCCCGCACTCCGCGCCCCGCGCCCCGCACTCCGCGCCCCGCGCCCCGCGCCCCGCGCCCCGCGCCAAGATCTGAGCAACATCAGGGATGTTGCTGCCTCGGGCACGCGGGAGGCAGCAACATCCCTGATGTTGCGGGGGATTTCCCCATTGGGCAGGCTCAGCCGGTGGTTGCAACACCCTTCGGTGGTCTTCCTTGGGGTGGCTATGGCGTCGAGGTTAAGCCCGCCTTGATCTCGACGCAGACCAAGATCGTGCTGGATCCGGGATGTAGTGGCATCTCCGAACGCCGATGCCACTACATCCATGTTCGAGCGCGATCTTGTCCGCGCGGGCGCAGGTAGGCCCAGGCGCGCGCAGGCACGGGCCTCTGGGGCGGGCACACGCAGGGGACGTCGGGCACGGGCGCGGGAGCGAGCACGGGAGGGCGGACGCGCGCGAGCACGGAAGCACGGGCGCGGGAGCGAGCACGGGAGCACGGACACGCACGAGCACGGAAGCACAGACACGCACGAGCACGGAAGCACAGACACGCACGAGCACGGAAGCACAGACACGCACGAGCACGGAAGCACGGACACGCACGAGCACGGAAGCGCGGACGGAAGCACGGACACGCACGAGCACGGAAGCACGGACACGCGCGAGCACGGGCGCACGGACGCGGGCAATGGACGGGTCGGGCCCCGGAGCGGCTGCTCCGGGGCCCGGTGTCGCGGGGTCGGCCGTCAGGCGGCGGGGACCTCGGCGGTGGTGCGGATGCGGTCCAGCGTCGGGGCGGAGACCGGCGACTGCGCGGTCAGGTACGCCACGAACGCGTCCAGGTCGATCTGGCCGGTGACCTGGTTGGTCCCGCCGGTGAGGGCGCTGAAGCCGTCGCCGCCGCCGGCCAGGAAGTTGTTCACCGTCACCCGGTAGGTGGCGGTGGTGTCGACGGCGGTCCCGCCGAGGGTGAGGCTGCCCCGGACCACCCGGGTGCCGGCGCACGGGTCGGCCACCGTGCCGGTGGTGCCGTTGGGGTCGACCACGTAGCCCACGGTCGCCGACGGGTACAGCGTCCGGTTGGTGACGAACTGTTGCTCCAGCACGCAGTAGAGCTGTGCGCCGGTCAGGTCGAGCGTCACCAGGTTGTTGGCGAACGGCTGCACCGTGAACGCCTCCTCGTAGGTGACCGGGCCGGCGTCGAGGTCGGCCCGTACTCCGCCCGGGTTCATGAAGGCGGCGACCGCGCCCTCTTCGTCGTCGGTGGCGGCGAGTTGGGCGTCGGCGATCAGGTTGCCGAGCGGGGACTCACCGAGACTCGTACCGAAGAGGGTTTCCTGGCTCCGGGTGATGGCCTGGCTGGTCACGCCGACCTGGCGGCCGGCGACCGGGCCGAGCACCGTCTTGTACCTGTCAATCAGGGCGGTCTGCCTCGGGTCCTTGGCCACGTCACGGGTGACCACGACGTTGTTCGCGGCGGCGGAGATGACGTCCCCGCTCCGGCGGTCGATCTTCAGGTCGATGTCGGTGACCAGGCGTCCGAACGAGCTGGCACTGGTGACCAGCTTGCCGTTGATGTCGCAGTTGTACGCCTGGTGGGTGTGCCCGCTGACCACCACGTCGATCGACGGGTCCATCCGGTTGGCGATGTCCACGATGGGCCCGGTCATGCCGACGCAGTCGTTGATGCCACCGGTCGCCGCCTGGGTGCCGCCCTCGTGCAGCAGCACGACGATGGCCTGTACGCCCTTGCGGCGCAGCTCGCGCGCGTACCGGTTGGCGGTGTCCGCCTCGTCGGCGAAGGTGAGGCCGGCGACGCCCTGCTGGCTGACGATCTGCGGGGTGCCCTCCAGGGTCATGCCGATGAAGCCGACCTTGACGCCCTGCACCTTGTGGATCGCGTACGGTGCCAGCAGCGGCTTGCCGGTGGCGGTCTTGAAGGCGTTCGCGGACAGGTACCTGAAGTCGGCGCCCCGGAACGGGGTGCCGTCGGCGCAGCCGTCCACCGGGTGGCAGCCGCCGTTCTGGATCCGCAGCAGCTCGGCGGCGCCCTCGTCGAACTCGTGGTTGCCGACGCTGGCGTAGTCCAGCCCGGCCATGTTCAGCGCCTCGATCGTCGGCTCGTCGTGGAACGCGGCGGAGAGCAGCGGGGACGCGCCGATCAGGTCACCGGCGGCCACCGTGATGGTGTTCTTCTTCTTGGCGGCGGCGCGCAACTCGGCCAGGTGGGTCGCCAGGTATTCGACGCCGCCCGCGGCCTGCCCGGCGATCGTGCCGCTGGAGCCGCTCGGCGGTTCGAGGTTGCCGTGGAGGTCGTTGAGGGCCAGCAGGGTGACGTCGACCGGCTTCGGTCGCGCGTCGGCCTGTTCTGGGCTGGTGGCGACCGCGCCGAACGCGGCCACCGCGAGCGCGGTCAGGCCGACAGCGGCCCGTCGCATCCCGGTCATGGACATGGATCTCCTTGGAAGAATCGGCGCCTGCGGGGCCTGGCCTCTGGGTCGACCGGGCCGCCGAGCGACGCCGTCGTCAGGGTCGCGGTTGGCGGCGGTTGGGGATGGCCGCCTGCACCGACAGCCTCTCATCCGGACGCCGCCGGGTCGACCCGGAGCTGCGGGTACGCCCGCACCTCGGAGGAGCGTTTGCCAGACATCGTCGTACCCAGGGTCTAGAAAGGACCTGACGGTCGGCGCGGACGGAGGCAGCATCGTGAGCGAGACGACACCGCAGGTGGAGCAGGTGCGATCGGCGGACGGCACACCCATCGCGTTCGAGCGGTCCGGCGCCGGGCCGGCGATCGTCCTGGTCGGCGGGGCGTTCAGCGACCGCACCGCGACCCGTGCGCTGGCCGAGGCGTTGGCACCGGATTTCACAGTTCTGGGCTATGACCGCCGCGGGCGGGGCTTCAGCGGCGACAACGCGCCCTACGAGATCGGTCGCGAGATCGACGACCTGGCCGCCCTGATCGCGGCGGCAGGTGGTTCCGCCGCCGTCTACGGGATCTCCTCCGGCGCGGTCCTGTCCGCCCTCGCCACCGCGCAGGGGCTTCCGGTGACCAGGTTGGCCCTGTTCGAGCCACCGTTCCAGGTCGGTCCGCACGTGGGCGTCTGGCGGGATCTCACCGCGCGCCTCATCGAGCTGATCGCCGCCGACGACAGGGACGGCGCGGTGCAGCTCTTCCTCGGCGACTCGGTGGGGCTGCCGGCGGAGGAGATCACCAGGATGCGGTCGCAACCGATGTGGGGCGGGCTCACGGCAATCGCGCACACACTGGTGTACGACTCGATCGTCACCGCCGGTGGGCGACTGCCCACCGGCCGGCTGGCGGCCATCACCGTGCCGACTCTCGCGGTGCACAGCACCGGCAGTCCACAGTGGCTGCGGGACGCGAGCGGGGCCGCCGCCGAGGCGGTCCCGGGCGGCCGGTCCATCAGCCTCGACGGTGGTTACCACGACGTGCCGCCGGCGACGCTGGCTCCCGCGCTGCGCGAGTTCCTGCTCGGTTGACGGCACCGGCGCAGCGGGTCACCCGGCGGCCAGCGCCTCGGTGACCAGGGCGGCAACGTCGTCGGGGCGCCACCCGTCGGCCACGCCGGGTCGAGCCGCCAGATAGCTGGTGATCCGCTCGGTCGGCCAGCCGTGTGCCTCCCGTAGGCCGCGGGCGATCATGCCGAGGTAGATCGGCGCGGGCGGCCGGCACCGGGTGGCCGACGCCCCCTCGGGCGCGGTGAAGGTGAGCAGGGGCACGCCGCTGTGGCTGCCGGGGCAGATCAACGTCTCGTACCGGCCGGGGCCGAGCGTCGCCCGTCCAGCGGCGATGGCCGCCTCGACCGCCGCCCCGGTGGCGGGGACCAGGTCGGCGTCGGCACCGGCCGGGCGATACATCTCCTGGGCGGCGATGTCGGCGAACTGCTCCTCGGTGACCAGGTAGGCGCGGGCCGCGGCCTCGCCCGGCAACCGCGGGTCGTAGAAGGCCATGCCCCCGGTCCAGGCCCGGGACTCACCGGCGAAGTAGATCCCGCCGGGCAGCCACACCGGGACCGACCGGCTCGGTGGACGCCGGTCCCGGCAGCCCGGGTACGTCCGCCTCCCACCCGGCGGGCAGCCGCCGCCGATGTACCAGGCCAGGCGGGCGGCGTGCATGTTCGAGCCGTACGCGACGTACCAGAGCACCACGCCGGGCTCGCTCAGGAGCTACAGGTCTGACCGGCCGAGTGGCTCACCTGCACGGTGTGTGTCACGCAGCCACCCGCCTCGACCAGGTGCAGCAGGAAGGCCGTCGGCTCGTCGACCCAGCCGATCTGGTCGTCGGCGCTCATGGTGAGCGTGGCCTGCCTCCACGTGCTGGGCGCCACGGTGAGCACCGTCCCCGCGTAGGCCGTGGTGACCGGGCGGTGCAGGTGGCCGGCGGCGACCCGGACGACGTGCGGGTGCCGCCCGACCACCTCGGCGAGCGCGGCACCGTCGGCGAGCTGGATGGAGTCGGCCACGGGGATACCGACCGCCACTGGCGGATGGTGCAGGCAGAGCACGGCGGGCACCTCGGGTCGCCCGGCCAGCACCCCGTCCAGCCAGCCGAGCTGCTCCTCGCCGAGTTGGCCACCGTCGCTGCCGGCGACGAGCGAGTCGAGCACGACGATCGTCGCCGCCTCGTGGTCGACGTGGTAGTGGGTCGAGAAGCCGCCGCCGAGCCACGGTGTGCCGCCGAAGGCGTCGAGCAGCGCCTCACGGTCGTCGTGGTTGCCGGGGGCCAGGTACACCGGCAGCGGGAACCGGCCGATCAGCTCGCGCAGCGCCTCGTACTCGTCCGGCCGGCCGTGGTCGACCAGGTCACCGGTGATCACCACGCAGTCCGGCCGCGGCCGCACCGCCAGCACCCGGCCGAGCGCGCGGTGCAGCCCGG
This sequence comes from Micromonospora sp. DT231, assembly GCF_049847025.1. Taxonomy (NCBI): domain Bacteria; kingdom Bacillati; phylum Actinomycetota; class Actinomycetes; order Micromonosporales; family Micromonosporaceae; genus Micromonospora; species Micromonospora sp. DT231. Next base: position 83,506 of record NZ_JBNCNO010000009.1, on the reverse strand, counting down.
CGGCCGGTGCGGCGGCGAGCAGACCGGTGGTCAGGTGCGGATCACTGAGCTGAGCGATGAGCATGGGCGGCTCGCCTCCTCGGTGTCGAGGGCTTCACGCTATCGCCGGGCGCGCGGTTGCGGGGGCGACCAGACGCGGCAGTCCGCGCTCGGCCCGGCACCGTCTCAGTAGCCGGCGAGCTGCGGGGCCAGCGCGACAGTGACGAAGCGGATCGCCCGGCCCAGCAGGCACGTCACGGCGAAGGCGGCCGGGCGCATGGGTGTGCGTCCCAGGTAGACACTGGCGGCCAGCAGCGGCGGCAGGCCGGTGACGGCGCTGACCAGCAGCATCCCGGTCGACTGGTGGGGGCGTTCCAGCACCTCGACGAGTCGCGCGCCGGCCGCCTTCGGACGCGCCAGGATCGTGCCCAGTCGACCCGGCCGCGCCGGCACGGCGGGCGCGTCTCTGCGCAGCCGCCGTTGCAGCCACGTCGAGCGGATCGCGCCGCGCGCACCGAGGAAGATCAGGACCTTGCCGACGGTCTGACCGGCAGCGGCGGCCACGCCGAGCGCCACGGGCGGCGCGCTTGTCGTCGCGACGGTCGCGATCAGGTACGGCTCGGCCGGGGTGAACGGCAGGAAGGCCGACAGCAGCCCGACGGCTGCGGCCACCAGGACGGCGATCATGGTTGGGTGCGCGGGAGGCCCGCCGGCAGCTTGGCGGCGCAGGCCAACGAGACGACCTTCACCGCGGCGACCGCGAGGGCGAACGTGACGGCCACGGTCATCGGCGCGAAGATCGCCAGCAGCACCACCGCGGCGGTGTTCAGCGCCTTGGCCGGTGGAGACCAGTTCCACAGGTAGATGCGCCTGTCGACGCGGGCGAAGTAGTTCGGGCTGAGCAGCGGCCAGCGCAGGAACATCAGGCTCAGCAACTGGTCGACGACCATGAACTGGACCAGGAACACCGCGATCGGCAGGGCCGTGGCCGGCCGCAGCACCATCAGCGCGGCGGCGCAGGCCGACGTGCAGGCACGGTCCGCGACGATGTCGAAGACCGCGCCGGTACGCGTCTCCTGCCCCAGGCTCCGGGCGGCGGCACCGTCGAGGATGTCTCCGATCCAGTAGAGCAGGTAGGCGGCGACCAGCAGATGCGCGCTGCGCTGGGTCAGCGCCGCCACGGCGAGCCCGACGGCACCGGCCGTGCGTACGGCGGTGATGGCGTTGGGGACGTTGAGCAGCGTGACCGGCGGACTGAGGCCGACGGCTGTCATTCGGCGTCCTTGAGGATGCGTTGCATGTCGGCGGTGCGCCGGTTCAGGTCGGCCAACTGCGCGCTCACGTCGGCGAGTAGGCGCTGGGTCTCGGCGGCCTGCTCGGCGTACTGCCGCTGCAGTTCGCCCGCCAGCGCGGTCCGCGTGCGGACGCCCGCGTACCAGACGCCCGAGATGAGCAGGGCGGCGACGACGACGAGGAAGACCGAGGCGGTGACGTCCATCTAACGTGTTCCTTTCGGTACGGCATTGCCGTCTCCGGCGTTGCTCAGGGTGGTGACGGCGGCCGCCACCACGTCGGGCGTGAGGTGCAACGAGAAAGGCGCGGTCTCGTAGTACTTGAGTGCCTTGCCGTCCTCGGACAACTCCAGGTGCGCGGTGACCAGCCCGGCTTTTTCCAACTTCTTGAGGTGCACCTGCAGCAGTGCGCGGCTGATGCCCAGATCGCGGGCGAGCTGTGAGACGTACACGCGTCCGCCGGTCAGTGCGGCGAGCACCCGCAGTCGGTGCGGGCTGGCCAGCGTGGCAAGGACCTCGACCAGCCGGTCGCCGCTCAGCTCTCCCATAGCTCACCTTGGCTCATGCCAACTATTATTGGCAGGCGCAAACGCGATCGTCAACTCCGATGCCCGGTGGCACCGCCCACAGGCTGTGTCCACAGCCTGTGGATAGCACGTGTGTACGAAGCCCGGCCGTCGCGTCATCGTGAGTACGCTTGATCGTGCGGCTCGGCGCCGGCCGGGCCCCTCCCCTACCTGGAACGACGTGCGAGTGGATCATCAGCGAGTCAGCCGTGACGTCATCGTCCGCCTCCCGATGGCGTCGAGCGTGCCGGAGGCCTGTCGATGGACGGTCACCGCGCTGTCCCGCCACACGACCGCGACGATCTCCGTGCTGCTCGCGGCCCACGACCGTTTGCGCTGCGTCGCGGCGACCGGGGCCTGGCAGGTCTTCGCGACCGTGCCGGCGCGCACCGGCATCGTCGGGCGGGTGTACGCCACCGGCGCCCCCGCCGTAGTCCCGGACGTCACCGCCGACCCGGACTACCTTCCGGTACGCCCCGACGTGACCGCCGAGCTGTGCGTACCGGTGCTGGACCCGACGGGCCGGGCCATCGGCGTGCTCGACCTCCAGTGGAGTGAGCCAGCCGACCTGGAGCTGTGGCGGGAGACGGCACAGCGGCTGGCCGACCGACTCGGCGCGCGAATCACCGCGCTCGGCGGCCCACCCGAGGAGAGCCGCAGCGAGAAGCTGCTCCGGCACACCGCCGCGCTCTCCTCCGCGCTCACCGAGGCAGAGCTGATGGACGCGGCGGCCCGCGCCGCCCGGGAGGTCTCCACCCTCTCCACCGCGGTCCTCCTGGTCACCGGCCAGCTCGGTCCGCCCCCGGCGACGCCGAGCGACCTGGAGACCCGGATCCGTGCCGAGCTGACCGAGGCTGGCCCGGCGGCCCTGGCCCGGATGGTCGACCGGGCACACCGCTACGGCGCCGGCTACACGCTCGGGGAGGCGGGGCACCCCCCGACCGAGGACTACCGGCCGCTGACCCGGGCGGGGGCGCAGACGTTGGTCGCCGTACCGGTTGGGCCACCGGAGGCCGACGGCGTGCTGCTGGTCGCCGACGAACGCGCCCTGCGCCCGGACCCGACCACCGTCAGCCTGATGGAACTGCTCGCCGGGCAGGCCTGGACCAACCTGGACCGGCTCCGCACGCTGGCCCGACTACGCGAGCAGGCCAGCTCCGACCCGCTGACCGGGTTGCGGCACACCGGCCCGTTCGGGCAGCGGATCGCGGCGGCCACCCCGGGGCGTACGGCCCTGCTGGCGATCGACGTGGACGGCTTCAAGACCGTCAACGACACGTACGGCCACCAGGCCGGCGATCGGGTGCTCGTCGGGTTGGCCCGCGCTCTGGAGGAGGCGCTCCGGCACGGCGACGAGCTGTACCGGATCGGCGGCGACGAGTTCGTCGCGGTGATCGAGGTGAGTCGCCCCGAGGAGGCGGTCCGGATCGCCGAACGGCTGACCGAGGCGGCCCGGCGCGTCGGCCGCACGATCAGCGTGGGCGTCGCGCTCCCCCGCCCCGGCGAAACCCCCGACCGCACCCTGCGCAGAGCCGACCAGGCCCTCTACGCGGTAAAACGCCAAGGCCGAGACGGAGTCCTACTCTCCGCCGCCTAACCTCACACCCTCACACCCTCACACCCTCACACCCTCACACCCTCACACCCTCACACCCTCACACGACCGCGATCTTGCACTTTCTGTCGCCGATTCGTCTACTTTCGCCCCTTTCGCCGCGACAGAAAGTGCAAGATCGCGGCGCGAGGGGGTGCGGCGCGAGGGCGTGCGGCGCGAGGGGGTGCGGCGCGAGGGGGTGCGGGGCGGGGAGGGCACGGGGGGCGGGGTGGGGGCGCGCGGGGGCACCGTGGGGTGGGGGGATTAGTCGCTCCGCTCCGCTGCGCGAAGCGGCCCTAATCGGGAGGAAGTAGGTCTACTTCCGAGTTAGGGGGTGCGGAGTTCTTTTGCTAGGAGTTCGGCGATTTGGGCGGTGTTGAGAGCGGCGCCCTTGCGGAGGTTGTCGCCGGTGACGAAGAAGTCCAGGGCCCGGGGGTCGTCCAGGGAGCGGCGGATCCGGCCGACCCAGGACGGGTCGGTGCCGACCGCGTCGATCGGCATCGGGAACTCCCCCGCCTCGGGGTCGTCGACCACGATCACCCCGGGCGCGTTGCGCAGCGCCTCGCGGGCGCCCTCGGCATCGACCTCGGTGCCGAAGACCGCGTGCACGGCCACCGAGTGGGCGGTGACCACCGGCACCCGGACGCAGGTGGCGGACACCTTGAGGTCGGGCAGGCCGAGGATCTTCCGCGACTCGTTGCGGATCTTCATCTCCTCCGACGACCAGCCGCCGTCGGCCGACGAGCCGGCCCAGGGCACCACGTTGAGCGCCAGCGGGGCGGGGAACGGGCCCAGGTCGTCGCCGACCGCCTGGCGGACGTCGCCGGTGCGCGAGCCGAGCGCGCGGTCCCCGGCGACCTTCGTGAGCTGGTCGTGCAGGATGTCCACGCCGGCCTGGCCGGCGCCGGAGACCGCCTGGTAGGAGGCGAGCACCAGCTCCCGCAGGCCGTACTCGCGGTGCAGGGGCGCCACCGCGACGATCATCGCGAGGGTGGTGCAGTTGGCGTTCGCGATGATGCCCCGGGGCCGGCTGCGGACCTGCTCGGGGTTGATCTCCGGAACGACGAGCGGGACGTCCCGGTCCATCCGGAACGCGCCGGAGTTGTCGACGGCGATCGCGCCGCGGGCGACGGCGATCGGCGCCCACTCGGCGGAGACCTCGTCGGGGACGTCGAACATCGCCACGTCGACCCCGTCGAACGCCTCCGGGGTCAGCGCCTGGACGACGACGTCCTCACCTCGGCAGCGCACCCGCTTGCCGACCGAGCGCTCGGAGGCGAGCAGCCGGATCTCACCCCAGACGTTGCGGCGCCCCGTGAGCAGCTCACACATCACGGTGCCGACGGCACCTGTCGCTCCGACCACGGCGAGGGTGGGCAGCGCCGTCATCGGCGCTACCTACCCGTCCCCGCGTAGACCACGGCTTCGGTATCGCCGCCAAGCTCGAACGCGTCGTGGATGGCGCGGACGGCGGCGTCGAGGTCGGTGTCCCGGCAGACCACGGAGACCCGAATCTCGGAGGTGGAGATCATCTCGATGTTGACCCCGGCAGCGCCGAGCGCGGCGAAGAAGCCGGCGGCCACACCGGGGTGCGAGCGCATGCCGGCACCGATCAGCGAGACCTTGCCGACGTGGTCGTCGTAGAGCAGGCCCTTGAACTTGACCGGCTCCTGGATCTTGCTGAGCGCGGCCATCGCGGTGGGGCCGTCGGCCTTGGGCAGGGTGAACGAGATGTCCGTCCGGCCGGTGCCCTCGGTGGAGACGTTCTGCACGATCATGTCGATGTTGATCTCGGCACCGGCGACGGTGTCGAAGATCGCCGCGGCGGCACCCGGCTCGTCGGGCACCCCGACAATCGTGATCTTGGCCTCGCTGCGGTCGTGCGCGACCCCGGTGATCAGTGCCTGCTCCACGGAAAGGTCCTCCATCGATCCGGTGACCATCGTGCCGGTGTTGGTCGAGTATGACGAACGGACGTGGATCGGCAACCCCGCCCGACGGGCGTATTCCACGCTACGCAGGTGCAGTACCTTCGCGCCGCACGCGGCCAGCTCCAGCGTCTCCTCGTAGGTGATGTGCCGGATGTGCCGGGCGTTGGGCACGATCCGCGGGTCGGCGGTGAAGATGCCGTCCACGTCGGTGTAGATCTCGCAGACGTCGGCGTGCAGGGCGGCGGCGAGCGCCACGGCTGTGGTGTCCGAGCCACCCCGGCCCAGCGTCGTGACGTCCTTGGTGTCCTGCGAGACGCCCTGGAAGCCGGCGACGATGACCACCGACCCCTCGTCGAGCGCGCCCTTGAGCCGCCCCGGGGTGACGTCGATGATCCGCGCGCGGCCGTGCACCGAGGTGGTGATCACGCCGGCCTGCGAGCCGGTGAACGAGCGGGCTTCGTACCCCAGGTTGTGGATGGCCATGGCGAGCAACGCCATGGAGATCCGCTCCCCGGCGGTGAGCAGCATGTCCAACTCGCGGCCCGGCGGCAGCGGGCTGACCTGGTTGGCCAGGTCCAGCAGCTCGTCGGTGGTGTCCCCCATCGCGGAGACCACCACCACCACGTCGTCGCCGGCCTTGCGGGCGGCGACGATGCGCTCGGCCACCCGCTTGATCCGCTCGGCGTTGGCGACGGAGGACCCGCCGTACTTCTGCACCACGAGTGCCACGACGGTGCACTCCCTCCCAGCGACCCTGAGCGTGCCGACGCCGCCGGAACCGGGGCCGGCGGCGCGTGTCAGTCCCCTTCAGGGTATCCGGCGGGTAACGACGGCGGGTCAGGTGATCCCACCATCCGGCCCGCGCGGGGCGGCCGGGCCGCTCCCACCAGCTCCGGCGGTACGCGGCGACGACACGTCCGACACGCCGGAACGAGCCTTCACCCGCTGGCGCCCACCAACAGTCCGCACCCACCAGAATGGGCCGGTGCCCGTCCTCACCCGCTCGGCCGTCCGCGTGCTCGGGCCACTCGTGATCGCCCTGCCAGCTCTCCTGGTCGCCTGCACCGACGCGCAGCCTCCGGCCCCGCCGCCCGCCGAGCCGGGCCCGGTGGCGGTGGACGCCGCGCGGGACGAGCTGGCCGCTCTCGCCGCGGCTGCCCAGGATCGCCACCTGGTGGCGCAGTACGTCTACAGCCAGACCGGTCAACCGGCTCGCACCATCACGTTCACGAGCGCGAACGACGGGAGCTGGCGGGTCGACGTGCCGGGCGGCGCGCTGGGCGGCGCCGCCGACATCTCGATAGCCGCCACGAACGACGGGCTGTTCCAGTGCGCCCTGCCGTCGGCCGGGCGACCCGAGTCGGCGAGCTGCGTACGCCTCGGTGAGCGCGACGACGCGATCCCACGCCGGTCGGACCCCCGCGTCCAGCATCCGCTCACCGACTGGCTGGACGTGCTCACCGACCGGCGCGCGGCGCTGGCGGTGGCCCCCGCCAGCCCACCCGAGGGCCTCACCGGGACCTGCTACTCGGTGGACTCCACCTCGGCGTCGCTCAACGCTCCGGTGGAGGTGGGCATCTACTGCTACGAGGGGGACGGCACGCCGACCGGGGTGCGGACCGGGGCGGGGACACTGCGGCTGGCCGCACCGCCGGGTCCGGCGCCGGCCACCGTGCAGTTGGCCGGCCCGGTGGTGGTGGACCGGGACCCGCTCGACACCGCCGCGCCGCCGACCCCCGATCCGTCCGGCAGCCCCAGCGCGGGAACGCCCTGATCATCGTCCCGTTACGGGTGCTCTTGACCACATTTGGCGCACCCGAACAAGGGGACGAATCACCCATCGGGCACACTTCACCCATGGCCGATCTGACGTCGCTGCTCGCCTTCCGCTGGAGCCCCCGGGCCTTCGACCCGAGCGCCGAGTTGACCCCGGACGAGGCGGCCTCGCTGCTGGAGGCCGCACGCTGGGCGCCGTCGGCCGACAACCGCCAGCCCTGGCGGTTCGCCGTCGGCCACCGCGACGACGACACCTGGAAGCGGATCCTGATCAACCTGCCGGGCGGTGACCAGGGCTGGGCCCGACTCGCGTCGACCCTCGTGGTCGGCGCGCACACCGGCGGCGACGCCGAGCGGGCCGCGTACGACCTCGGTCAGGCCGTGGCCCACCTGACCCTCCAGGCCACCGCGCTCGGCCTGCACGTGCGTCAACTGACCCGCTTCGACCAGACCGGCCTCGCCACCGAACTCGACCTCCCCGGCGGCGTTCGCCCGCTGGTGGTCGCCGCCGTCGGCCGGCTCGGCGACCCGTTCACCCTGCCGGCCGACCTGCGCGCCCGGGAGACCGGCCTGCGGCACCGCCGCCCGGTCGCCGACCTGCTGCTGCGCTGATCGGTCGGCGGCTCACCCGCCGCCACCACTGGCCCGGAGCAGGACCCGCGCGGCGTCGGTGTTGCGGTAGAGCACGTGTCGACCCTGCCGGGACCGGGAGACCAGGCCGGCGGCGTGCAGGGCGGCCAGGTGCTGGGAGACGTTTCCGGCGGACATCCCGGCGAGTCGGGCGAGGTCGGTGGTGGTCGTCGCCGTGTCGAGCAGGTGCAGCAGCGCGGCCCGGCCGGGGCCGATCACCCGGGCCAGCGGGTCGCCGGGTGGCGGCCCGGTCGCCTCCCAGAGCGTCCCGACCGCACGGACCGGGTACGCCCCGACCGGCAACGAGTCCTCCAGCAGATTCCACAGCACCCGCTGGTTGGAGAACACCGTCGGATTCAGCGCCAGCCCGCGCCCGCGCAGGTCGAAGTCCCGCCCGAACGGGTCGTCGGTCACCACCCGGTCGCCGAGCCAGCGCAGGGTCGGGTGGAGCTGCTCGAAGAGCCCGCCGGCACCGCCCCCGGCGAGCTGGGCGGCACGGTACGACACGTCGGCGTCGAGCAGCGCGCGCATCCGTGGCCAGTCCGGGGCGATCGCCTCCTCGTGCCAGACCCGCACCGCGTCGACGAGCTGCGGCAGCAGCCCGCGGGGATCGGTGAGCAACGCCCGCCCGAACGCGCCCAACGGCCGGCGCGGGGTGGTCGCCAGCAGATCCCGGACCACCACGTCCGGCGGTGTCGTGGCGATCTGGTCGAGTTGCTCGGCCATCTCCACGTTCGGCCGGGGCGCCGGGGTGAGGAAGTCGGGCAGCCAGCAACGCGGCCGGGCCAGCTCCACAAGCGGTCGGACCCGGTCGGCCACCTCCGGACGACGCAGGGTCACCCGGGCGCGGTCGATCCAGGGCAGGTGAACCGGGTGGTGCACCGGGCTGCCGACCGCCCACATGCTCATGACCGTCTCGTTGACCGGCGACACGGCGAGCCGCACACCCGCCACGTCGGCCAGGCTGAACCGCAACTCGGACATGGGCCACCCCCGGGGCAGGATTTGGTCCAGCCTAAAAGGCTCGACCGAGGTCGTGGGGGCACGGTTCACTCCCGGCCATGGGGGCCAGAGAAACCATCCGCACCGCTGTCCGAAACGTCGTGCCGCCGGCCGGGTTGACCCGCGCCCTGGCCGTGCAGGCGATGGTCTACGCCGTCGGCAGTGGCCTGTTCCACGCCGGCAGCGCCGTCTTCTTCACCCGGGCGCTCGGGCTCAGCGCCGCCCAGGTCGGGCTGGGGCTGTCCATCGCGGCGGGGGTGTCGCTGCTGGGCACCGTGCCGCTGGGCGGGCTCACCGACAGGTACGGACCACAACGGGTCTGGGTGGTGGGGCTGGTGCTGGACGCGGCGCTCTTCGCGACCTACCCGTTCGTGGGCGGCTTCGCCGGATTCCTCGCCGTGGTGGTGGCACTGGCCGCCGTGGACGCCTCGACCGGCGTGGCCCAGCAGGTCTACTCGATCAACGCACTGCCCCCGGCCGAGCGGGTCACGGCGATGGCGTACCAGCGTTCGTCACTGAACGTCGGGTTCGGGTTGGGCGCGGTGATCAGTGGCCTGGTGCTGGCGGTGGACACGATCGAGGCGTACCACGGGATGGTCTGGTTCATCTCGACGGTCTTCCTGGTGACGGCGCTCTTCGTGCGGCGACTGCCCCGACTGCCGCAGGTGACCCGGCCAACGGAGCCGATGAGTCGGCTCGCCGTGCTCCGCGACCGCCCGTTCCTGGCCGTCACCCTGCTGTCCGGGTTGCTCACCGCGCACCAGACGCTCTACCTGACGGTGCTGCCGCTCTGGATCCTCAGCCACACCGATGCCCCGAAAACCGTGATCGCCGGGCTGGTGCTGCTCAACACGGTCCTGATCGTGGTGCTCCAGGTACGCGTGAGCCGGGGCGCCGACACCGCGCCGGGCGCGGCGCGGGCCTCGCGACGGGGTGCCCTGCTGATCGCCCTGTTCTGTCTGGTCCTGCCGATCTCCGGGGCCACCCGGGGCCTGCTCACGGTGGTGGTGCTGGTGGCCGCCGCGACGTTGCTGATCCTGGCCGAGTTGATCGAATCGGCGGGGTCCTGGGGGCTCACCGCCACCCTGCCGCCGGCCGCCCAGCGCGGCGCGTACGTGGGGGCGTTCCGGCTCGGCACGCAGTTGCAGTATCTCCTCGCCCCGGCCGGACTGACCGCGCTCGGGGTGAGCACCGGCGGGTGGGGCTGGTTGCCGGCGGCGGCGATCTTCGTGCTGGTCGGGCTGGCTGTCGTACCCGTCGTGGCCTGGGCCGTACGGACGCCACGGCTGGGCGCCGAGGTCCCCGAGCCGGCCCGGACACCGGTCCCATAGTCCGGACCTGCCTTTCCACCCTCCGTTCCATCACGTAGGGTGACGTGGTCATGTGGCGGGCGCTTCTCCTCCTTAGCCGCCGCGACGAGGCCTGACCGGCCGGCACCTCGTCGCGGTGTCGCATCGCGCCGTCCAGCACATCCGATCTTCTTCTCGGCACCGCCGCGCATCGTCGCCCGGCAACTCGCCGACACCTTCCGATCTGCTGACGCCACATGTTCCAGGGAGCACTCCGAGATGGCTCAACCTGTCACCGACGCCGAGTCCGATCCGATCGCCCGGCAACGCCCGAGTCGGATGCCGTACCACCGTTACCAGCCGTACCGGGATCAGTTCCGGATCGACCTGCCGGATCGCACCTGGCCCACCCGCACCGTCGAGGCCGCCCCCCGCTGGTGCGCCGTGGATCTCCGCGACGGCAACCAGGCACTCATCGACCCGATGTCGCCCGAGCGCAAGCGGCGGATGTTCCAGCTGCTGGTCCAGATGGGCTACAAGGAGATCGAGGTCGGCTTCCCGTCGGCCAGCCAGACCGACTTCGACTTCGTCCGGCAGCTCATCGAGCAGGACATGATCCCGGACGACGTGACGATCCAGGTGCTCACGCAGTGCCGGGAGCACCTCATCGAGCGGACGTTCGAGTCGCTGCGCGGCGCGAAGCGGGCCATCGTGCACTTCTACAACTCGACCTCCACCCTCCAGCGGCGGGTGGTCTTCGGGCTGGACCGGGACGGCATCGCCGACATCGCCACGACCGGCGCGCGGCTCTGCCAGAAGTACGCGGAGATCCACACCCCGGACACGGAGATCTTCTACGAGTACTCGCCGGAGTCGTACACGGGCACCGAGCTGGAGTACGCGCTGGAGGTCTGTTCCCGGGTGATCGACGTGATCGACCCGACGCCGGACCGGCCGCTGATCATCAACCTGCCGGCCACCGTCGAGATGGCCACCCCCAACGTGTACGCCGACTCGATCGAGTGGATGCACAGGCACCTGCCGCGCCGGGACAGCGTGGTGCTGAGCCTGCACCCCCACAACGACCGGGGCACCGGGGTCGCCGCCGCCGAGCTGGGCCTGCTCGCCGGCGCGGACCGCATCGAGGGCTGCCTGTTCGGCAACGGCGAGCGCACCGGCAACGTCGACCTGGTGACCCTGGGGCTCAACCTGTTCTCCCAGGGCCTCGACCCGATGATCGACTTCTCGAACATCGACGAGATCCGGCGCGCCGTCGAATACTGCAACCAACTGCCGGTGCACGAGCGCCACCCGTACGCGGGCGACCTGGTCTACACCGCCTTCTCCGGCTCCCACCAGGACGCGATCAAGAAGGGCTTCGACGCCCTCGCCGCCGATGCCAAGGCCGCCGGGGTGCCGATGGACGAGCACACCTGGGCCGTGCCGTACCTGCCGATCGACCCGAAGGACCTGGGCCGCACCTACGAGGCGGTCATCCGGGTCAACTCGCAGTCCGGCAAGGGCGGCATCGCGTACATCATGAAGAGCGAGCACCAACTGGACCTGCCGCGCCGGCTCCAGATCGAGTTCTCCGGGGTGGTGCAGCACGTCACCGATCACGACGGCGGCGAGGTCGACCCGGCCGCCATGTGGGAGATCTTCGCGACGCACTACCTGCTCGACCACCAGCCCGACCCGGCGGTCCGGCTGAGCGGCTACACGATCGGCACCGCCGACGGCAAGGTCGAGATCGAGGCTCAGGTCGTCACGGGCACCGAGCGGCACTCGCTCGCCGCGGTCGGCAACGGCCCGATCGACGCGTACGTCAACGCGCTCCAGTCGGTCGGGGTGGGCGTACGGGTGCTCGACTACCACGAGCACGCGCTCTCCTCGGGTGGGGACGCACAGGCCGCCGCGTACGTGGAGTGCGAGGTCGACGGCCGGACGGTCTGGGGTGTCGGCACCGACGCCAACATCGTCACCGCCTCGATCAAGGCGGTCACCAGCGCCGTCAACCGCGCCCGCGGCTGACCGCACGCGCCGCGCCCCCGAGGGTGGTTTCCTATCTCGGGGGCGTGGCCGCGGGCAGCGAGTGACAGGGCTGCGACGGTGGGGCCGGGCGGGGCGGCCGGTGCACGAGCACGAGGGCCAACACGGCCCCGGCCAGCAACAATCCCGCACACCAGAGCAGGGCGCCCCGGAACGCGTCGGTCAGCTCGGCCTTCTGCGCGTAGCCGCTGCCGGAGAGGCCGACGAGCAGCGGCAGCGCCGCCACCGCGAGCAGGCCGCCGGCCCGGGACGCGGCGTTGTTGAAGCCGCTGGCCACCCCGGAGAACCGGTCCTGCACGGCGGCCAGCACCGACGCGGTGAGCGGTGCCACCACCAGGGTCAGCCCGATGCCGAAGAGCAGCACCCCGGGCAGCACGTCGGTCCAGTACGACGCGCCCGGGTCGACGCCGCGCAGCAGCAGCAGACCGACGGCGGCCACCACCGGCCCGATGGTCAGCGGCAGGCGCGGGCCGATCCGCGCCGACAGCGCTCCAGCGCGGGCCGACCCGGCCAACAGCAGCAGGGTCATCGGCAGCAAGGCGATGCCGGTGCGGAAGGCCGACCACCCCACCACGTTCTGCAGGTAGACGGCGAAGAAGAAGGTGAAGCCGCCGAGCGCCGCGTAGACGACCACCGTGAAGATGTTCAGCACCGAGAAGAGCCGGCTACCGAACAGCCCGGTGGGCAGCATCGCGGCGTCGCCCCGCCGCCGTTCCAGCAGCACGAAGGTCACCGCGGACAGCACCCCGACGAGCGCCGCGATCAGCACCGGGGCCGAGTCGAAGCCACGTGCCGGCGCGTCCACCAGGGCGTACGTGACGCCGGCCAACGCGAGCGCGCCGAGCAGCGCGCCGGAGACGTCGAACCGCCGTCGGGTCCGACCCGGCCCCTCTGTCCGGGAGGCGCTCTCGTCCCGGCTCTCCGGCACCCAGCGCAGCGCGGCCAACACCACGAGCACGGCGATCGGCAGGTTGAGGAAGAAGATCCAGCGCCAGGACAGCGCGTCGATGAGCCAGCCGCCGATGAACGGGCCCAGCGCGGTGGACACCCCGGACAGCCCGGCCCAGGCGCCGATCGCCCGACCCCTGTCGTCCGGGTGGAAGCTGGCCTGGAGCACGGAGAGCGACCCGGGGGTGAGCAGCGCGCCGCCGGCGCCCTGGAGGAACCGGGCACCGATCAGCATTCCGGTGTCCTGGGCCAGCCCGCACAGCACCGAGGCGGCGGTGAACCAGACCACTCCGATGAGGAAGATCCGCCGACGACCGAAGCGGTCCCCGAGTGAGCCGCCGAGCAGCACGAACGCCGCCAGCATCAGCAGGTAGCCGTTGATGGTCCACTGGAGATCGGCCACGTTCGCCCCGAGGTCCTGCCCGAGCTTCGGCAGCGCCACGTTGACGACAGTGCTGTCGAGGAAGACCATGCCAGAGGCGAGTACGGCGGCGAGGAGCGTGCCCCGGCCGGCGGCGGTGCCCATCCGGAGGGCGGGCGCCGGTACGGGTGCGGTCATCCCACCAATCTGCCCTGCGTCATGTGGGAGATGCCACGAAACGCCGAAACCATTCCCGGGTACTGTGCGCAATCGCCGGGAGACCGCAAGCTGGAGAGGTGTCGTCTGTGCGTACCAGATCAGGACCGCGAGCGGCGGTGATCGCGCTCGCCGCGGCGCTGGCGCTCGGCGTGGCCGGTTGTGTCCCGCAGGACGAGCCGGTCACGCCACCGCCGTCGAGCGACGGCGGCAACGCGGCAGAGCAGCTCAGCCAGCTCACCGTGGCCGCCGCCGGCTCGATGAAGGGCTACAGCCGGGACCGCTTCCCGCACTGGCGGGACACCGGCAAGAACTGCGACGTGCGGGACAGCATCCTCCAGCGCGACGGCAAGGACGTGAAGCTCTCCGGCTGCAACGTGGTCGGTGGGCGCTGGGAGAGCGTGTACGACGGTCGCAGCTTCTCCGATCCCTCCGACGTGGACATCGACCACATGGTGCCGTTGGCCAACGCGTGGCGCTCCGGCGCCGACGAGTGGGACGACGCAAAGCGCGGTGATTTCGCCAACGACACCACCCGTCCGCAGCTCTTCGCGGTTTCCGCGTCCTCCAATCGGGCAAAGGGTGACCAGGACCCGTCCCAGTGGAAGCCGGCAAACCGATCGTACTGGTGCAAGTACGCCCAGGACTGGGTGACGGTCAAGCACCACTGGAGGCTGACGGTGACAAGCGCCGAGAAGGCCGCCCTGACCGACATGTTGGAGGGCTGTTGAGTGGGGAGCTACTCGTGACCGCCGCCGGGGAGGGCGGCCCGGCCGCCGCCGGCATGACCGCGGACGGCACCGCCGAGACGCCCGCCGCCGTGCCGGGCGCCGGCATGGTCGCGGATTCGGGAGGCGCGGCCGACCCGCAGAGCCGCACCAGCGACATCGTGCCCGGCCCCGGCGGCGTGATGACCGACGAGGTCGGCGTCGTCACCGGCGACCTGACGCTGCGCACCGAGTACGCGGACGGCAAGGTCACCCTGCGGGTGCAGTACAAGGACGCCGACGAGTGGTATTCGGTGACCGGCGCGTCTGTCGCGTTGGCCGACCCGGCGGGGCTGGACGCGGTACATGGCGTCGCGGTGGGCCTGCTGCACCGCCCCGAGGGCTGAACCGCCCGCGCCACGTACCGTCGGTTGAGCCGCCCGCGCCACGTACCGTCCAGGGGCCGTCCGTCACCGGACGGCCCCTGGCGGCGTCACGGGGTGGGGATCAGCTCGCCCGGCGGGTCGACGGGGCCGGTGCCCTCGATCGGGCGGACCAGCTCCACCTCGACCTCGTGCGGCCGGATCCGGCCGGCGGCGATGTCCTCGGCGAAGTGGCAGGCGACCCGGTGGCCGCCGACGACGTCGCGCAGCTCCGGCCGCTCGTCGGAGCACCGGGTCGGTTGCGCCCACGGGCACCGGGTGTGGAACCGGCAGCCGGACGGCGGGTTGGTCGGCGACGGCAGGTCACCGGCGAGCAGGATCCGCTCCCGGCGGTCCTCCACGAGCGGGTCGGGCACCGGCACCGCGGACATCAGCGCCCGGGTGTACGGGTGCATCGGCTCGCGGTAGAGGTCGTCGCTGGACGCCTCCTCCACCAGCCCGCCGAGGTACATGACGCCCACCGTGTCGGCGATGTGCCGCACCACCGCGAGGTCGTGCGCGATGATCAGGTACGTCAGGCCACGCTCGTTCTGCAGGTCCTCCAGCAGGTTGAGCACCTGGGCCTGGATCGACACGTCAAGCGCGGAGACCGGCTCGTCGGCGACGATCAGGTCCGGGTTGAGCACCAGCGCGCGGGCGATGCCGATCCGCTGGCGCTGGCCACCGGAGAACTCGTGCGGGTATTTGCCGAGGGCGGACGCGGGCAGGCCGACCGCCTCCAGCGTCTCGCGCAGCCGCCGGTTCGTCTCGACCTTGTCGCCGGCCAACCCGTGCGCCTTGAGCCCTTCCACCAGCAGCGACTCCACCGACTGCCGGGGGTCGAGGCTGGAGAGCGGATCCTGGAAGATCATCTGCATCCGGCGGCGGGCCTTCCGCATGGCCTCGCCCTTCAGCGAGCGCACGTCGACGCCGTCGAAGACGATCTCGCCCTCGGTCGGCTCGACGAGCCGCAGCAGGCCACGACCCAACGTCGACTTGCCGCAGCCCGACTCGCCGACCAGGCCGTACGTCTCGCCCTTGCGGATGCTCAGCGACACCCCGTCCACCGCGTAGACGTACCCGATGGTGCGGTCGAAGAGCAGGCCGCTCTTGATCGGGAAGTGGACCTTGACGTCGCGCAGCTCGATCAGGGGTTCGGTCTGTTCGGTCATCGGACCGCCACCTCCTCGGAGACGGGGTTGTTGCAGCGGAGGTCGCCGCCGGTGGCGGTGGGTTCGAGCGGCGGCGGTCCTTCGAGACACGCGTCCACAACGTTGTCGCAGCGCGGCGCGAAGGCGCACCCCTCGGCCCACGGGATGTTGTCGGCGACCGACCCGCGGATCGCGTGCAGTCGCTCACCGCGCGGAGAGTCCAGCCGGGGCACCGAGCTGAGCAGCCCGTGGGTGTACGGGTGCCGGGCGTGCGCGAACAGCTCGTGCCGCCGTTCCCGCTCGACCACCTTGCCGCCGTAGAGGACGTTCACGGTGTCACAGAGCCCGGCCACCACGCCCAGATCGTGCGTGATCATGACGAGCGCCGTGCCGGTCTCGTCGACCAACTGCTTGAGCAGGGTGAGGATCTGCGCCTGGATGGTCACGTCGAGCGCGGTGGTCGGCTCGTCGGCGATCAGCAGCCGAGGCTTGCAGGCCAGCGCGATGGCGATCAGCGCGCGCTGACGCATCCCACCGGAGATCTGGTGCGGATACTCGCTGAGCCGCCGCTGCGGGTCGGGGATGCCGACCGCGTCCAGCAGGTCCCGCGATTCGCGCAGTGCCTGCTTGCGATCCCGGCCCTGGTGGCGCTCCAACACCTCGGCCACCTGGACCCCGATCGGGATGACGGGATTCAGCGAGGAGAGCGGGTCCTGGAAGATCATGCTGATCTCCCGGCCGCGGCGGTCGCGCATGTCGTCCGGTCGCAGTTTCAGCAGGTCGGTGCCGTCGAAGAGCACCTCACCGGTGACCTTGTTACCGCGCTTGGGCAGTAGGCCCATGATGGCCAGGCTGGTCACGCTCTTGCCGCAGCCGGACTCGCCGACCAGGCCGACCGTCTGCCCCGGCTCCACGGTGAAGCTGACCTTGTCCACGGCGGTGAAGGGCCGCTCGCCGCGCCGCTGGAACACGACGCTCAGGTCACGGACGTCGAGCAGGCTCATCGAGTCACTTCCTCACTGCTGTGGTCCTTCGCTCGCGACTGTGGGGCTCGCAAGCTCACTCCTCGCGCTCGCCCGAGACGGGGTCCGGGCACGCTGACAGCGTTCACCGTGGTCACCGCCGGTTCTTCGGGTCGATCGCGTCGCGCATCGCCTCACCCAGCAGGGTGAAGCCGAGCGCGACCACGATGATCGCGAGCGCGGGGTAGTACGCCAACTCCGGGCGGACCTCGAAGTAGCGCTGGCCGTCCACGCCGAGCATCAGACCCCACTCGGCGCGGTTGATGTCCGGGTCGCCGAGGCCCAGGAAGGACAGCGCCGCGGCGTCCAGGATGGCCACCGCGAAGGTCAGGGTCGCCTGCACGATCACCGCGGTCAACGAGTTGGGCAACATGTGCCGCAGCACGATGTTGCGCTCCTTGACGCCGAGCGCGCGGGCGGCCAACACGTGGTCGCTCTCGCGCTGGGCCAGCATCGAGCCGCGCAGCAGCCGGGCGAAGATCGGCACGCTCACGATGGCCACCGCGAAGATGACGGTCCACTGGCTCGACCGGCTGGCCATCGCGACGAGGGTGATCGCGAGCAGCAGGCTCGGCAGGGCAAGCATCACGTCGGTGAGCCGCATCAGGACCACGTCGACCCAGCCGCCGAACGCGCCGGCGATCGCGCCGATCAGCACTCCGAGCGCGAGACCGATGAGAGTCGCGAGCACGCCCACGAAGAGCGTCTGCCGGGCGCCGTAGATCATGCGGGACAGGAAGTCCCGGCCGAGCGGGTCGGAGCCGAACGGGAACCCACTGCTGGCTCCCGGGATGGTGTCCACGGTGAGGCCCTTGGTCAGCTCGTCGAAGCGCTGCACCGGGTCGTGCGGTGCGATCAGCGGAGCGAAGATCGCCACCAGGACGAACAGCCCCACGATCACGGCTCCGACGACGGCGACCGGGTTACGCCGCAGCCGGCGCAGGGCGTCGCGGACGAGGCTGATCCCGCCCCGGTCGGAGGCGCTCGCCTGGGCCAGTTCGTCGAGTCGTGCCTTCTTGCGGTCGCCGAGCAGGCCGATGCTGCGCTCGCTCATGCCGGGACGTGGCTTGTCGTCCCCGGGGCGGGGCGCCGGCGTGCCGGCCTGGGTGATCGGGTCACTCATCGCACACGCACCCTCGGGTCGATGAAGGCGTAGGAGAGGTCGACGAGCAGGTTGACCACCACGAAGACCAGCGCGGCCAGCAGGATGATCGCCTGGAGTACCGGGTAGTCCCGGCCACCGCTGATCGAGTCGGTGATCAGCGTGCCGATGCCGCCCCAGTTGTAGACCTTCTCGGTGAGTACCGCACCGGAGAGCAGCGCGCCGGTCTGCAGGCCGATGGTCGTGACCACGGGCAGGAGCGCGTTACGCAGGATGTGCCGGCCGCGGATCGTACGGTGGCGCAGGCCCTTCGCCTCGGCGGTCCGTACGTAGTCCTCGTCCAGGACGTCGAGCACGCTGGCCCGCGTGATCCGCACGATCACCGCCAACGGAATGGTGGCGAGCGTGATCGCCGGCAGGATCAGGTGCCACAACGCGTCCGCGCTGGCGTCGAACTCCCGGGTCAACAGGCCGTCGAGCACGAAGAACCCGGTGACGTTCGTGTTGTCCAGTCCGGTGGTGAGCCGCCCGGACGGCGGGAACCAGTGGATGTTCTGGGTGAAGACGTCCTTGAGCAGGTAGCCCAGGAAGAAGATCGGGATGGAGATGCCGAGCAGGGTGCCGGCGATGGTGAGGTTGTCCGGCCACCGTCCGCGCCAGCGGGCGGCGAGGTAGCCGAGCGGCACACCGAGTCCGACGGCGATGATCATCGCGGCGATGGCCAGCTCGATGGTGGCCGGGAAGGCGCGGCTGATGACCTCGGTGACCGGGTCACCGGTCCGGATCGAGTTGCCGAAGTCGCCGGTGACCACCCGCTGCATGAACTTGCCGTACTGCACCAGGATCGGCTGGTCGTAGCCGAGCGCCTTGGTCAGCAGCTCGCGACGCTCGGGCGTGGCCCGCTCGCCGAGCAGTGCCTCGATCGGGCCACCGGGCAGGTTCCGCAGCCAGACGAAGATCAGCGCCGACAGCGCTATGAGGGTCACCACCAACTGCAACAGGCGGCGGATTATGACTCGCAACATCTCTCACACACCAGACTCTCAAAGATCGCGGATCGGCCCGGGCCGGGAGGAACCCCGGACCCGGGCCGATCACGCCTACGGCCTCAGCCGAGGGACGTCACTTGCTGATGCTGACCGTGTTGAATCGCTCGTCGGTCAACGGGCTGGCCACCACGCCCTTGACATCCTTGGTGACGACGATGGCCGGCGGAGCGTGCCAGACCGGCACGGCCGGCAGCCACTTGGCGGCGATGTCCCGGTTGACCTGCTCCCAGGCCGCCTTCTTGCCCGCGTCGTCGACGATGCCGTCAGCCTTGGCGATGGCGTCGAACATCTCGGTCATCGACTGGTCGCCGAACTCGACCTTGGCCCGGCCGAAGAAGGTGCCGACGAAGTTGCCCGGGTCGTTGTAGTCACCCGTCCAGCCGAGGATGTGCAGGTCCTGCTTGCCGAACTGCTGCACGTCGTCCTTGAAGCCACCGTTCCACGGGCGAGGCACACCGTTGACCTTGATGCCGACGGCCTGCAGGTCGTTGGCGAGGACGGTGAAGATCTCCTGCGGGTTCGGCATGTACGGCCGGGTGACGTCCGGCGGGTAGTAGAAGTTGAGCGTCAGGCCCTCGGCGCCAGCGTCCTTGAGGAGCTGCTTGGCCTTCTCCGGGTTGTACTCGTACTTCTGCACGTCCGGGGCGTAGCCGAGCACGGTGTCCGGCAGGAACTCGTCGGCGACCTTCGCGCCGCCCGGGCCCTTGGTCTGCACCAGCTGCTGGCGGTTGAGGGCGTAGGCGATCGCCTGGCGCACCCGCAGGTCCTTCAGCTTCGGGTTCTTCTGGTTGAGGCCGAGGTAGAGGATGTTGAACGCCGGGCGGTTGATGACCTGGAAGCCCTCACCCTCGAGCGCCTTGCGGTCGGCCGGGGCCGGGAAGTCGATGCCCTGGACGGTGCCGGCACGAAGCTCCTGCTTACGGGTGCTCTCGTCCTTGATGATCTTGATGATCATCTTGTCCACCTTGGCCTTGTCGCCAAAGTAGTCCGGGTTGCGGTTCAAGGTGATCTCGTTCTTGGCCTTGTCCCAGCCACCGAAGGTGAACGGGCCGGTGCCGACCGGGTTGGTGGTGGCGAAGGCGCTGTACTCGAACGAGTCGCCGTTCTGCTTCACCGTGTTGGCGTCGTACTTCTTCAACGCCTCCGGGCTCGCGATCGACAGCGAGGTCAGCGCGAAGGCCCCCGGGAAGGCGCCCTTGTACTGGTTCAGCGTGACGACCGCGGTGCCGTCGCCCTGCGCCTCACACTTGTTGTAGACCGGCTTGCCGGCGGACTCGCTCTCGTTCTTGGCGAAGCCCCCGAAGACGTCCATGTAGTAGATCATCTGGGACTGGGCGGCGGCGCCCTTCATGTTGTACCAGCGGTCGAAGTTGAAGCAGACCGCGGCGGCGTTGAACGGCGTACCGTCGTGGAACTTCACGCCCTGACGGAGCTTGAACGTCCAGACCTTGCCATCCGGGTCGTGCTCCCAGCTCTCCGCCAGACCGCCCTGAAGCTCCGCCGTGCCCGGCTTGTGGCTCACCAGGGTGTCGAACATCTGCCGGACCGGCCGGAACGACTCACCGTCATCGTTGAAGATCGGGTCGAAGTTCTTCGGGTCACCGGCACCCGCGAAGATGAAGGTGCCGCCAGTCTTGGCCTCGCCACTGTCGCCGCGCTCGCTCTCCGCGCAGCCGGCCGCGCCGACCGCCAGAGC
Organism: Micromonospora sp. DT231; assembly: GCF_049847025.1. Lineage (NCBI taxonomy): Bacteria > Bacillati > Actinomycetota > Actinomycetes > Micromonosporales > Micromonosporaceae > Micromonospora > Micromonospora sp. DT231. The sequence continues at coordinate 62,724 of NZ_JBNCNO010000009.1, read as the reverse complement.
GGCAACGGCCGCGATGGCCACGGCCGTTTTTAGCCTTCTCGCCTGCATCTCTCACCTCTGTCATGCGCATGACCACGCCGAGCTGTGGCTCGGTCCGTGTGCGGGAGGCTATGACATGTCACACGTCAAGCGGAACGGGCGTTAGGCAATCGCTACCAAGCCGACACCTTGCGCCGAGGTCTGACAGTCGACGGCACGGCGCAGACAGGGAGCGACACATCGATCCGTGCCGGACCGGACACCGGAACGGGGGCGGCACCGTCGACGACGTCGCGACGCGTCAGGAGGGTGTCGGCCCGGGCACGGGTGGTGGGCAGTCCGCCAGCCGCTCGGCAACCGAACCCGCCGCGGCCGTACCCAGGTCGTGGAAGGTCACGCGGTAGCAGACGTCCGACCTGCTCACCGAGTACATTCCGCTGAAGAGGGCCTCTCCGTACACGATCACCGTGAGATCGGGCAGCCTGCGCACCTCCCGCACCTGCACCCGGGCGCCCTCCGCGACCGCCGCCAACCGGTCGTCGGTCGGCGCCAGGTCGCCGTCGGCGACCACCGCGTCGGCGTACGCCTGCGTGAAGCGGGTCACGTCGGCTTCGGCCCGGGCCTGTTCCGCGCGGCCGTCCGTGGCCATTCGCCGGAACCCCACCTCGATCGCCACGGTGGGGACCGCGATGACCAGGGCCAGCACGATCACCAGCACCGCCGGGGTCCAGGACTGCTGGACCGGCTGCCGTGTCGCCACTCGCCACCTCCAAGTGGTACGCCGGTGGGCCCGCGCTCGACACGCGGGCCCATCGCATCCACTCAGTTGTATCTCATCGTGGCGTCATCGCCGGCAGACCGGCGGCCCAGGGATCAGACGGCCCGGCGCCCCTCGAAGGCCCGGCCGAGGGTGATCTCGTCGGCGTACTCCAGGTCGCCGCCGACCGGCAGCCCGCTGGCCAGCCGGGTCACCGAGATCCCCATCGGCTTCACCATCAGCGCCAGATAGGTGGCGGTCGCCTCGCCCTCGGTGTTCGGGTCGGTGGCCAGGATCAACTCCCGGATGCCGCCCCCACCGAGCCGGATCAGCAGCTCCCGGATACGCAGATTGTCCGGGCCGATCCCCTCCAGCGGATTGATCGCGCCGCCCAGCACGTGGTAGCGACCGCGGAACTCACCGGTCCGCTCGATGGCCACCACGTCCTTTGGCTCCTCCACCACGCACAGCACCTCGTCGGTGCGGCGCGGGTCGCGGCAGATCCGGCACTGCTCGGACTCGGCCACGTTGTAACAGGTCGTGCAGAAGCGCACCAGCTCCTTGACCTTGCGCAGCGCGCCGGCCAGGCGGTTGACGTCGGCCGGGTCGGCCGACAGGACGTGGAAGGCGATCCGCTGGGCGCTCTTCGGGCCCACGCCCGGCAGCCGCCCCAGCTCGTCGATCAGGTCCTGGATGGCACCTTCGTACATCTGCCGGCTCAGAAACCGGGCAGGCCGAGGCCGCCCATGCCACCGGCGACCGGACCCATCTTGCGCTCGGTCAGCTCGCGGGCGGCCTCGGCGGCGTTGTGCACGGCCGCGACCACCAGGTCCTCAAGCGTCTCCACGTCGTCCGGGTCGACGGCCTTCGGGTCGATCTTGATGGCCTTCAGCTCACCGGAGCCGGAGACGGTCGCGGTGACCAGCCCTCCGCCGGCCGTGCCGGTCAGCTCGGCCTCGGCCAGCTCGGCCTGGGCGGCGGCGATCTGCTGCTGCATCTTCTGCGCCTGCTTCAGCATCTGCTGCATGTTCGGCTGTCCACCTGGGCGCACGGATGGCTCCTTCTCGCACTCGTCTGCTCGGCCGCCGCCCAGCCTATCCGCTGGGACCGACCACGCCCCCGTCCGGTACGTGCCCCACGCCGAGCCCTCCGGGTACGGCTATCACTACCCCGAACCGGCCATCTGCCAGTAGTGCGCCGGGACCCGTCGCGCTGGTGTGCTCGACGGCATGAACCTCAACCGCACCGGCCGGGCCGGCGCGCTGTGCTGGGCGGCAGCCGCACCGGTATTCCTCGTCGCCAATCTGGTCACCGGACTGCGCTGGCGGCAGCCGGCCTACAGTTGGGCCACCCACAACATCAGCGATCTCGGCAACGCCCACTGCGGCATCTGGGACACCACCAGACCCCGCTACGTCTGCTCGCCCTGGCACCCGCTGATGAACGCCTCGATGCTTGTCACCGCCGTCCTGCTCGCCGCCGGGCTCCTGCTGACCTGGCGGCTCCTCGGTCGCGGTGGCGTGGTGCGCACGGCGCAGGTCCTCCTGCTGCTGGCCAGCGGCGGCTACGCCCTGGCGGCCCTCTACCCGGCCGACATCGACGAGAACCTGCACGTCCTCGGCGCATTTCTGATCATGGGAATCGGCAACGTCGGTCTGCTGCTCGCCGGCTTCGCACCGGACACCACGACGCTCGGCCGGCGGCGACGGCTCACCCTCGCCGCCGGGCTCGTCGCGCTGGTCGGGTCGGTGCTGTTCTTCGCCCAGCAGGGCCTGGGAATCGGAGTGGGCGGCATGGAACGAGTAGCCGTCCTCCCCTTCCCCCTCTGGGCCTGCTGCCTAGGCGTCCTCCTAGCCGAAACCCGCCCCGTGCGCGATCTTGCACTTCCTGCCCAGAAATAAGAGGGCATTCTCCACAAAACGGCGACCGAAAGTGCAAGATCGCCAAGCCGGGGCGTGCCTAGCGAGCGTCGACTTCGTTGATCTTCTCCGCGCCCAAGGTGTCCCGGAGCAGCCGTACCGCCTGCTCCTCGCTCGACTCCCGCGCGGTCTTCTCGTCGATGATCTCGTCCAGCGGCTCGTCGCCCGGGTCGAACCCCTCGAAGGCCGGGGCCGGTGCCGCGCCGCCGGGCCGGCCGGCCCGCGCGGGGCCGTCGAAGTCCGGGTCGTAGGGCGGCTCGCCGGCCCACTCGGCGTCCGCGACGGGCCGGGCTGCCGCTCCGGTACGCGCACCGCGCCCCGCCGCCGCCGCGCGAGCCGCGGCGATGGCGCTGCTCACCGGCGCACCACCGGCTGTCGCCGGCTGCCGGGCCGCCGGTGTCGGGTTACCCCGCCCGCCCGGCTTACCGCCACCTGCTGCTGCCCCACCCGAACCACCCGGTCCGGTGCCGTTCGCGCCGCCGCCGTTGGGGTTACCGCCGTTGGTGGGGTTACCGCCGTTGGTGCCGCTACCGTTTCCGGCGTTCCCGTTCCCGGCGCTGCCGTTCGCGCCGGCCGAGGTCGGCGCGGAGTGGGAACTCGACTCGTTTCCGGCCGCCACACCGCCGGGGCGGGCCGCTTCCGGCCAGTCCTCGTCATCCGTCGCCTCGGCGACGGGAGCGCCGCCGCCGGGGCGGGCCGCCTCCGGCCAGTCGTCGTCCGCCGCCGGGGCGGACGGAACCGCGCCCCGACCACCAGCACCGGGCGTGGGGGTCGAGCCAGGCGTGGGGTTCGAACCAGACGCGGCGCCAACGCCAGGCACGGCGTTCGAGCTTGGTGTGGCGGTCGCACCCGGCGCGGCATTCGAGCCAGGCGCTGCATTCGAACTCGGCCTGGCGTTCGAGCCGGACCCGGGGTTCGAGCCGGATCCGGGGTTCGAGCCCGACCCGAGGTTCGAGCCCGACCCGAGGTTCGAGCCCGACCCGAGGTTCGAGCCCGACCCGAGGTTCGAGCCCGACCCGGGATTCGAGCCGGGCGCGGGGTTCGGGCTTGGCGCGGCTGGCGGCGTGCTCGTCGGGCCGGCGGCAGTCGGGGTCGTGGCGTTCGTCGGGGCGGGCGGCATGTCCGGCGCGGCTGGTCGGGCCGGCGCGGCGGGTTGCGAGCGCGGTGGGCTGGACAGCGACACGCCTCCGCGCTCGCCGGCCACCTCGCAGCGGATCTGCCAGCGCCCGCCCAACTCCTCGTAGAGCGCGTCGGTGAGCACCGCCGCGTGGTCGGCCATCATCTTGGCCAACACTGTGGACTTGACCGTCAGCACCAGCGTGTCGCCGTCGAGTTCACGCACCACGGCGTCGCGCATCAGGGCGGCGATCCGCTTGTTGGTCCGGTTGACCTTGCCGACCACGTCGGGCCAGACCCGGCGGACCGCGACGGCGTCCAACGCTGCGGCCGGCGCACCCGGTCGGGGGGGCTGGGGCGTGGCCGGGTCGGGCAGCACCGCCGACGGTGGCACCACACGACGGGGGGCCGACCCGGCGGGCGAAACGGGTGCCGACCCGGCGACGGCCGACGCACCGGGTGACGCCGGGATCGGCGAGTCGGCGGCCGAAACGTGCGAGGCAGGTGCGCCCGAGGTCGGACCGTGCGAGGCAGACGCACCGGAGGTCGGAGCGTGCGAGGCAGGCACGCCCGAGGTCGGACCGTGCGAGGCAGACGCGCCCGAGGTCGGACCGTATGACGCAGGCGCGCCCGAGGTCGGAGCGTGCGAGGCAGGCGCGCCGGAGGCCGGACCGTGCGAGGCAGGCGCGCCGGAGGCCGGGCCGTGCGAGGCAGGTGCGCCGGAGACCGAAGCAGCCGGGGCGGGAGCGCCCGAGGTCGCGGCGTTCCGGGTCGGGGACGTGGCCGGGTCGACAGCCCACGGCGGTGCGGAGGTCGGGGCGTTGACGGGTGCTGGGTTCGCGGCAGCCGGGACCGGAGCGGCGTGCTGTGGGCGTACTCCCGGGTGGTTGGTCGGCGCGGAGCCGGCGGCGGCCGGCGGCGCGTCGGTGCCGCTCAGGGTGAGCCGGCGTTCCATCCGTTCGAGGCGTTGGAGCAGGCCACCTGTGGAGTCGTCCGCGCCGGGCAGCAGCATCCGGGCGCAGATCAGCTCCAGCAGCAGTCGGGGCGCGGTGGTGCCGCGCATCTCGACCAGCCCGTTGTGCACGATGTCGGCGCAGCGCGACAGCGTGGCCGAGCCGAGCTGCGCGGCCTGGGCGGCCATCCGCTCGATCTGGTCGCCCGGGCCGTCGATCAGACCCTTCGCGGCGGCGTCCGGCACCTGCTGGATGACGATCAGGTCGCGGAGCCGTTCCAGCAGGTCGGAGGCGAATCGGCGCATGTCGTGGCCGGCCTCGGCGACCCGGTCGACGGTGGCGTACGCGGCGGCGCCGTCACCGGCGGCAAGCGCGTCGCACATCTCGTCGATCAGCGCCGAGTCGGTGACTCCGAGCAGCGCGACGGCCCGCGCGTAGCTGACCCCCTCCGCGCCGGCGCCGGCGATGAGCTGGTCGAGCACCGAGAGGCTGTCCCGCATGCTGCCGCCACCGGCGCGGACCACAAGAGGAAAGACCGCCGGCTCGACGGCGACGCCCTCGGCCTGGGTGAGTTGCTCCAGGTACGGGCGGACCACCTTCGGCGGAAACAGCCGGAACGGGTAGTGGTGGGTCCGCGACCGGATCGTGCCGAGGACCTTCTCCGGCTCGGTGGTGGCGAAGATGAACTTGACGTACTCCGGGGGCTCCTCGACCAGTTTGAGCAGGGCGTTGAAGCCCTGGGTCGAGACCATGTGCGCCTCGTCGATGATGTAGATCTTGAAACGGCTGCTGGCCGGCGCGAAGAACGCGCGTTCGCGCAGCTCGCGGGCGTCGTCGACACCGCCGTGGCTGGCCGCGTCGATCTCGATCACGTCGATGGAGCCGGCACCGTCGGCGGCCAGCGAGCGGCAGGAGGCACATTTGCCGCACGGCTCGGGAGTGGGGCCCTGCTCACAGTTGAGCGAGCGGGCCATGATCCGGGCGCTGGTGGTCTTGCCGCAGCCACGGGGGCCGGAGAAGAGGTAGGCGTGGTTGAGCCGGCCGCTGCGCAGCGCCTGCGACAGCGGCTCGGTCACGTGCTCCTGACCGATGACCTCAGCAAAGGTACGCGGCCGGTACTTGCGGTAGAGCGCCAGCGTCACTCGTCCCGCCTCCTCTCGACCGAGCCATTCTGCGCCGGTCGGGCGCGGGTGACCACCCACCCCGCCGGGCAGCATGGTCGGCGCGCGTTGACCGACTCGGCTTCCGGCCTTGATCGACTCGGCTTCCGGGAAATCGGGGTGTCCGCATGCCCGGGATGCCCCGACATCACGGATGTCGAGTGGATCAACCGGCCCACAGACGAAAAGGCCTCCCGTGCACCCGGCAGAGCTCGCTTATCCTTGCTGCCTTCCGGCCCTGGGGAGGTTCACGAGATACCGCCGCACGGGAGGTGCCGCCAAGCCTACCCGACCGCCCGTCGATCTTCAGGGGGTGGTGGGGTGGCCCGGCCGGCGGGGGCCTGTATCCTGGCTCGCGGAGGATTCGCCTAGAGGCCTAGGGCGCACGCTTGGAAAGCGTGTTGGGTTTACACCCTCACGAGTTCGAATCTCGTATCCTCCGCTCGCCTGAGCTGCACGAACGACAGGGCCGGCCCCCACGGGGACCGGCCCTGAGTCGTCTCCGGGGTGGCGCCAGCCCATCACCCGGACACTCTCCGCGCCCCGCGCCGAAAGCCACCTCTCAAGGTCGCCGCCCCCGAGGGACCGGGTCCCGTCCTCGTCCACGAAGACCGGGCCGATAACCGCGCCCTTCGCGCCGTCGAGCTGGCAGCCGAACGTCCGCGCGCCGCTCAGCACCGTCGGCATGCTCGTGCCGCCGAGCGTGCACCAGCGCAGGCTGGCGTACTCCGGGTTGGCGTCGCGCAGCTCCGTCTTGTAGAGCTTTGTGTCCGCAACCGTGCCGCGCGAGACGCCACCACCCGCCCCGTGGTCTCATCGACGTCGTGACCGAGACGACGTGGCAGTGGGACGAGACTTTGTACGCGGGCAGCGCCCGCCACTACAGCGTCGGACGGCTGCCCTACCCCGCCGGTCTCGCCGACGCCATCCGTACCGCGCTCGACCTCGACGGCACCGGTCGACTCCTGGACGTGGGCTGCGGGCCCGGATCGTTGACGCTGCTGCTCGCGCCCCTGTTCGAGGCGGCGGTGGGCGTCGACGCCGACCAGGACATGCTCGCCGAGGGGCGGCGCAGAGCTGACGGTGTCGGGGTGCTCAACGTCGAGTGGCGACACCTACGCGCCGAGGCCCTGCCGGCCGACCTGGGCGTCTTCCGGGTGGCCACGTTCGCCCAGTCGTTCCACTGGATGGACCGCCCACTCGTGGCTCGGCGCGTCCGCGACATGCTCACGCCCGACGGGGCCTGGGTCCACGTGGGCGCGAACACGCATCAGGGCGTGGCCGGGGACGACCCGCTGCCCTACCCCCGAGCACCCTGGCCGCGGATCGACGAGCTGGTCGCAAGTTACCTGGGGCCGATCCGTCGGGCCGGCCAGGCGTTGTTGCCAGGGGGCACCCCCTCCGGCGAGGCCGAGATCATGCGCGAGGCGGGCTTCACCGACCCCACCTGGATCACCGTCGAACAGGGGGTCGTCGTGGAACGCTCCGTGGACGAGGTCACCTCGGCGGTGTTCTCGCTGTCCAGTTCGGCACCGCACCTGTTCGGCGACCGGCTCCCGGACTTCGAGGCGGATCTGCGCCAGCTCTTGACGACTGCCGCACGGGACGGCCGCTTCGCCGAGAGGCGAAGCGACATCGAAGTGGCGATCTGGCACCCCTGACATCCGGGGTCGCGCCGGGGGTCGCCGCAGTCCCACCGGGGTCGCCGCAGTCACGCCGCGGTCGCCGCGGTCGCTGCGGTCGCGCCGCGGTCGCCGCAGTCACGCCGCGGTCGCCGCAGTCGCGCGTGCCCGAGTGCGCGCCTGTAGAGCTGCCCCATTTGTGGGGCAGCTCTACAGGTAGGCGGACCCGGTGAGGCAGCCCGATCCGACCAGGCGGAAGCAGCCCGTCAGGCGTGGGCGCGGCAGCGGCCCGGTCAGGCGCGGCAGCTCGGCCGGGCGCGAGCGCGAGCGCGAGCGCGGGCACGGTCAGGCGCGGGCGCGGGCGCGGGCGCGGCAGCACCGTCAGGCACGGGCGCGGGCCCAGGAGAGGAAGCGTTCCCTCAGCCGGGTGGGGTCCAGCTCGGCCAACTGTTCGCCGGCCTCGGCCTGAAGCGTCGCCAGGTAGACGGTCAACGCCAGTCGATCGTGTCGATACTCGCCGAGCAACCGCAGCTTCGCCGCCGAGCAGGGCCAGGCGATGCCGCATGCCGCGCAACGCCAGGTGGGGCGAGTCGGTACGTGATCCCGGTGGCGGCGGCGGGGCATGGGCGGGCGGCGGGGCATGGGCGAGCCTCCTTTGCGGTGGAAGAGGGTCACCCCGCCCTCCCCGCCGGGGCGACCCTCTGACTGACGCCGACCGCCGGGCTGCTGCGCCTCCACCGGTCGCGCCGTCTTCTGTGGACCACCCTCGGGCGCGTCACCAGACAGATACACCGCGTAGCGATATGGTCCTCAGATATTTGAGACATCTCGATGGAGGGGCCGTGAACGACGCGTTGCGGGTAGCGCTCAGCGACACCGGACACACCACCGAATCTCTCGCCGAGACGGTCGGCGTCGACCCGAAGACCGTGGGGCGGTGGTTAACCGAGGACCGCATCCCGCATCCTCGGCACCGCCTGGCGGCAGCCGAGGCTCTCCGCAAGAAGGTGCCGGACATCTGGCCGGACACTTCAAGACGTCGTGATCCCATTTGGTTTCGTTCGTGGCAGGAGATCGAGCGGGAGGCGGTGTCGCTTCGGTCATACGAGTCGACCGTCCTGCCGGGGTTGCTGCAGACCGAGGCGTACGCCCGTGCCGTGTTGAGCGGCGCGGGCCTGATCCCCCGGGGTGAGATCGAGCGGCACCTCACGGTCCGACTCGGCCGACAGGGAGTGCTCAAGCGCGACGACCCGCCGCAGTTCACGGCGGTCATCGACGAGGCGATCCTCCGCCGACCGGTGGGTGGCCGGTCGACCATGCGCGAGCAACTGCTGGCCGTGGCAGCGGCCTGCGCCGAGCCGCACATCCGGGTGCATGTCGTGCCCAGCACGGTCGGCGCCTACGCCGGCCTCAACGGGCCGTTCGTGATCGCGCACAGTCCTGACCACCGGGTCGCCGGCTACCTCGACAACCAACTCCAGGGCCAAGTCGCTAGCGACCCAGAGGACATCGCGGCCATGATGGCGGCATGGGAGAACGTGCGCGGGGAGGCGCTGTCCCACTGGCAGTCGGTCGATCTCATCAGGGAAGTGGCGGAGTCATGGAGCTGAACGGCACCCGGTGGCGCAAGAGCAGCCGCAGCAGCGGCAACGGCGGCAACTGTGTGGAGGTCGCCGACAACCTGCCCGACGTGGTCGGCGTACGGGATTCCAAGGACCCGAACGGCCCGGCGCTCGCCTTCGCGCCGACGGCCTGGCGCGCGTTCGTCAGCCAGCTCGCCCGGCGAGCCTGACCGCCCCCGACGCCTCGGTGACCCGCCCGGCTGACCGCGCGCCCAGCGAGATCTTGGAAACTTTCCGTTCCCTCGGCTGAACGGAAAGTGTCCAAGATCTGAGCCGGTCACGGAGTTGGGCTCGCGGCCTCAGCCGGGTTCAACTCCGGTGGCCGGCCAGCATGCCGAGAAAGGCGGCGAACGCCTCCCCGGTGCGGTCGTGTTCACCTGTCGCTCGATCGTCGAGCAGGAGCCCACGCGCCACCCCGAGGACCAACGTGGCCAGCACATCCGCCTGGGGGTGACGGTCGGCGCGTAGCCCGCCGGCGATCGTGGGCAGCCAGTCATGCACCGCCATCACCGGGAAGTTTTGCCAGGGCGTCTCGGCCGGCGGCAGCGCTTGCACGACGCTGAACAGGCGCACGTAGCGTCGGGCAGCCGACCCGGAGAGGGTCGCCCAGGCCGCGGCCAGGGTGTCGACGTAGGGCGTGCCGGGGCGATGCCGCAAGGCATTCTCGAACAGCGCTCGCTGCCGCCGCCGGGCCTCGATCAGCGCCGACCGGACCAGCCGATCCTTCGTGCTGAAGTGATAGATCAGCATGCGGGGGCTGACTCCAACCGCCGCCGCGACCGGCGTCAACGAGGTGACCGGGAGCCCGTGCTCCAGCAGGTGTTCGACGCACCCGTCGAGGAGCCGCTCACGGATCTCCGGCTGTAGACGGCGTCCCATGCCGCCACTTTTTCACGTAACGATTGCTACGTCTAACGTCGAGGACGGAGCGAACTGGTGACGATCCTCCGACGGGAGACAGCGATGAATGTGGTGTTCGTGCACGGAGCCTGCGTCCGCGACGGCGAGTGGTGGTGGTCGCGGGTCGCCGCCGCGCTGCGAGCCGACGGGCTGGACAGCGTCGCGGTCCGGCTGCCGAGCTGCGGCGAGGTGGCGGGTGCCGCAGCCGACTTCGCGGCCGACGTCGCCGAGACCCGACGGGTGCTGCGCGAGGTCGGCCCGGCAGTGCTGGTGGGGCACTCCTACGGCGGGGTGGTCGCGACCGAGGCCGCCGACGCCGGCGAGGTCGCTCATCTGGTGTACGTCTCCTCTTTCCTGCCGGACGTCGGGCAGGCCCTTGCCCACCTCGGCCCGGCGGAGCCGGCCCCCCACCTGGAATTCTTTCCGGATGGCACATTTGGCGCGCGACACGAGTCGGTGCGCGACCTGTTTCTCCAGGACTGCGACGAGCAGGCGGTCGAGGGTGCGGTCGCCCGCCTGACCCGACAGGCCGCTTCGGTGCTCACCGCCCCGGTCCGGTACGCGGGGTGGCGTCACCTGCCGTCGACGGCGATCGTCTGCGCCGAGGACCGGGCCACCCCACCCGCCCTGCAACGGTCCCAGGCCGCCCGCGCGACCCGGACCGTCGAACTACCCGCCGGCCACCACCCGATGCTGTCCCATCCGCAACTGCTCGCCGATGCGGTGCGGACCGCCGCGGTGCCGCCGGGGCGGGTCTGACCACAACCACAACCGGTACGGTGCCAGGCATCGACGGATCACACGACCGTCGTACACATGTTCTATCCACAGGCTGTGGATGGCGGAGGGATCGATGGGTTACCAGCTCAGCGCGGTGGTCGCGGACGCCGAGCTGCTCCGGGAGCACACCGCCGAGCTGGATCACGCGGTCCTCGGCGAGCTGCGCCAGGACTTCGCGCTGCTGCCGATCACCCCGCAGTTGATTGTCGAGCTGACCGGATCACTGCCGGATTACGCGGCGGACGATCCCAGCGCCGAGCAGCCGTTCGCGCTGGTGCTGTCGCCGCCGCTGGTCGAGTTGCTGGAGGCCTGGTCCACGTCGGGGCCGGTGGCGTACCTGGAGGCGGAGTTCTTCGGCGGTGACGGCTACCAGTCGGCGGCGGTGTGGCTGGGCGGGACTCTGTCGTGGGGCCCCCATTTCGCCGACGTCTTCGATGACCCGCGCGAGCAGTGGCCGATCAACTCGGCCCTGACGCGGCTCGGCGCGGAGCCGGGTACGTGGATCGACCCGTTCGCCGAACTGGGGTTGCACCTGGAACGGAACACCGACGGCTGGCTGGCGCACGGACGGCGTCGGCTCAGCGCCGACTACTGGGACGAGCTGGTCGAACAGTGGGAGGAAGAGCGCTGAGGACGCCACCGGGTCGGCCTAGCCGGCGAGCTTCTCGCAGAGCGCCCAGATGGTGTCGCGGTTGCGTCTGTCGAGGACCGCGTCGGGCCATGGGGTGCGCTGGCACCGGCTGTTGACGTAGGTATGGTGCATCCCCTGCGCCTGCTGGCTGGAGGCGAGGTAGATGCTTGATGTCGATGCCTTGACCACCGCTCGGTGCCCGTAGAGGACCGGCAGCGCCAGACGTAGCAGCGGGACGATGGGCCGCGCCAGCGTCGGGTAGGTGTTGGTGGTCAGGCCCTGGTTCAGCGACGTGTACGCGTGGCCGGGGTAGGCCACGTTGAGGGTCACGCCGGTCCCGGTCAGGCGTTCGGCGAACGTGTGGCTCATCGCCATCAGCGCCAGCTTGGTCTGGTTGTAGAACGACAACCCGACGTAGGACTTCTCGCCTTGCAGGTTGTCGAGGTCAATAGATCCTCGCGGAATGCCGCCGGTGATGTTGATGACCCGAGCCGCTGGGACATCCTTCAGCGCCGGCAGCAGCAGGTGGGTCAGTAGATATGGGGCGATGACGTTGGCGGCGAAGGTGGTCTCGATGCCGTCCTCGGTCAGTTCGCGTCGTTCCCTGGTCACACCGACGTTGTTGATCAGCACGTCCAGGCTCCCGTACCGCGCGGTCACCTGGTCGGCCAGTCGGTGCAGATCGCGTCGCCGGGTCAGATCGGCGGTGAGCGTGTCGACATTGCCGTTGCCGGTGTCGCGCTGAAGCTCTACGGCCGCGGCGCCTGCCCGACCACTGTCGCGTCCGACGAGGACGACACGGGCGTCGAGCCGAGCCAGTCCCCGGGCGGTCTCCTTGCCAATTCCGCCCGTGCCGCCGGTCACCAGGACGGTCTTGCCGTTCAGCGTCATCGCCGCCGCCTCCCCTCTACTCAGATCGCCGTCAATGTACGACACCGGGTGACAGGATAGGCATGTGATGTTGTGAAGTAGACTCCGGTGCGTGGCTGAGGGACTACGTGAACGTACGCGGCGCGCGGTTCGCGCAGAGATCGCTCGGGTGGCGCTGGGCCTGTTCGCCGAACGCGGGTTCGACGAGACGACTGTCGACGAGATCGCCCAGGCCGCCGGGCTCACCAAACGGAGCTTCTTCCGCTACTTTCCGGCGAAGGAAGACGCCGTGTTCGGCGGGGTGGACGTCACCGGCGAGCAGGTCGTCGAGGACATCCGCGCACGGCCCGCCGACGAGGACCCGTGGCAGTCCCTGCACCAGGTCTTGAGCCGGTGGGAACGGCAGATCCACACGTCTGAGCAGACGCTCGCCAGCCTCCGCCTGATCGAATCGACGCCGTCGCTGCATGCCCGCCTGTATCAGAAGCGGGCACAGTGGCGCCGACACGTCAGCGACGCGCTGCGCGATCGACCGGGCGTGCGGCTCGACTCGTTCGACGCGGAGCTACTCACCAACGCCGCGGCCGCGATCCTCGACACGGTTTCGCAGGAATGGCTGCGTTCTGACGGCACCGCCGACCGGGCTGCGCTACTTGACCGCGCGTTCGCATTCCTGCACCCGGCAGCCATCATCCGCGGACAGAAAGCCGGCACCGTCGAGACGCGTCCCGCAGGCCGCTGAGAAATACGGGGACCGGCAGCAACCTGAACGCTCCCGTCCCGTTGGGGACTGGGGGATTCCATGAAATTGCGACAATTCGCGTTTATTGCCACGCTGATGACGGCTGCCTGGATTGCTGGCAGCGGAGTGCCGCCGACCGGGCCGATCCCGGACGGCCGGCCCGCCGGCAGCGTGGAGATCATCGACCTGAACGGCCTGCGCAACATCGAGTTCGGTGACACGGAGCAGGAGCTGGCCCGACGCGGCATCCTGCTGACCAATATGGACGCCTGCGGGCCGACGCTCGCCGGCCACGACACCGTCAGCCCGGTCTTCGTGGAGGACAAACTGGTGCTGCTCTGGGTCGGCGACCCGATGCGGACACCGGAGGGCATCACCGCGGGCTCGCCCATCGACGAGGTCTGGGCCCGCTACCCGCAGGTCAGCCGCCTTCACGCTCCACAGGGGACATACCGTCTCGACGGGCTGCTCGCGCGCAGCGGCGACCGCGCGTACCTCTTCCTGCACGACGGACACACGGTCCGAAAGACCATCGCCGGGTACGCCGACTGGGCCCGCCGCCTCTTCGAGGAGGGTGCGGGCCCGTGCTGACCGGCGCAGACGGATCAACGTGACGCGGTGCTGACGCACTCGAGGTCGGTCGCGGGCAACCTGCCGTCGGCGAGATAGGCGATGACCGCCCCGTCCACGCAGGCGTTGCCATAGTTGCCGAAGACTCCGTGGATCCGCGCGTCGCGCAGGGTGAGCAGCCGGGAGCCGGTCAGCGCTCGGTGCATCGCCTGACCGTGCCGGTAGATCGTCCGAGTGTCGCCGGTCGACTGCACGATCAGAGCGGGCACCGCGTTTCCCACCACTGTCGGCCGCTCCCGTGGCCCCTGCGGCCAGAATGCACACGGGTTGATCGCCCTGGTCAGCTCCCCGAACCGCGGCTCGCTGGCGTGATGCTGACGGATGTCCCGCCAGTAGTCCCCCGGGTCGCGGGACACCGGCACGTCGCCGCAGAGGATCGCGGCCTGCGCGCTACCCGTTGCCGACTCGGCGCCGGTCAGCAGGAACGACAGCGTGTCCGCCATCGACGCGGTGGGCGTCGCCGATCCCGTCGTCGCGGCCTGCCGAAGCACCTGGACCGTCTGGGCGAGATCGGCGTGGGACTCGTCCCGGTCGTCGCTGAGCCGGTTGAGCAGCAGGAACGGCAGCGACTGTCGGTCGACCCGGTATTCGCCCACCCGCAGTGAACGGCGGGTCGCGGCGGCCCAGATCCCGTCCAGGACGGCCAGCACCTGCTGGCCCGTGCCGCCCAGGCCGTACCGGTCATGGTGGCGTGCCACCCAGTCAGCCCAGTCGCGTAATGCGACCTCGTTGGCGGGCCCGGCCTCGCGCAGCACCCGCGCGCCGTAGCCCGCCGGGTCGACGGCGCTGTCCAGGACGACCCGGTCCGCACGCTCGGGGAACATCTGCAGGTAGACCGCACCGAGGTACGTGCCGTAGGAGTAGCCGAGGTAGGACAGCTTCGACTCGCCGAGCACGGCCCGCAGGAGATCCATGTCGCGGGCCGTGTTTCGGGTGGTCACGTGCGGCAGCAGGTCACCGCCGCGACGAGCGCACCGGGCGGCGAGATCGCGCTCGAAGGCGATCAGCCGGTCGAAGGACGCGCGGTCCGGCCCGGCCGAGCGGCTCAAGGTGCCGGTCGGCCAGCCGCAGTCCAGTGGGGTGCTGCGACCAACGAACCGGGGATCCAACCCGATCAAGTCGAACGTCGCCCCGACGTCACCCAGCCACTGCCGGATCGGCAGGACATCCGACATCCCCGGCGCCCCCGGACCGCCGGTGTTCAGCAGCAGGACGCCGACCCGGCGCGCGGTGTCGGTCGCCGCGAGCCGGGACAACGCGAGGGTGATGGTGGCGCCGCGCGGGCGGGCGTAGTCCAGTGGCACGGTCAACTCGGTGCAGCTCGCGCCCGCCTGATCCAACTCCGCACCGGGCTGGTCGGCCGAATCCCGCTGACAGGTGTGCCAGAACAATCGTTGTCGCTCGTAGCCGCCCAGATCATTGGCATCGGCCCGAACCGGGCCGGCCACGGCCGTGACGGTGATGGTGACGGCGGCCAGCACCGCTACCGTTCGCGTCGCGCTGGTGAGCACAGCATTCCAGGTCATCGCTCTCGTCTCCCTCGTCGTCGGATGTGTCGTCGGATTCGTCGTCGGGGAGCCCGGCCGGCGGCGGGTCACCGGGCCTCACAGAGCGCGGCGTGGAGGGTCGTCCGCAGCGCCTGCCAGCTCTCGTACGACGCCGGTTCGTCGTTCACGACGAGCTGCGCCCGTCGACCGTCGGCGGTGACGCCGCCCAGGGTGCGGAAGCCCGGCGTCGTCCCGCCGTGGCCCCAGTACAGGGTTCCGCCACAGTCGTCCAGCGGCGTCGAGATGATCCCGAGGCCGTATCGGGCGGCGGGCCACAGTCGGTCCGGGTCGGCCGACACGGTCTCGGTCAGCGCCGCGAGGCGGACGGGGTCGAGTAGCTGACCGCCGAGCAGCGCGGCGAAGAAGCGATTCTGGTCGGCGAGGGTCGAGACCAGCGCCCCGCCGGCCCCGCCGTACGACATATTGAACTCCGTGACGTCTCGCCGCCGCTCGGCAGCGGCCAACGCGTAGCCGCGCGGATGCGCCCCCCGGATCCGCACCGAGTCGCCCGGCCAGTAGGTATCGGTCAGGCCCAGCGGACCGATGATCCGCCGACCGATCTCCTCGCCGATGTCGCGGCCGGTGACCTGCTCCACGATCAGGCCGGCAAGGACGTAGTTTGTGGTCGAGTAGTGCCAGCCCGCACCGGGCGACGGCTGGGCCAGTGCCATCGCGACCAGCTCCGCCGACGAATAGTGCCGGTACCGCCACCGGTCCACCCGGTCCCAGTCCAGCGCGTCGACATGGTCGGGCAGGCCGCTTGTGTGCCGCAGCAGATCACGCACGCTGATCCGTCGACCGTCGTGCCCGATGCCCCGGATCAGGCCGGGCAGGTACGCCTCGATGGGGACGTCAAGCCCCAGACGGCCCTCGGCGACGAGTTGCAGCACCACTGTCGCGGTGAACGTCTTGGTGGAGCTGCCGATCCTGATCCGCTCGTTGACCTGCATCGGCCGGCCCGTTCGCAGGTCGGCCCGGCCCTCGACGGCGGACCACCGGCCGCACTCGGGCCCGTGCACCTCGATGGCCGCGCCGGCCAGCCGGTGGATGGTGGTCAGGTCGTGCAGCGCGGCCGTCGTCGCCGGCCGGGTGGAACACCCCTGCCCTGGTCGGTGGGCCGCAGCCGGCGCGCTCGCAGCACCGACGGCGAGCAGGACGACCCCGGCGAGCACGCCGAGACGTTGCGGTTTTCTCATGTCATCGACGCTAGGGACGGCCGGGTGCGCCGACGAGGGAGCAGGGACCCGAACCAATGGTGTAGCTGGCTACACTGCCCGGGCCTCCGTTGTGGACGCAGAATATGACGATGCGGCGGGCATGGTTCGCAACGACGTACCTGGTGACGGGCGGCTCCACCGCGCTCGTCGCGGTGGTCTCGATCGGCGCGCTGGCCGGGGCACTCGGGTTGAGCCTCGTCCTGGTCGGCCTCCCGCTGCTGGCCCCGGCCGTGCGCTTCCTCGGATGGCTCGCCGGCCTGGAACGACGCCGCGCGCACCGACTGCTCGTCGCGCTGGCCGGGGCCGAGCCCCGGGAGCCCGAGCCGACACCTGTCGAACGGCTACGCGCCGCCGCGGGTGACGTGGCCACCTACCGAAACGTGGCCTGGCTGGCCGCGCATGCCATCGTCGGAGTGCCGCTCACGGCCGGCGTGCTGCTGCTCTGGGTGTTCGCGCTCGGCGGGACGATCGTCCCGCTCACGTGGTGGGTCGCGCCGGACGAGGCACCACTCACCTTCGTCGTGCCGATCACGAGCTGGGGCGACGCACTGCTGGTGCCACCCCTGCTCGCGCTCGCCGCGTTGACGCTCCTGCGGTCGGCCGTTCCGGCCTTCGGCGTGGCGTACGCGCGGGCCGCCCGGACAGCGCTCGCGCCGTCGTCGCGGAGCCGGTTGGAGCGCCGGGTCACGGAACTGACCGCCACCCGGTCCGGCGCGCTCGACGCGCACGCGGCGGAGCTACGACGGATCGAGCGCGACCTGCACGACGGCACCCAGGCCCGGTTGGTGGCGATCGCCATCCACCTCGGTGTCGCGCAGGGTCAACGAGCCGTCGACCCGGCGCTCGCCGACCAACTGATCGACCGCGCCCGGACGAACGTCGAGGCCGCGCTGACCGAGCTACGGGCCGTGGTGCGAGGCATCTATCCGCCGATTCTCGCCGACCGGGGGTTGCCCGGTGCGGTGCACGCACTCGCGGCCGACTGTCCGGTGCCGCTCACCGTCCGGGTCACCCCGCTGCAACGACTACCGGCGGCGCTGGAGAGCGCCGCCTACTTCGTCGTCGCGGAGGCACTGGCCAACATCGCCCGACACAGCCGGGCGACAGGCGGCGACCTGCGGGTCGAACACCGGGCGGGCCGGCTCGTGGTCAACGTGAGCGACGACGGCGTCGGTGGCGCACGGACATCGACGGGCACCGGCCTGACCGGCATCCGCCGTCGGGTCGCGGCGTTGGACGGCAGGGTCGAGCTGAGCAGCCCCGTCGGTGGGCCGACGGTGCTGCGCGTGGAGTTGCCGTGCGCGTCCTGATCGCCGAAGACAACATCCTCCTCCAGGAGGGGCTCAACCTGCTGCTCAGCACCGCCGGCTTCGAGGTGACGGCCGCGGTGGATTCACCTGCCGACATCCTCGCGGCGATCGACCGGCAGCGGCCCGACGTCGCCATCGTGGACATCCGACTGCCACCCACGTTCCGCGACGAAGGGCTCCGGACCGCCTTGACCGCCCGCCGGCAGCACCCGGGGCTGCCGGTGCTGCTGCTGTCCCAGTACGTGGAGCGCGCCTACGCGACCGAGTTGCTCGCCGACGGGCAGGGCGCTGTCGGTTACCTCCTCAAGGACCGGGTGTCCCGGGTCGAGGAGTTCCTCGACGCGCTGCGCCGGGTCGCCGCTGGCGGCACCGTGCTGGATCCCCAGGTCGTGGCGCAACTCGTCGCCGCCCGGCGTAGCCCGCTCGCCGGCCTCACCCCACGCGAGCGCCAGGTGCTCGCGTTGATGGCGGGAGGCAGCACCAACACCGGCATCGCCACCCAGCTCGTGGTCACCGAGCGGGCGGTGAGCAAGCACATCGGCAACATCTTCACCAAACTCGACCTGCCGCCCGACACCGACGTGCACCGCCGCGTCGCCGCCGTGCTCACCTTCCTCAATGGCCCGGGCAGGTGAGCAGCGCTGAGCGGGCCGGTCCGCTGGGGACCGGCCCGTCCGTCACACCTGGTCAGGCGACGACATCAGCGCAACGACCGCCAGAAGTCGTACGAGTGGTCTGCGGCGAAGGTCGTCGTGCCCGATGCCGTGCCGTTCGCGAACACCCGCGCGTACGGGGCGGCACCGTGCAGTCGGGGCCAACCGGCCCGACCCGTCCGGGCGAAGTCGCTCCAGACCCGGACCATCTCGTCGGAGAGCCGCTGCTGGGCGGGCGTGAACGCCTCGGCGTAGTCGACACTGAACAGGTACGGCAGTTCGGCGCAGTGGTACGCCCCGGTGGGGAAGGTCGGCTCCGGCCCCTTGGTGAAGAACGGCGCGTCGTCGTCGGCGAACTCGTACAGGTACGTCGGCACCCGTCGAGCGAACGCCAACGCGGCGGAGTAGATCGGCTCGGCGTAGTCGTGGTCGGTCAACACGGCGCCCAGCGTCTCGCTGGCGACCTGCTTGTCATTGCGGGGATAGCGGGCCAGCACGTCCTCCGCCCGGTCACCGAACATGCCGCGTACCTGGTCCCGGTACTGGTCGTCGGTGAGCGGGCACGACTCGGACTCGTCCCCCGGCTGCGGCTCCGGGCAGTTCAGGCCGCTGTGCTCCATGCCCCACACCACGAGGCGGGACTCGTCGCGGTTCGTGCCGGTCAGCACCGGCACCGGATGCAGCCTCCCGGCGGCCAGGGCTGCGGCCGGGTCCACCGGCAACGTGCGGCCGTCGACGACCGGGCCGAGGTCGACACCGGCACCCGGGTAGCCGGCCGTTTCGGCCAACCGGGCGGGGTCACGTCCGCGCAGGCAGGCGGCGACCGTACCTGGGTCGGTGCAGCCGATGTTCCGGGCGAACTCCTCGGCCGCCCGGGCGGCCTCGACCCGGGTCTGGACCGGGTTGGCGCACGAGTTGCTCTGCAGGATCGCGCGGTGGAACAGGCCGGCGGAGCCGGGTGCGGCGAGGTGCGCGCAGACGCTTGTCGCCCCGGCGGACTGGCCGAACAGGGTGACATTGCCCGGGTCGCCGCCGAAGGCCGCCGCGTTGTGCCGCACCCACCGCAGCGCGGCCTGCTGATCCTGCAGGCCGAAGTTGCCGGTGATCCCACCGGGACCGGCAAGGGCCGGATGCGCCAGGAACCCGAGCGCGCCGAGCCGGTAGTTCACCGTGACCACGACGACGTCACCGTCGGCGGCCAGTCGCTGCCCGTCGTACACGTCGCCCCTGCCGAACCGGAAGTCCCCGCCGTGCAGCCACACCATGACCGGTCGGGGTTTCCGCGCGGCGGTACGTGGGGTCGTGACGTTCAGGTGGAGGCAGTCCTCGGCCGCCGAGGCACTGTCCATCGGCAGCCCCTGCAGTTGGGCGCAGGCGGCGCCCGGCCTCGTCGCGTCGCGGACGCCGGTCCAGACCAGACTCGGCTGCGGTGGGGCCCACCGCAGCGGGCCCAGCGGCGGACGGGCGTACGGGATGCCCTGGAACGACAGGTGGTCGGCCGAGACGGTGCCGCGTACCGCGCCCTGGTCGGTTCGGACGACGGCCGCGCTGCGGCGGTCGGTCGCCGCGGCCGGGCCGACAGTCAGCGCCGGCGCGAGGAGCGCGACGGCGCCCATCACGACGGCCCACCTGGGGTACGGGATCCTGGTCATGACTGTCCTCCTGGTCGAAGCCGGTACGGCGTACGAGCCGTGTTGCGGTGAGCATGCCGATCCGTCAATCGTTCGCCCAGAGAGCTCTAGTACGCCGAGCCGTACGACCGGCGAGCATCGACGGGGCGGCCGTCGGTGCTCTAGTGCGCTACGGTCACTGGCGACCGTCGGGAGGCGCACCGTGACCGAGTTCGACGAGTCCACTCCGCCCTATCTGCGCATCGTCGGGGAGTTGCGGCGGCGCATCACCGCGGGCGAGTTGAGCCCCGGCGACCGGGTGCCGTCGACCCGCCAGATCGTCCGGGAGTGGGGGGTCGCCATGGCGACCGCCAGTCGGGCGCTCACCCTGCTCCGGCAGGAGGAACTGGTCCGGGCGGTGCCCGGCGTCGGCATGGTGGTGACCGGTCCCGATTCGACGCCGGTCGGTCGGGCCGCACGGGTCGACGCAGGTCAGCGTCCGCGCAGAGGGGTGACCCGCGACCAGGTGGTACACACCGCCACCGAGATCGCCGACGCCGAGGGGTTGGCCGGGTTGAGCATGCGGCGCATCGCCACCGAGTTGGATGTGCCGACCATGTCGCTGTACCGGCAGGTGCGGGGCAAGGAGCAACTTCTGCTGCTGATGGCGGACGCCGCGTTCGCCGCCCACCGGCTGCCCCGCACGCTTCCGGTCGGGTGGCGTGCCCAGTTGGAGTTGCTCTGCCGACTCCAGTGGTCGATCTACCGCCGGCATCCCTGGCTGGCCCAGGTGATCTCGGTGACCCGTCCGCTGATGGCGCCGCACGCCGTCGCGCACACCGAGTGGGCTCTGCGCGCCCTCGCCGGGCACGGCGTGGACCAGCACACCCAGCTGCATCTGGTGGCCGCCCTGGCCAATCACGTACGCGGCACGGCGGTGAACCTGCAACAGGGGGCCGAGGCGGAGCAGGACACCGGCCTGACCGACGACGAGTGGATGGTGACGCAGGCCGAGGTTTTCGCCGGACTGCTCACCGCCGGCGAGTTTCCGCACCTGGCGCGGCTGTCCCGGTCGGAGATCGATCTCAACGTCGACAGTCTCTTCGAGTTCGGCCTGCAACGCCTGCTCGCCGGGGTGGCCGAACTTCTCGAACATTGACGGATCTTGTCCACTTTGTGGAGTTTCATGCCAACATGGGGCGCGAAGAGGCTTTTCACCGTCGAGTGTCCTGAGGAAACATGGCGATCTCCGGCAGCACGGGCACGTCCCGAAAGATCACCGGGATGTCCAGGATGGCTACTGCCCTGACCCTGGTCGGCGCGATCGCCGCCCTGGCCGTGCTGGCCGTCCCCCGCAGCGCGAGCGCTGCCGAGCTGCCGGTGCCGCTGGGCGCCGCCGCCAATTTCGCGGTCCTCGCCGGCACCACGATCACCAGCACCGGGCTCAGCGAGGTCAACGGTGACATCGGCGTGAGCCCGGGTACCGCCGTGACCGGTTTTCCTCCCGGGCAGCTGAACGGGTCCCTGCACTCCAACGACGCCGCCGCCGTGGCGGGTCAGAGCGATCTGGCCATCGCCTACAACGACGCCGTCGGACGAACCACCACCGAGGTCGTCTCGGATCAGCTCGGCGGGACCACCAAGACCACAGGCGTGTACGAATCCGTCGCCGGCACCTTCAACATCACCGGTGACCTGACCCTCGACGCGGAGGGTGACCCGAACGCGGTCTTCATCTTCAAGACCACCACCACGCTGATCACGGGCGCGTCGAGCATGGTGAACCTGGCCAACGGCGCCCAGGCGTGCAACGTCTTCTGGCAGGTCGGTAGCTCTGCCACGCTGGGTGCCAACTCCACACTTCGCGGCAACCTGCTGGCGTTCACCTCGATCACCGTGGGCGCGGCGCTAGAGGTCGACGGCCGAACCCTGGCGATGAACGGCGCGGTCACCATGGACACCGCCACGATCACCCGCTCGACCTGCGCGGTACCCGGGGATCTGTCGATCAGCGCACCGACGACAGCCGACCTGGGCAGCGCCAGCCTGGGCGGAGTCGTGTCCGGAAACCTGGGTCCGGTCACGGTGACGGACGACCGCCTGCTGTCCGCGCCGACCTGGACCGCGACAGTCGTCGCGACGGACTTCGTCACCAGCGGCATCCCGGTGCACACGATCTCCAACGCCAACGTCTCCTGCTGGTCGGGTTCGGCCACCTCGACCAGCGGTATCGGCACCTTCACCTCGGGCCAACCCACCGCCGGTGACGCGGAGATCATCAATGTCGAACGGACGGCGTTCACCCTGACCAACGGCATCGGCAACAACTCAGCGACCTGGGATCCCGTCGTCTCGGTCCAGATCCCGCCGACCGCCGTCGCGGGCGCCTACTCCGGCACCGTCACCTTCTCGGTCGCCTGAACGGGCACCGCAGACGAGGCGTGCTCAATCCCCAGGCCGCAGCGGCGACAGGCTCCGCGTCGGCGCAGGTGGTAGGCGATGGTGGCGGCACCGAGCCCGACCCCCCAGGCGATCCAGAAAATGCTCGGGATGTGCACGGCCCAGGTGCCCCGGACCTCGGGCGTCCAGAGGAACATCAGTCCAGCCGGGATGATCGTTACCGCGACGATCGACGCGGGAATGACGGCGAGGGCGGGTGGGACGCGTCTGCCGGCCCGGAACCAGATCCAGCGGGGATACACCTCCCCCCACCGTCCCACCAGGCCATGGGTGAGTACGCCACCCACCGCCGACGCCACCGCGCAGCCGAGCCCGACCGCGAGCATCGCCGGCGTTTCCTGCATCATCCGCAGGAAGCCCGAGGTCACGCCGAGTGGGACACCGAGAGCCCAGGCGATCCTGGTGATCTCGTAGGGCAGCGGGGCGAGGCAGGCGACCACGACGGCCCACCTTCCCCACCGCAGCAGAGTCTGCCGGGACGGCCCGTCGCCCGCCCCGTGACGGCGTCCACAGTGCACGCAGGCGCCCCGGACCCGCCGACGGTAGGCGAGGGTGGCGGCGGCCCAGAGCAGGCCACCGACAAAGATGATGATCAGGTTCGTCCGGTGCCAGTAGAGGATGTCGCCGACACCGCCCTGGTCGCCGGGCACGCCGGTGAAGGCGAAGACAAGCAACAGCGGCGCGAACGCCACCAGAATGATCAGGGTGTAGTCGGGAATGATCAGGATCAGCCCGCCCGCCATGACCCATCCGAAGACAGCCAGCCCCACGGACAGGCGACCGGGCCGGGCACGTCGCGTCATCACCAGCGCGATGACCGCGCCGGCCAGCCCGAGTACGGCGATGACCGGGGCGACGACCTCGACGCGACTGCCTTCCAGGAAAGACCCCGACGCGCGCTCCGGGTCGATCGGCGCGAACGGGAACCCGTCCCCGCCGGCCCACCAGTACAGCCCCAACACCCCGTACACGAGCGAGAAGGCCGCGGCCAGGTAACCGGACCACGTCGGCCAGTGCGCCCACAAACGCCAGGTCACGGTCGCGACCGTTCTCGGCGCCCCACCGTCACACGCCGTCCAGATCTGAACATGCCGCTCCTTCCCAACCATCGGTCGCTGACACGTCCAGCATCACCACACGTCGACGCGGCCGAATCCCTCAGGCGAGCCAGTCACGTCCCCTCAGCAAGGGAGCCGGTACGCGGCGGGCCGGAGTTGATCTCCGCGTGGCCGTCGGCGCGATCCAGGCACGGGCGCGGTACGGGTCGTCGACTGGGCGACCCACGAAAAAACGCCCGGCTGACCCTCGCGGATCAACCGGGCGTTTCTGCACTACAGAGCGGTGGCGGAGGGATTTGAACCCTCGGAGGGCGTTAACCCTCACACGCTTTCGAGGTCTGTGACCAACTGTTCATCCGTACCCGCCGAAGGTCGCGAGCATGGGCAGGGACATCGGGCAGCCTTCAACGAACATCCACGTATCCACGCGAACGAGACCGCAACTGAGACCGCCCCTCGCCCGCCGAGCAGGCAACGCCCAAGAGCAAAGACGTCCCCGCAGCCACCCCGCGCTCGCCAGGCCAGCCGGCTCGACCTCGTAGCGGACGCCACGGGCAGCATCTCGGTAGGGATCAGGGCTGCGCATCGGACGTTCAGGTCTTCAAGATTGTCGGGCGAGCAGCATAGAGTCCTGCCGTTGCCTCTTAGCTTCACTCGTCATCTCCTGGGGGAGCTGACACGAGGGAGGGAGTCCTAGTGAGATGGAGTCGCTCTGACGTAAGCCGGACACGCGGAGTCGCGTGTCCTACGCAGCGTGTTCGCCCGGTATACGCTCCACCAACGGTGTCCCCCCACTCGTGGAGCTGAGATGCGTCTGCTGCAACCCGTCAACCCCACTCCGGATCAGCTACCTATCCTCGCCCACCACAAGCCAGGCTTCACTCTAATCCGTGGTGCTGCAGGAAGCGGGAAGACTACAGCGGCCCTACTGAGGCTCCGCCAACTCTGCAAGGCGCGGATCAGCCGCCGGGAGCGGCTGGAATTGATCGAACCCGTTCGAGTCTTGGTCCTCACCTATAACCGGACGCTGGAGGGCTACGTCGCCGAGTTGGCTCGCCAGCAGGTGCCTGACAGTCCCGGGCTCTTTCTGCGTGTCAACACGTTCGGCAAGTGGGCGACCGACCTTGTCGGTTACTCGCCCGTAGCGGACAATGCCAGATTGGCTCGGAAAATTAAACAACTAGGCCAAGGCATCCCCCTCGACCCAGATTTCCTAGTAAACGAAGTCGACTATGCCTTGGGCAGGCTCCATCCGAGCGATATTGACCGCTACCTGGCTGTGAAGCGGCAGGGCCGAGGACAAAGCCCTCGCGTGGACACCGAGTTGCGCAAGAAAATTCTAGATGAGGTAATCACCCCTTACCTTGAGTGGAAGGTGTCGGACGGGGTCCGCGATTGGCATGACTTGGCACTGGACGCGGCTGAAGTAATCAACCCTCATTTCCAATCAGACGTCGTGATCGTAGACGAGGCGCAGGATTTCACCGCAAATCAAATGCGTGCCATTGTTCGGCATCTCGCCGAAGACCACAGCACGACTTTTGTTATCGACGCGACTCAGCGCATTTACCCTCGATTCTTCGCCTGGACGGAGGTTGGGGTCCGGATTCCTTCGGGCGCAACCTTCCCGCTCAAGCGAAACTATCGCAATACCAAGGAAATCGCCGCTCTTGCCAGAAAGTTGGTCGAGGGTCTACCCCTCGAAGACGATGGCATGCTGCCGGACTTCGAAGCCTGCCAGCGCGAAGGGGATATCCCCACGATGCTCGTCGGCACTTTCAGTCAACAAGTGGACTATGCTCTCCAGACCATCAAGGCGACCGTTAGCATGCCCAATGAATCAATAGCATTCCTTCATCCCAAAGGCGGCCAATGGTTTAGCTTCCTGCGGAGAAGGCTGCGCGAAGAAGGCATACAGTGGTGCGAACTCACGCGTGCGGAAATGTGGCCCTCGGGTTCGGAGTCAGTCGCCTTGTGCACCATCCACTCAGCAAAAGGCCTTGAGTTCGACCACGTCTTCATGCTCGGCCTTAACGGTCAGGTTGTGCCGCAGGGTTCCGATGAAGGCGACGATGCAGGTAGTGCGCTGCGTAGACTAGTCGCCATGGGGGTGGGCCGCGCCCGCAAGACCGTGACAATTGGATACAAGTCCGATGATCGCCCGGCGCTGGTGCAGCTCCTCGACCCGGCCGCGTACAACGAGGTGACGCTGTGAGTCCACCCGGCTACTCTCCGACCGCCGCAGGCATTGAGCGGTTTGTCCGCGAGCAAGGCATCACTGAGGTCCTACATTTCACCACCAATCTCGGCTTACTCGGCATTGTCGGCACTGGCCGTGTTTTTAGTCGCAGAGACCTTCCCGAAGAACGCTACATCGAACACGTTTACCGCCCAAACTGTGAGACGCGTAAAGATCCGCACTATATCGGGTACATCAGCATGAGCATTTCGCGGATAAATGACTGGATGTTCGAGACATCCGAACGGTGGCACAGCGCCGATGGAGTGTGGTGGGTAGCGCTAAGCTTCGCCCCCAGCATCCTCCAAGACCCGGACGTTCTCTTCGTAACGACCAATAACATTTATCCCGCAGCGAGGCGGGCGACAGGTATCGCCGGGTTGTCGGCTCTCTTCGATGACCAGGTAGCCGGCAAATACAGCAAAATCACCAAGCGGTCGCCGTCGACTCATCAGCCGAACTGGCCAACGGATCGGCAAGCAGAGGTGCTGTACCCAAGGCCTCTTGGGCTTGATTCCCTTAGGACACTCTACGTCCGGGATGGCGAACACGTAGATGAGATACATGGCATGATCGCCGGCATCCCGGACGCAGCAAATTTGGACCGCATTAAGATTGAATGTAGGCCGGAGGTATTCGAGACGTGAGCCTACCGAACGAACCGTTACGCCGCCAGCGACGCGTCAACTCGGCGCTTTGGGCAGCATGGGCCGATGCACTTGGCTTCATTACGGAACTCGCTGGCGAGGCGCTGGTCTCACGTCGACTCGCGGGACGTGAATTGGATCGTCCCTTCCACTGGGTCCGCCGCATCGGTGGCAGGTTCGGAGTCGAAGTCGAGTTGCCCGCTGGCACCTATAGTGATGATACGCAACTCCGGCTATCGGTCGGGCGTTGCATCAGGCACACCGGCTTTGATGCAGAGGCTTTCGCGAAGGTTGAATTGCCAGTCTGGCCGACATATGCGTTAGGTGGAGGCCGCGCGAGCAAAGCCGCCGCCTTAAACATTGCTTCAGCGAGTGTCCCTTGGTTCGCCAACTTCTTCGACGGATGGCACCGGGCAGGTGGCAACGGTGTTGCCATGCGAATTCAGCCCCACGTCTGGGCCTCCCGCAATCCTTTGAGCCTCGATTTCACTGGCGACCTCCTCGCCGATGCTGTGATAACGCACGGCCATCCGCGCGCATTGGTTGGTGCTGTCTTTCATTCGAGCGCCCTGGCTATCGCACTTGAGACGGGTCAGGTTCCGATTCCGTCTGAATGGGGCAGCCTGCTCAAGTTGACCAGTGGTGCAGTTAGCGCTATCCACGAGCGCGTGGAAATCGAGGACTTCTGGTTGAAGGGATGGGCTGAAGCCACAGGCCAAGAGTGGCACGGAGCGTGGCAGTCGACAGTTCATGAAATTGAGCTTCTATTAGAGACTGCTTCTCGTTTCGTGGAGGAGTCAGCAAATCATTCTCCGACCCACGATAGTTACCGTACCTTGGCTCGCCAACTGGGTGGTTACGCGCGCGACACTCGGGGTAGCGGCACTGTCACTAGTGTTCTCGCTTTGGCGCTCGCGGCGGTGGGGAACAATGACGCTGCGGAACTCTTGAAGCTCAGTGCACTCGCGGTTGACACTGATACTGACACCGTTGCAACGATGGCAGGTGCGTTACTCGGTGCCACGCTCGATGAAGCGCCGCCGAGTGAAGTCCTGGATCAGGCTTACATCACTGCCGAAGCCGAGCGATTGGCAGCGTTATCAATGGGTGTACATGAGCGCTCCAGCTTTTCGTACCCAGACCTATTGCGCTGGTCGCCGCCCAAAAGTCAGTCTGACGCGGTCGGATTGGTAGATGGTCAACCGGCGATAGCAGGCCTCGGGCGTTTCGTCAGGCCATTGGAGCAGGTCGGCAACAAGCAGAGTTCCGCGTGGTCATGGGGAACGACCTCTTTTGGTCAGACACTTCTCGTTAAGCATCGAATGGAGCTGCCGGTGTTGAAGGAGTCTCAAATCCCATCGCCGGGGCGAGCCGCCAACGCCGAACCGCCCGACGAGTTGGCACAACCGTCGCTAAAGCCGCGTCCCGACGCAGTCCAAGTGAGTGCAAATATCACCTCAACGCGTATGGACGTCTCGCACGTTCGTGAAGGTCGCGAGTTGTATTTCGACTCGCGATCGACAGGTCATGCAGGCTTCGGTTTCGGTGGGGCACGGGGACGCGAGCTTGATTTAGATGGCATCCTGCAATGGATCGCGGACCGTGATTTTGACGATGCTGCTATCGGTTATTCGGTCCGACGCATCTGCGAGACGGGCAGTCTGGCTCAGATGGCGAGCTTCACTGCCGCGCTCCGCGAGCAGCTGCGTCAATCGCGGTTGCAGGCTAGGAATCGGGCAGATGCCGGCTCATGGAGCGAGGATCGCCTGCAGGTAGCAATGGCGCTATGGGGCAAGGTAGAGGCAGCTCTTCGAGAGCTGGTGCTGACCAATTCGACGAGGCCAACAGAGCGGAAGATTATGGCTGATTGGCCAGTTGAACGACTGCTGGACGAAGCCCGTCATTCTGAAATCCTTCCGTCTATCCTCCTGCGCGATTTGCGGAGCCTCTACCGCGATCGTAGCCGCAGCCTTCATAGCCAAGGACCTCTACCGGTGTCGTACGAGCGGCGCTCCAAGCAGGTGTTTGACCAGCTTACGACCCTTACGCGACAGCGGAGAAGTGAGCCTGGCGATGACGCGCCGTCGCTCTTCTAAAGGATGGCCCTGCCTCGCCGTCCAGAGGTAATAGCATCGATCATGATGATATCCGCAGCCGGTTGATCAGTGCAGGCTTCGCCGCGCGGCAAGCGGCAGAATCGAGCGACGCGGCCATGCCTCCCAGGCATCGGCAAGGACCTCGCTCAAATTGGAATCTGGAGTCCAGCCGAGAACGGTGTGGGCGCGCCTGACGTCGGCGATCAGCTCCGGCGGTTCAGGCTTCGGCGGTTGACGGTGGACGGGTACCGGGTGGCCGGTGACCTGTTCGGCGGTGGCTACCACGGTGGCCATGCTCGTTCCGATGCCTGAGCCAAGATTGATGGTCTCGCTGACCCCTGGCGCGCAGAGGGCCAGAGCGAGCCGAACTGCTACAGCAACGTCGGCCACGTGCACAAAATCCCGCACTGCCGCCCCGTCGCCGTTGAGGGTTACGTGGTCGAGTTCTCCGGTGATCGCGCGGAAGACGTTCGGAATGATCCGCGCGCGGTCGGTGTCGGTAACGCCGTCGACGGCTCCAGCAATGTTGAAGGGCCGGAGGATGACCGCCCCGATTGCTCCGGTCGCCGCATACGCCGCGACCATGTGCTCAGCCGCGACCTTAGAGGCCGCGTACGGGCTCTCGGGGTGCGGGGTGAGGTCTTCGGACAGTGCGCCGTGGTGCTGCGACCCGTAGACAATGTTGGTGGAGGCGAATACCAGCGAGGCCGGTGCGGTGGTCGCCTGCGCTCCGTCGAGGGCCATGAGTAGGTTCAGGGTGCCGGTCGCGTTGACGTCGAAGTATCCCAACGGGTCAGCGAACGAGTCCCGCCCGCTGGTCAACGCCGCAAGGTGTACGACTCCGTCGTACCCACCCTCCTGAACGATCTCGGAGACGCGCGCGCGATCCCGGATGTCTCCCGTTACCAGCTCGACACCCCGGGGTGGGGTGCGATCACCGCGGCTCCGGCTCATAACCGTGACCCGGTACCCGGAGGCGAGCAGGTCGCGCGCTACGGCGCGGCCGAGGAATCCCAGGCCGCCGGTTACCAGTACCTGCACGTCAGCTTCTCCCCAGGATCGTGCGGCGGTGTTCCCACGCGAGTTCAAGGCACCCGGCCGCGGCCGGAGCCAGCCGCCCGCTGGCGGTCAGTTCGTCGATGGTGTGCCGGGTGAACGGCAACGCCGAGGTTGGCCGCACCCGCCCGGTCTTGACCACGGTCCCCTCATCATTGGAGTCGACCATATCGGCGAACAGGTGATCGTAGGTGGGGCCGTCGTACACGGCGACGGTCAGAATCTCACCCCACAGGGTGAGTGCGTCGAGCGCGACTCCGAGGCAGAAAACCCGCACGCCACCGGACGTATACGCCCGGTCGAAGGCTGCCAGCGGCTCCGCGCTGTAGTCCGCCGGCTCACCGTCGCCACCATGCTCGGCACTGCCGAGGAATTCCTCGCTGTACTCCCGCATCATGTTGCGCCACAGGTCGAAGTCGGCCACCTGAGCGGCCGGCAGGACGCTCGACGGCTGAAACACTCCCGCCGGCATGATGTGCAGCATCCCCCCGGCCACGGCCACGTTGCCGGCAGCGCGGTTGTGCAGCACGAAGGACGCCCCGTCGTCGTCTACCCGCAGGGTGAGCGTGTCAGTTGACGGCGCTGTCGGTCGACGGCTGGGCGTGAAAGGGTCGCCCACGAGCCGCCGGAAGCCCAGGTGTCGCCACGACGCCGGCAGGATGCCGCTCCCATCGCCAGCAACGTGGTACATAGCCATCTCGTGCGCGAGCGCTTCCGAGACATCAACGCCGCCGAAGTACGTGCCGGTAGTGAACGTGAGCGCACTCTCAGGCTGGCTCCAATCGACTCCCGCGAGGTGCCAAGCGAGCCGGTTCTCAAAGAGCCGAGGCTGTTCAACATCCCGCAGGGCAAGGCTGTAGCGCTGGTGCCGCCGCCCGTCCGACGCCAACGGCCGTACGCCGGCCGCGGCGTCTTCGGTCCCGGTGACGAGGGGCACGGCTCCCTCCGGAGCGAGTCCAATCCCAAACCGCGCCAACTCGATCGGAGTCGACGGCAACCATTGCGGCGCCGCAATCAAGCCGCTGTCACCTACACGCTGCTCCACGTCATAGAGGCGCGCCGCCTCGCGCGCCAGCTGCACACGGTGAACGTTCAGCTTCCGCCGGACCGCCCGCCACTCTTTCTGGCTGTCCTCGGCCTGCGGGAGGGGCACAGGATCCTGGTAGATCGCGAAACCTCCGGAATCGTTCTCGGGAGTGTCACGCTGCTGCGGCGTGACCCGCTGCCTGGTGAGTCCAAGATCCTGCACAGATACGCCGAAGTGCTCGGCAAGGAGCTGCCGGTAGAGGGCCGACGGAAACGTGATCCCCCGCTCCCACCTACTTACCTGATTGGCGGTCACGGCCAGCCGCTTTCCGCGCACCACCCCGAGGCGGTTCAACCCATCCGCCACGTCCTGCTGAGTCTCGCCCGCCGCATCGCGGAGGTTGTAGAGCGCGAGATTCGGGCTGGCATCGCTGGCGCGAGCAGGCACGATGGCCCTCCTTTGCTGGCGTAGGCACCCGCCGATGCGCAACCGCGCCTAGTCGATGCCTAATGGACGGCGGTTACCCGGCTGATGAACGGCGTTCGGATGCGCGTCCAGAACTGGTGTCCTTATCGCCATGACCGACATCGACCGCGATTTGTTCCACGGCATCCGCGAGCCGCCGCACCTCGGCGTGGAGCTGATCCAGCCGCGCGAGCACCAACGACGAACTGTCCTCCCGCCCTACTCCCCCGCCGCCGTTCGGCGGCGTGGCCCCGGTCAGCACAGCGCGAAGGTAGTCGTCCGGCCAACCGAGAGCTTGAGAGATCGCGGCGAGCGTGCGCGCCGACCGCTTGCGGGTCGCGGTCGCCTTTTGCAGCTCACGCAAGGTGGCAACCGACACCTTGGACCGCTCGGCCAACTCCTGCTGCGACAGCGGCAAATCAGCCATCCGGCCGTTGATTGCGCTGGCCACAGCCTGCCAATCCTCCACCCGACGCCTCCCTGTCTGACTACTTGATCCGCTGATCCTAGTCCTCCCACCTCGTTGACATCGCACAACATCAGCGCTAATTTTAGCGCTGAAATTAGCTACCACAGCCGGCAGGCAACCGGGGAAGGCAGCCCCTCACGGAGCTGCGCGCCCACGAGCCGCCGCGCAGCCGTTCATTGAGAACTGAACAGCAGAAGCGCCGCGTAGATCCGTCTGCGGCATCCCCGCCTTGAGCCACACGGTGGCCGACCCCGGTAGATCCCGGGCGAGCGGGGCGAGCGGGCCGGATCTGGCGCGCGGTTGCTTCTGCCCCTCGTTCCTGTTCGCCCCGGCGTGCGGCCGATCTGGTCGCACCCCGGGCTTCCCTCACTTCATCGACTCCACCGGAGGTTCCCCCGTGCGCACGCACCTTGCCCCCGTCACCGCCGAGCCGACCGCCGCCAACCTCGCCGCGATCGACGCGGAATGGCCGCTGATCGCAGCCGAACTGGACGTCCTGGACGCCGAGATCACGCTCATCTACGCCGAGGACCACGGCGGACCGTCCCCGCTGGACTGGCGGCGGCTGCGCCGGGCCGAGGCCCGCGTCACCCGCGCCGCCACCGACACCGCTACCCGCACCGACCCGCGCCGCGCGGCCTGATGTCGCGCATCCGCGCCGCCTACTTCGACCCGGACGGGCTGCGGTACGGCATCCCCACCTACTGGTGGCGCGGTGCCCCGCCCGGCTACGTCACCCGCCGTCAACTGACCGCCGCCGGCCTGCGCCCCGGCGGCCAGCCCATCGCCGCTCAGGTGCTCTGGCGCGGCGTCGGCGGCACCCGCACCGCATACCTCTACCGGGTCGACCTGGCCGCGCCGAAGCGCACCGCGACCCCCGCGCAGCGCACCGCGATCGGCAAAGCGCTCACGGCCCGCCGCACCTGCCGCACCTGCCGCCAGGTGCGGCCGTACTTCATCCCGCGCTCGCTGGGCGAATGCCTCGCGTGCGCCTTCCCCCAGGAGGACGCAGCATGACTGCCCCCGCAAGCATCCACCCCCGCAGCATCGACGACCTGTACCCCGGCGCGTTGGCCCTGACCGACCAGCTCGGCGAGGTTCCCTCACGCAACCGGCTTCAGAAGGAATTCAAGATCGGCGCTCCCAAGGCAACCGAGCTGCGCGAGAAGTTGCTCACCCGCACCGAGCCGGCCGCCGTCCCCGCGCTGGTCGCGATGGACTACCCCGAGCCGATCGGCCCGGACCCGGCCCCGCTGCCGACCGCACCTGAGCCCACCGTCCCGGCCGCGCCGACCGAGCGGCGCCGAGGGTTGTTCCGCCGCCGCCCGGCCGCCGAGAAGTCGCCGCAGGTCCGGGCGGACGGACACCCGGGTCCGAAGATCGCGCCCGCGCCGGCCCCGGCCGACGCCGCGCAGCTCAAGTCGCTCAAGCGCATCCGGTGGGCGGTCCGCCTCGTGCTCGCCCTCGGCGTGGCCGCCTCCATCGCCGGCAACGTGCTGCACGCCCGAGACGAACTCATCAGTCAGGTCATCTCCGCGTGGTCCCCGCTGGCGCTGCTGCTGACCATCGAACTCATCTCCCGAGTCCCGGTGCACTCCCGCCGCCTCGCTGTCGGCCGGTGGGCCGCAACCGCCCTCATCGCCGGCATCGCCGCGTGGGTCTCCTACTGGCACATGGCCGCCGTCGCCGCCCGCTACGGCGAAACCAACGGCGCGCAGTATCTGCTCCCGCTGTCCGTCGACGGCCTCGTGGTCGTCGCCTCCATCTGTCTGGTGGAGCTGGGCGGCCGGATCGCGGCCAACCACCGCAAGTAGCCCCGCCCGGCGGCACGGCCCCTGGCTCGCAACCTGTGCCGTGCCGCCGGTCTCACCCCGTCCGTCTTGCAGACATCAGGGAGAGAACATCCATGATCCCCCGCCGCGCGGCCGCCGCGCACTCCCGAACCGTCCTACTGCCCTGCGGCAAGCACTACGCCACGTTGTGGGGCAACGCCAACCCACCCACGACCTGCGACGACTGCCCGCCCACCACCAACCGCTAACCCCGCGCCTCCCCACCGGAAGGACTGTCCGCCCGATGCGTATCTGGCACCTGTTCAACGTCCTGGCTCTGGCCAACCTCGTGCTGATGTTCACCGCCGACGACACCACGAGCCGTGCGCTGCACGCGGTCGGCACGGTCGCGTTCGCGGTGACCGCCATCGCGACCCGCCCGCCGCGACCCTGACCCCGCCCGGCGGCGCGGCCTCAAGGCCTCGACAACCCGGCCGCGCCGCCGGCCCTCAACCCTCGACCCTCACGGATCAGATGGAGGAACCCCCATCATGACCTCCCCCAACGGAGACGACCGTTTCGACTGGCGCGCCGCCGAGCGTGACCTGACCGACCCGGCCGCGCCGGACGCCGAGGTGCTCGACCTCGACGCGGCCCGCGCCGCCCGCACCCCCGACCCCGACGACGACAGCGGGCCGCTGCTGGTCGACTCGCCAGACGCGCAGCGCTCCCCGCGGTTCACCCTCGACGGCGTTCGCGCCGGCCAGCGGCGTCCGATCCTGCCAGCGTGGATGCGTTCGCGCGCCGAGCTGCGCGATGTGATGCGCTGGGCGGTCGGGCACCTGCTGCACACCACCGGCTACCACGCGACGCGGCTGCCGAAGTACGCCGGCAAGCTGGCGTTCCGCGCCCCCGGTGGCGCTTGGCGGTTGGCGTCTGGGGCTACCCGGTGGCTGTTCGACTGGGAGGGTGAGCCGCACCGGCAGGCCACCTCCCCGGCCAAGGATGGGGAGCTGTACTTGAAGCTGTCCAAGCAGCGGGATCGGCGGGTGCGGTGGCGCGGCATCGTGGTCACGTTCTCCCTCGCGGTCATGCTGGCCGGTGGGGTCGCGGTGGCGCTCGCTCCGTTGTGGGCGCGGTGGGCGGTGCTGGCGATGCTGGTCACGGTGTGCGGGCTGCTCGGGCAGCCGGCCGACAAGCCGTTGTTGGATACCGCCGTGGTGGTGCCCCGGGTCGCCCGGCTTACCTCCGATGTGGTGGTGCGTGCCCTGGCCGTGCTGGGCATCTCCGGTATCAGTCAGGCCATCGCGAAGCAGGGCCATCGGGCGATTGGCTTTACCGCTCCGATCGTGCGTGACGGCCCCGGTTGGCGGGCGGACATCGACCTGCCCCCCGGTGTGACGGCCGGGGACGTGATCGAGCGCCGCGACCGGCTCGCCGCCGGCCTCACCCGCCCCCTCGGGTGCGTGTGGCCGGAGGGGCAGCCGGAGGTGCACCCCGGGCGGCTGCTGCTCTGGGTGGGCGATCAGGACATGGCCGCGACCAAGCCGGCCGTCTGGCCGCTGCTCAAGGCGTCCGGTGGGTTCGACCTCGGTCGGCCAGTGCCGTTCGGCACTGACCCGCGCGGCCGGGTCATCTCGTTCGAGCTGCCCTACACCAACGTGTTGATCGGGTCGATTCCTGGCTACGGGAAGACGGCTGCGACGCAGGTTCCGATGCTGGCCGCCGCGCTCGACCCGTACGCGGAGCTGTGGTGCTTCGACTTCAAGGGCACCGGCGGACTCGACCCCTTGGAGAAGGTGTCGGCGCGGTACGCGTCGGGGCAGGACGACGACACCGCCGAAGAGGGCTTGATCGCGTTGCGGGAGCTGCGCAAGGAGTGCCAGCGCCGTGCCGCGATCATCAAGGGCCTGCCCAAGGCGGTGTGCCCGGACAACAAGGTCACCCCGGAGCTGGCCCGGCGCAAGAAGTTGGGCCTTCACTGGCTGGTGGTGGCCCTGGACGAGGTGCAAGAGCTGTTCAGCCACCCGGAGTTTGGCAAGGAAGCCGGAGAGCTGGCCGAGAAAATCATCAAGCTCGGCCGGGCGCTGGGCGTGATCCTGGTCGTGGCCACGCAGCGGCCGGACGCCAAGAGCCTGCCTACCGGGGTCAGCGCGAACGCGGGTACCCGGTTCTGCCTGCGGGTCATGGGGCAGATCGAGAACGACATGATCCTCGGGACGTCGGCGTACAAGAACGGCATCCGGGCGACGATGTTCGCTAAGAAGGACAAGGGCGTCGGCTACCTCGTCGGCGCGGCCGACGACGCGCAGATCGTGCGCACGTTCTACGTCGACGGACCGGCCGCTGAGAGGGTCATCGAGCGGGCGCGCGCCCTGCGGGAAGCGGCCGGCACCCTGACCGGGCATGCGATTGGGCAGACCCCGGCCACCCCGGCGGCGCGGCGAGACACCCTGCTCGACGACATCCTGACCGTGCTTCCCTCGACTGAGCCGAAGGTGTGGGCCGAGACGCTGACGGAGCGCCTGGCCGACCTCAACGGCGAGGCGTACGGGGACCTGACGCGGGATCAGCTCACCGCCGCGCTCAAGCCCTACGGCGTCACGACCGGGCAGGTGTGGGGCACCGACCCGGCCACCGGCAAGGGCGCGAACCGGCGCGGCATCGACCGCGCCGACATCACCGACGCGGTTGCGGAGCGTAACAAGCGCCGGGGCGACAAAGCCGCCTAAGGCGGACAGCGGTCGGCCGCTAGGTCTAGCACCACCCTCCGCTAGACCTAGCGGCCCCGCTAGCAACCAATCCCAATCCTGGCCAGCGCCCTAGTTCCTAGCGGCGTCGGCTCTCCGCACCCATATTTCGGCCTGTGGAGGCATTCCATGACCCCCATCCTGCTGCTCGCTAGCCTCGCCACCATCGGTTACGCAGCGTGCTACCTGGCGGTGTGTGCCGCATCCCCGTGGGGACGCTGCCGACGCTGCCACGGTGCCCGCTACCACCGCACCACGATCGGCACCCGCCGCGACTGCCGCCGCTGCGACGGCACCGGCATCCGCGTCCGCGCCGGCCGACGCCTGATCGACTTCATCCGCGCCGAGTACCGCGACGGCCACCCATGACCCGCCGCCGCCCCCGCGACGGGCACACCGAGTGGTGCGGCAAAGACCACCGCTGCGGCCTCGGCGAACACCGATCCGGCGAGATCGTGGTCGACGTTGCCGGGCGCTCCCGCGCCGTGCTCGTGCGGGTGCGTACCGCCGCCGGCCGCGAGCACGCCGAGGTGCGCGTCAGGGTCGCGCTCGCACCGACCGAGCTGGCGGCGCGGCGGCAGTTGGTAGGGCTGTTGGGTGACCTGCGGGAAGCGGTGACCCGCGCCGCCATCGCGGGCCGCCCCCGACCTCGGAGGGCCGCCTGATGCCCGCCGCGCGCCGCGACGGTCCATCCCCGCGTGACGCCAGGTTGTCCGGATTGGAGGTGTGGCTCACCGGCACGCCCGCCGAGCTGGACGCCGTCACTGCCGCGCTGGTCGACGCCGGGCACCTCACGCAGCACGGCACCCGCCGGCCGCTGACCAGTGCCGACGCCGGCCGCTACCGGCTCTATCTGCGTCTGAGCGTCACCGCCGACCGGCGGCGGCCCGCCGGCACCCCGGACGCCTCCGGCGGTGCGCTGATCGACCTCGCTGCCGCCCGCGCCGCACGCCGCCCGGCCTGACCCATCCCCGCGAACCTTTGGGAGATGCCCCATGCCTGACCTGTTGACGGCCGCGCTCGCGCACGCTGCGCGCGGCTGGTACGTCTTTCCCCTGCGTCCCGACGACCGGCCCGACGACCCGGACCATGCCAAGCGGCCCGCGTTTCCCAACCGCTGCACCGCCGAGCACTGCCCCCGCACCGACCCGCGCTGCCGCGCCGCCGGCCGTCACGTCGGCTGGGAGGAACGCGCCACCACCGACCCCGACCGCATCCGCCGCGCGTGGTCGACTCGCCCCTACGGCATCGGCGTTGCCTGCGGCCCGTCCGGGCTGGTTGTGGTCGACCTCGACGTGCCCAAGCACGCCGACGACATCCCGCCGCCGCAGTGGGCCGGGGCGTGTGACGGCCTGGACGTGTTCGCCACTCTCGCCAACCGGCACGGCGGTATCGGCGCCACGTACACCGTGACCACGGCCAGCGGCGGCAGTCACCTCTACTACCGCCACCCCGCCGCCGGGCCGGAGCTGCGCAACACCACCGGCGACCGGGGCGGGTTGGGCTGGAAGGTCGACACCCGCGCTAACGGTGGCTACGTCGTGGGCGCCGCAAGCACCGCCGCCGGCCGTCCCTACGCGGTGGCGCTGGACTGCGACCCGGCACCACTGCCCGCATGGGTGGCCGGCCTGCTCGCACCCGTCCCACGACCCGCGCACCGACCGCCCCCGGTGGCGCTGCCGCCGGACCGGCGCGGCGCGTACCTCGCGGCAGCGATCCGCCGGCAAGTCGCCCACCTCACCGCCACCCCGGAGGGCCAGCGCAATCACGCCCTGTTCGCCTCAGCCGTGGCGCTCGGGCAGCTCGTCGCCGGGGGAGCGCTCACCGACGCCGACGTGAGCGCCGTGCTGGAACCCGCCGCGCTGTCGCTCGGCCTGCCGGCCGGGGAAGTCGCCCGCACGATCGCGTCCGGTCTGCGGACCGGGGCGAACAACCCGCGCACCCTGGCCGGGGTGGGGAGGGCGGCGGCATGAGCACCCGGTTGCAGATCGGCTCTGGTCCCGAAACGATCCGCGTGCTCAAAGCCGCGCTGGTCGGCGGGCTGCTACCCGACACCTACGTATCGGCCGGTTCTCTCGTGCACATGGAAGCCGTCTCCGGTGGCCTAGCCACCGCCGCCGACGAGGACTCCCCGCTGCCGGTGTCGGCCAGCATGGTCAACCCCGCCGGCCTGGCCGGGCTGCTCGCGGAACATGCCTACGTGTACCGGCTCAAGACCCGCAAGAGCGACACCGGAGATCCCGAGGTCTACGAAGACGAGGTGACCCCACCTCGCGACATTCTGTCGTCGGTGCTGGCCGGGAAGACGTGGCCGGGCGTGCCGCCGCTGCGCGGGATCATCGGTGCCCCGGTGCTGCGCCGTGACGGCACCCTGCTCCAACAACCCGGCTACGACCCGGCGACCGGCCTCTATCTGGCGTCCAAGGTGGCGTTGCCCCCGGTGCCGGATGAACCGACGCCGGAGCAGGTCGACGAGGCGCGGACGTTCCTGCTCGGCCGGTTCCTGCGGGATTTCCCATGGGCCAGCGCCGCTGACCGAGCCAACTACGTGGCACTGCTAGCCACGCCGATCCTGCGGCACTTCACCCGATCCCTGACCCCGTTCGCGCTGATCGACGCCACCATGCCATCCAGCGGTAAGACGATCCTCACGGCCGGACCGGGGATGCTCTACGGGCAGCGCGTCATGACCTGGGCCTACTCCGATGAGGAACTGCGCAAGTCCATCACGGCGGTACTGGCCGAGCAGGTGGGCGTGGTCATCTGGGACAACCTGGCCGAGGGCACCGTCATCGACTCCGCCGTGCTCGCCCAGCTCGTCACCTCCGGCGTCTGGTCCGACCGGCAGCTAGGGGCGTCGCGCAACGTCGCCACCGTCAACGACCGGCTGTGGATGGCCACCGGCAACAACCTCCAGGTTGGCGGGGACATGGCCTCCCGCACCGTGCGGGTGCGCCTCGACCCGGACATGCCCCGCCCCGAGCTGCGCGACCAGCGCGGGTTCGGCATCCCGCAGCTTGACCAGTGGATCACCGACCCCGCGAACCAACTCACCGTGCTGTGGCACCTGCTCGTGCTGGTGCTCGACTGGACCCGCCGGGGAGCACCCCGGGTAAGCGGGTTGTCGATGCGGCAGTTCACCCCGTGGGCGCAAGCCCTCGGTGGGTTCCTCGCCCACCACGGCATCGACGGGTTCCTCACCAACGCCGCCGATATCCGTGAGATCGATGAAGACGAAACGCGCTGGCGCGCGTTCCTCACCTGCTGGCACGACCGCCACGGCGGCCGTGCGATGACCGCCGCCGAACTCAGGCAAGACGGCGAGCCCATGCACCTGGGCAGCGACGTCAACGACCCGTGGGACGGGCAGTTCATCACCACCCACAACGGCCGGCTACCCAACCCCCTGCAACTCGGCCGACTCCTCACCGGGCAAGCCGGGCGGTGGCGCGGTGAGCACGTCGTCCGTGCCGGCCGAAACGACCGCGGTGACCGGTCGGTGTTCTGGGTGGAGCGGCACGGGGGGTAAAACCCGCTGAACCATCTCCGCATCTCCGCAACGCCGCACCAACCCCCCTCTACCAGGGAAAACACCCTGCGGAGATCAGAACCAAGAGGAACATCAATCTCCGCATCTCCGCAACCAACTGCGGAGATC
This sequence comes from Micromonospora sp. DT231, assembly GCF_049847025.1. NCBI lineage: Bacteria > Bacillati > Actinomycetota > Actinomycetes > Micromonosporales > Micromonosporaceae > Micromonospora > Micromonospora sp. DT231. Next base: position 23,009 of record NZ_JBNCNO010000009.1, on the reverse strand, counting down.
CCACCTCTCTGCGGAGATGACCCCTCACCGCCCCGCTCCATCTCCGCAAGCATTTTCCCAGCCCACAGGCATGTTTGCGGAGATGCGGAGATGCGGAGATGGTTCAGCCCCTCCCGCAACGAGCGCCGACCACCGCGACCGACCCGCGCAGACCGGCCCGCTGAGAGCCCCTGAGCCGGACCGGCGCATGCCGTCACCCCGGCCCGCTCGAAATCTTGGCCCTGCGGCGAACTCAGCGGCCCGCTCTAACGACTGCCATCGATCCGCCTGCGCACCTAGCAACTGACCCTCGCCCGACGAGAACGCCCACCACCGGCGCTCTCAACCCATCGGAACCACGGGGAGAAGCCGTGCCCACGCCAGAAACTCGCGTCGTCCTGACCATCGAAGAAGCCGCCCAACGACTCGGGATCGGCCGCACCACCATGTACGCCCTCATCAAGACCGGCCGGATTCGCACCGTCACCATCGGCCGTCTCCGCCGAGTGCCGACGTTCTGCCTCGACGAGTACGTGCGGAACCTGCTCGCCCAGCCGACCGACCTCGACCGCGCAGCCTGACGAAAGGAGACAGCCAATGGGACGCAAGCCGAACGGCGCATCCAGCATCTACCTGGGAGCGGATGGCTCGTGGCACGGTCGGGTCACGGTCGGGGTAAAGGACGAGGGATCGCCGGATCGCCGCCACGTCCGGGGCAAGACGGAAGCTGCGGTCATCAAGAAGGTCCGACTCTTGGAACGGGAGCGGGACAGCGGCTCCGTCCGCAAGGCGGGCCAGCGCTGGACGGTGAAGACCTGGCTGACCCACTGGGTGGAGAACATTGCCGGCCCGGCCGTACGAGAGAACACCCTTGCTGGCTACCGGGTGGCGGTCAACCGGCACCTCATCCCCGGGCTCGGTGCCCATCGAATCGAGCGCTTGGAGCCTGAGCACCTGGAACGCTTTTACCGGCGAATGCAGGAGAATGGCAGTGCCCCGGCAACCGCCCACCAGGCCCACCGAACGATCCGGACTGCGCTCAACGAGGCGGTACGTCGGGGGCACTTAGCGAAGAACCCGGCCGCGCTCGCCAAGCCTCCACGTCTGCCGGAGAACGAGATCGAGCCGTACTCAGTCGCCGAGGTGCAACGGCTGATGGCCGTCACCCGCGGCCGGCGCAACAGCGCGCGTTGGGCTATCGCGCTCGCCCTCGGCCTGCGCCAGGGGGAAGCACTCGGCCTGCGCTGGACGGATGTCGACCTGGACGCCGGGACGCTGACCGTTCGGCGCGGCCGGCAACGGCCGAGGTGGAAACACGGGTGCCAGTCGCCGTGCGGTAGGAAGCACGGCGGACACTGCCCCGACCGTCGCCAGGTGCGGGCCGCTACCGCGGAGACCAAGTCGCGGGCCGGCCGGCGCAGCATCGGGCTACCCGACGAGTTGGTGTCGCTGCTACGCACGCACCGGGGCGAGCAGGATCAGGAGCGCGTGACCGGTGCCCAACTCTGGGAGGGAGGCGACTGGCTGTTCGCCACGCCGACCGGCGGACCGGTCAATCCGCGGACTGACTACGACGAGTGGAAGCGGCTGCTTCGGCTCGCCGGGCTACGGGACGCTCGGTTGCATGACGCCCGGCACACCGCCGCAACGGTGCTGCTCATTCTCGGCGTGGCCGAGCGGGCGGTGATGGGCATCATGGGCTGGTCCAACTCGGCCATGGCGGCCCGGTACCAGCACCTCACGGCACAGGTCCGTCGCGACATCGCTCAACAGGTCGGCGGACTTCTCTGGGGTACTCACGACCGCCAGAACATGGTGGTGGACGACAACGGCCCCGGTGGGGCGTCCCAGAGGCCGGCTTCACCAGCAGGCGAGCCCTCTTCGTCGACAGGCGACACGCCGGGAGGTCACCCGAAAGGGTGAACTTTTACCCTCGTCGCTGTCTGTGATACCAGCAGGTCGTGAGGGGTCATCCACAACCCATCCACACGATATCCACAGGAGAGCTTGATCATGGCGATCGAGGTTGATCGACGCATTTATGACCTTGAGCTGCCCGTTCACGCCACTGGAACATGCGTTCGAAGAACCCTCGCGCCCACGACCGCCCGCGCTCCACAGGGCATCGACACCGCTATCCACAAGATGTGCCCATTGTCGGTCCATCTGGCCACTACATATGCGGGTCCGCACCCCACCCGATCTCCTTGCTCCCGGCTAGGACGTCGAGTAGCGTGACCGCAGCATGACAGCACGAAAACCCAGCAAGGTGCCGGGTTTCCGGGCACCCCACCGGGTCGTCGTTTCTACGTGGCAGTAGACCGGCGACGTTAGCATCGGATGAAGCCTTTCGCGAGACTTCAGCGGAGTGAGATCCTCCGCAGGGGCGTCCGGCGTGCTCGATCAACAAGGAGCGCACGTTGGCAAGCAAGGCAGCAAAGCCGTCTGGAGCGGGCAGTAAGCCCGCCGGGCGTCCGGCTCCCAAGCCGGTCGTTGTGAACCCTGGCACGCCCGCCCCGAAGAGCGGCCAGTACAAGCCCACCAAGGGCGGTCCTGAGGTGACTGTTCCGAAGGGGCACCGGATCCCGCCGACCCCGAACGGCGGCCCATCCAAGTTGGTCGACCCCACCAAGAACAAGTCCGGCAAGTGATCTACCTGGCCTAGCTGAGGCTCGGCCAAGCACTACGGTGCCCGTCCAGTCCCCTGGGCGGGCACCGCTTGTTTCGCGGACCTCGTGCAGCGCGTTCGCCCTGTCTGCTGCCTCGGCCAGAGCGATTCGGAGGCGCACGAACCGACCGGGCTGACGCGGATCGGTTCATCCGGCAGCGACGTGCGTAGAGGCCCGGCAAGTGGCAACCGAGACCAGAATTGAGACCGGAAGCAGAAACGCCCGGTCGATCCTCGCGGATCGACCGGGCGTTTCTGCATTCCATGAGCGGTGGCGGAGGGATTTGAACCCTCGGAGGGCGTTAACCCTCACACGCTTTCGAGGCGTGCTCCTTAGGCCGCTCGGACACGCCACCGCCGACGAGGGTACAGGACCGCCGGTTCGGACGCCGAACCGGTATCGCCCGCGCCGGCCTGGCAGGATCTTTGTCATGAGTACGCACATCGGCGCGAAGCCGGGCGAGATCGCCGAGCGGGTCCTGATGCCGGGCGACCCCCTGCGGGCCAAGTGGATCGCGGAGACCTACCTCGAGGGCGCGACCTGCTACTCGACGGTTCGGGGCATGCTGGGCTTCACCGGCCGCTGGAACGGCGTCGAGGTTTCCGTCCAGGGCTCCGGCATGGGCATGCCGTCGGCCTCCATCTACGCCCACGAGTTGATCAACGAGTACGGCGTGAAGACGCTGATCCGGGTCGGCTCCTGCGGTGCCCTCAGCACCGACCTCCAGTTGCGCGACGTGGTGGCCGCGATCGGGTCGTCCACCGACTCGAACATGAACCGGATGCGCTTCGACGGGTTGATCGACTACGCGCCGGTGGCCGACTTCGGGCTGCTGCGTACCTCGGTCGAGGTGGCCGAGCGGCGCGGCATCAGCATGCACGTCGGGCCGATCCTCGCGGCGGACGCCTTCTACACGGACCGGCCGGACCTCTACGACACCCTCGCCGACTACGGCGTGCTGGCGGTGGAGATGGAGTCGGCGGCGCTCTACACGATCGCCGCGCGGTTCAAGGCCCGCGCGCTGACCGTGCTGACCGTCAGCGACCACATCAAGACCGGTGAGAAGACCACCTCCGAGGAGCGGGAGCAGACCTTCAGCCAGATGGTCGAGATCGCCCTCGACACCATCATCGCCTGACCGTTCGGACGAGAAGGACCCGAAGAGCGGGATGAGGGGCGCGATCCGTCATCCCGCTCTTTCGCATCGAGGCGCGCAGCTCAGACGGCGGCCAGCGCCTCCGTCGGCGCGAGGCGGGCGGCGCGTACCGCCGGGTAGAGGCCCGCGAAACCGCCGATGACCACCGTCGCGCCCACCCCGCCGAGCATCGCCCAGGCCGGCACCACCGTCGGCCAGCCCTGGGAGAACGCGTACCCCGAGGTGACCAGGATGCCCAGCACCACCCCGCCGACCCCGCCGAGCGCGGAGAGCAGCAGCGATTCGGCGAGGAACTGGGTCCGTACCTGGCCACGGGTCGCGCCGAGCGAGCGGCGCAGGCCGATCTCGGCCCGCCGTTCCAGCACCGAGATCACCATGGTGTTCGCCACGCCGACCCCGCCGACCAGCAGGGCGACCGCGCCCAGGCCCAGCAGCAGCCCGGTGAACGCGTCGTCGGTCGCCTGGGCGGCGGCGAGCGCGTCCGAGGGACGGGACACCTCGACCTCGTTGGGCGCCTCCGGGTTGGCTGTCGCGCCGAGCACCGAGCGGACCGCCTCGACCTGTGCCTCCCGCGCCCGGGTGTAGATGGTCGTGGGGTGCCCGTCGAAGCCCAGGTAGTCGGTCGCCGCCGGCCAGCCGACCAACGCCGCGGTGTCCAGCTCCGGAGCCAGTGGCGCGGCGGCGAGGATGCCGACCACCGTGAACGTCCGCCCACCCAGCCACACCTGCACCTGCGGGTCGGCCGCGATGATCCCGAGCCGTTGCGCCGCGGTGGCGCCGAGCACCACCGCCGGATAGTGGGCGGTCGCCTCGTTGAGCCAGGTGCCGCTCGCCAGCTCGGCCCCGACGGTGCCGAGCAGGTCCAGCCGGGCGGCCCGGGTGGCGATGCCACCGGTCTCCGCGGCCGGGATCCGATCCGACCGGTAGACCTTGGCGTCGGAGACCTGCCCGGTCGCGGACACCTCGGTCACCGGGCCGATCCGCCCGATCATGGCGATCGACTCGTCGGGCAGTTGGGCGTCCGCCCCGAACAGGGTGTTGCCCGGCTCGACGGTGAGCAGGTTGGTGCCGAGCGCGTCGAGCGCGCGGTCCAGCTCCGCCCGGGACGACGACGAGATCCCGACGACCGCGATCATCGCGGCGATCCCGATGGCGATGCCCAGCGCGGAGAGGAACGCCCGCAGCGGACGGGTTCGCAGCCCCACCCCGCCGACCCGCAGGATGTCCGCCGGTCCCAGCCGGGCCGGGGTCAACGTCGCCATCAGCGGACCCCTCCCGGCGTACCGGCCGAGTCGTGCCGCACCGCGCCGTCGCGCATCCGCACCTGCCGGGGCAGCCCCTCCGCGATCTCCCGGTCGTGGGTGATCACCACGACTGTGGTGCCGGACCGGTGCAGCTCGTGCAGCAACTCCAGCACCCCGGCGCCGGACGCCGAGTCCAGGTTGCCGGTCGGTTCGTCGGCGAGCAGCACCGTCGGCTCGCCGACCACCGCCCGCGCCACGGCCACCCGCTGCCGTTCCCCGCCGGAAAGCTCGTGCGGCCGGTGCCCGAGTCGGTGGCCCAGGCCAACCCGGACCAGCGCGGCCTCCGCGCGTTCGCGCCGCCGACGCAGGGGTACGCCGGAGTAGAGCAACCCGTCGGCCACGTTGTCCACGATCGGGACGCCGGGAGCCAGGTGGAACTGCTGGAAGACGAAGCCGATCCGGGTGGCCCGCAGGGCTGACAACTCCCGGTCGGTCAGTTTCGCCGCGTCGTACCCGTCGATGAGCACGCTTCCCGACGACGGCCGGTCCAGGGTGCCGATCAGGTGCAGCATCGTCGACTTGCCCGACCCGGACGGGCCGACGATCGCCACCAGCTCGCCGTGGCCGATCCGCAGCGACACGTCGTCCAACGCGACGACGTCTCCCGCGTACCGTTTGCTGACCCGGTCGAGCACGATCACCTCGCCGGTCATCTCGGCACCACCACGGTCGTGCCCTCGGTGAGGTCCGCGCCGGTGACCTCCACCCGGCCGCCGGCGAACAGCCCCGTGGTCACGGCGACGACCCGGCTCGCCTCCCCCTCGGCGATCTGGACGCCGTACCCGCCCTCGGCGAGCGCGAGGAGCGCCGACACCGGCACGGTGAGGACGCCCTGGCGCTCGGCGGCGGTGAACACGACGTCGGCGCTGGCCTGGTCGAAGCCGGCGAGGGCCTTCGGGTCGGCGACCGCGACCGTCACCTCGATCTTGGTCTCGGCGTCGCCGGACTGCCCGTCCGCGCCGGCGGCACCTGCCTGGATGACGGTTTCGACGGTGCTGACCGTGCCCGCCACCGTCCGGCCGTCCGGCAGCCGCACGCCGACAGTCGCGTCGCGCTTGGCCAACCGCTTGTCGTCCACGTCCAACTCGACGCTCACCACCCGGCTGGTGCCGGTGTAGGTGAGCACCGCCTGGCCGGGTTGGGTGAGGTCACCGACGTCGGCCTGGTGGCTCTCCACCCGGACCTCCCGGTCGGCGTACACGATCCGCCCCGGCTCGACCCGACCGGTCTCGGCCTGACCGAGGTCCTCCTGCCAGTCTCGGACGGCGTCGGCGGTGGCCCCGGTGTACTCGTCGTCGACAGTGAAACCGGTGTGGCCCAATGCCCTGAGGTTCCGCTCGAACTGCGCGACGTCGGCACCCTCCACGCCGGGGGCGAGGGTCCGGTACGCGGGCAACCCGCCGTAGAGGAGCACCACCTCCTCGTTGTCGACCGAGTAGAGCGCCCCGCCCCGCCGTACCGTCGACCCGGTCGGCGGCAACGCGGTGATGGTGCCGCTGAGCCTCGCCGTGGCGGTACGCGTCGCCCCGTACCCCAACTCGCCCTCGGCGGTCTCCGAGTCGGCGAGGGTCTGCCGGGTGACGGTCGCGGTGGCCGGTGGTGCGCCGCCGGCCTCGGCACGGTCTCCGCCGCCGCCGACGCCCACCGCGGCGCTCACGCCCACGGCGGCGACCAGCAGGACGACGCCGCCGATGACGGCGGCGCGCAGCCGCACGCGTCGGGAGACGCCGGTCACCGGCCGCCCCCGAACTGTGGCGCGTGCTGCCGGCACTTCTCCATCGCGGCCTTCATGGCCGGGTCGCTGATGTCGATCGCGTTGCCCCCCTGCCCGATGCGGACCCTGCCGTCGGCGTCCGGGTCGGGGAAGTCCGGCACCCCGTTCTCCCGCATGCACTTGGCGAGCGCGCGCATCTGCTCGGCCTGCTCGGGGTTGAGCTGCGGTCCCTGCCCACCGTTGGGCAGCTTGTCCTGGCACTTCTCCATGGCCGCCTGGACCTTCTGCCGATCCACGTCCGCTCCGAACCGGAAGCCGGGACGGCCGCCCGCCTCCGGGTCGGGCATGTCCACGCCGTTCTCCCGCATGCACCTGGCAAAGGCGAGCTGTTTGTCCGAATCGCTGACCGGCGCGGCGCTTGCCGTGGCGCTTGTCGTCGCCCCACCGGCGGTCGCCACCCCGCCGCCGTCGTCGCCTCCCCCGCCGCACCCGGCCACCGCCAGGGCGAGCAGGACGGGTATCGCGAGCATCTGTCGCCGCATGGTGTCCACCTCCGCTGTGGGTCCGACGCGACTCGTCGAACGTCGGCACCCAGTGCACGGCAGTGGGCGTATCCCCGGCGTTACCGTCGGCGGTTATGCCGCCGTTACCGCACCCCGAGGACCATGGAGGGGTGAGAGTGCTGGTTGTCGAGGACGAGACCGTGCTGGCGGACGCCATCGCGGAGTGGCTGCGGCGGGAGTCGTTCGCGGTCGACGTGGCGTACGACGGTGACGCGGCGCTGGAGCGGCTCGGCGTCAACGAGTACGCCGTGGTGGTCCTGGACCGGGACCTGCCGGTGGTGCACGGCGACGACGTGTGCCGGGCGATCGTGGACGCGGGCGGGGAGACCCGGGTCCTGATGCTGACCGCGGCGGCAGCGGTCCGGGAACGGGTGGCGGGGTTGGCGCTCGGCGCCGACGACTACCTGACCAAGCCGTTCGCCCTGGTCGAGCTGTCCGCGCGGGTGCACGCGCTGACCCGGCGAGCCCGCCCGGCGGCCCCGCCGACGCTGCGCCGCGCCGGTATCCAGCTCGACCCGGCCCGACACGAGGTACGCCGGGACGACCGGCACGTGGCGCTGTCCCGCAAGGAGTTCGCGGTGCTCGTCGAGTTGCTGCGCGCCGACGGCGCGGTGGTCTCCGCCGAGGATCTGCTGGAACGTGCCTGGGACGAGCACATCGACCCGTTCACGAATGTCGTCCGGGTCACCGTGATGAAGCTGCGCCGCAAGCTCGGCGACCCGCCGGTGATCGAGACGGTGCCCGGCGCGGGGTACCAGATCCGATGAAGCGCCTGACCATCCGTGCCCGACTCACCCTGATCTACGGCGGGCTCTTCCTGCTGGCCGGCGTGGTCCTGCTGGCCGTCACGTACGTGCTCGTCGATCAGCGGATGCCCCAGCCGTTCGGGGTGAAACTGAGCGACCTGCCGAAGACCGCCCCCACGACGCCCAGCGGGCAGAACATCGACAATGTCCGCGCCCTGTTGCAGGACGCGCAGGACGAGGCCAAGCGCAACGCCCTGGAGTCCCTGCTCACCCAGGGTGGCATCGCGTTGATCGTGGTGTCGGCGGTGGCGATCGCCTTCGGTTGGCTGCTCGCCGGCCGGGCGTTGCAGCCGCTGCACCAGGTCACCGACACGGCCCGGCGGATCGCCGGTGCGGACACCGCCGGCCGGGGCCTGCACGAGCGGATCGCGCTCACCGGCCCGCCCGACGAGGTACGCGAACTCGCCGACACGTTCGACGAGATGCTGGAACGGTTGGACCGCTCCTTCGACGGACAGCGCCGGTTCGTGGCGAACGCCTCGCACGAGCTGCGTACCCCGCTGGCACTCAATAGGGCACTGGTGGAGCTGGCGGTCAGCCGGCCCGAGGCGTCGGCGGAGACGCGCCGGTTGGGTGAGTCGTTGCTGGCGATCAACGAGCGGCACGAGCGGCTCATCGACGGCCTGCTGACCCTGGCCGACTCCGAGAACGAGCTGACCGAGCGTACGCCCGTCGACCTGGCCGAGGTCTGCGCGCACGTCATCGACCAGGTGGGGAAGCAGGCACCCGACGTACCGGTGCGCCGGTCGCTGGCACCGGCCCCGATCAGCGGTGACCCGGTGCTCGTGGAACGGCTCACCGTCAACCTGGTGGAGAACGCGGTGCGGCACAACCTGCCCGCCGACGGTTGGGTCGAGGTACGCACCGCCCTGATCGACGGCCAGGCCACCCTGACGGTGACGAACACCGGTCCGGCGATCGCCGGCTACGACATCGAGACGATGTTCCAGCCGTTCCGCCGGCTGTCGCGGGAGCGGGTCGCCGGTACGCGGGGCTTCGGGTTGGGGTTGTCCATCGTCCGCGCGGTGGCCCGCGCACACGGTGGCACAGCCGACGCGCAACCTCGCCCGGCGGGCGGTCTGATCGTCACGGTCACGCTGCCCGTGGCCGGACCGCCGGAGTGATCAGGCGGGGAGTCCTCAGCGGAAGAAGGCGCGCAGGACGGCCGCGGTCTCGGCCTCCAGGACGCCGCCGTAGACCTCGGGTCGATGGTTGAGCCGGCGGTCGCGGAGCACGTCCCAGAGCGAACCGGCCGCGCCGGTCTTGGGCTCCCACGCGCCGAACACGACTGTGGAGACCCGGGCCAGCACCAGCGCCCCCGCGCACATGGTGCACGGTTCCAGGGTTACCACCAGGGTGCAGCCGTCCAGCCGCCACTGGCCCGCCCGCTCGGCGCCCCGGCGCAGGGCCAGCACCTCGGCGTGAGCGGTGGGATCGCCGGTCAGCTCCCGCTCGTTGCGCCCGATGGCCAGCTCGGTCCCGTCCGGTGCGTAGAGCACCGCGCCCACCGGCACGTCGTCGACATCCGTGGCACCTGTGGCGGCACCGGCGCCGCCGGTGACGGCGACCTCCAGGGCACGGCGCATCCACAGCTCGTGTCGCTGCCGACGGCCGACCTCACCCGGATCGGCCAGGCCCTCGTGCGCGCCCGGTCCGGCACGCCCCACCGCGCCGGGAGTCGGCTGCCCCGGCCGGATCGTTTCCAGTGCCGGGTCGGTGGCGTCGGCCGGCTCAGACCTCACGCAGCTCCTCGACCTCGTCGACGCAGCCGAGCACCTGGCAGATCTCGGCGGTGACATCCGCCGGCAGCATCCCCTCGTGCGTGCACAGGGTCAGCAGCTTCTGCGCGGAGATGCCCAGGTTGGCCAGCAGATCGGCTTCACCCACCGGATCGGCCTCCGGGTCGACGACGGGCTGCTCGCTCTCCTCGTCACCGGTGGTCACCGGGCGTGGCTCCTCGTCGCCGTCGAGCCCGGTCACCGAGGTCTTCAGGTCGCCGACCAGCAGCGCGCCCAGCGGGGACTCCTCGGCGTACGCGGAATCCGAACCGAACACCCGCAGGTCCTCGCCCTCGTCGAGACGCAGGATCACCAGGTACGCGTCATCGGCCTCGACGAAGAGCAGCGACACGTCGGCCTCCTGGTCGACGTCACGAAGCCGCTCGGCGACCTCGTCGATGTCGGTGGCGCCACGCAGGCTGACCTCGGCGGCGGTCCAGCCACTGTCGTCGCGCACCACGGCCGCAGCGAAGTACGACACGGTCCCCCCAATAGCCCTCGACACAGCGTCGACTCGTTACGCGTGCACGTTAGCCGGTCGGGTCGGCAGGCGACTCGTCAACGCCCCGAAGGGCCGGTCATTCGTGTCAAAGTCGGATCAGCCGGTTACTCGACGGCGGGTAGCGATGAGCTGGCGCAGATGCTCGGTGCGCTGCCGCTGGGGTCGGCTGCGCTGACGGACCGCGCGGGCGCCCGCCAACTCGGCGAGCAACTGCAGGCGGCGTCGACTGCGATCGGGGTCCTGTCGCGGGGTGGTCCAGGCCATGGACCCGAGCGTGCCGAGTCTCGGCGGCTACGTCAAGACGGCGTTCGCTACGCAGCCAACCGGGCACACGCCGCAGTCGTCGACAACCGCCCGATCACCACAGCGGCCAGTCACCACTCGTGGCCCAGCGGACCGCCACCACGGCGGCGGCGATGCTCCAGCCACCCGCCGTGACGATGGCCACCCCGGTGGCGACCCCGCGGTCGCCGAAGCGGACCAGCACCAACGCGGTCAGCCACGCCAGCAGGCCCGCCACCACCGTCCACCAGGCGTAGCTAGTGACATCGGTGCCGAGCAGGCCGAACAGCAGCAGCCAGGTGGCCGCCGCGCCACCGCCGGCCGCGACGCCGCCACCGGTGACCGGGTGCGGCTCGCGGTAGGTGGGACGGGACGGGGGCCCGGCGGGGAAGAGCCCCGACGGGACACGCGCCACCTGCGCTGCGGCGACACCGGGGTCCGGGCCAGGATCGGGTCGGGCGATGGTCACCGTCGCTGCCCTCCCTCACGCGCGCCGCTCGTGCTCACGGTACCGGTTCTGCCAGGATGACCGGATGCCCTCGCCGACGATCAGCCGCCGCGCGCGTTCGGCGTACCCGATCCTGCTGCTTCTCGCCCCGGTGCTGGCCGCCGGCTGCGCGACCACCCGGCCGGGGGTGCCGTCCGACGGCGCCCCGCAGACGCCGTCGGCGGTCTGGGAGACCGGCGACCAGCCGGTGTCGCCGTCGGCCGCGCCGACGGCGACCGTCCCGGCCCGCCCGAAGCCGTCGCCGGCCAGCCCGTCGGCGACGGCACCGCGCGCCGGGGTGCGGCATGTCTTTCCGGTACGCGCCGGCAACGTGGACTACCACCCGACCCACGGCGCGTACCCCGCCACGGATCTCTTCGCGAACTGCGGTGGACCGTTCGTCGCCGTGACCGACGGGACGGTGCTCGAGGTCAGTCGCGTCGACAGGTACACCAAGGGTGGACCGCAGGGCCCGGACAACGGCGGCCTGTCGGTCTCCCTGCTCGGCGACGACGGCGTGCGTTACTACGGTTCACACCTGAGCGTCGTGTCCAGCGGCGTCGACGCCGGAGTGCGGGTCCGGGCCGGGCAGCAGCTCGGCAAGGTGGGGCGCACCGGCAACGCCAACAACGTCTGCCACGTGCACTTCGGCATCTCGCCGCCGTGTAAGGGCAAGGACGGCTGGTGGATCCGGCGCGGCGTGCTCTGGCCGGCGCGGTACCTGGATTCCTGGCGCGGCGGCGGCAATCGTGAACCGGCCGCCGAGGTCGTCACGTGGCAGCGCAAAAACGGGTGCCCGAAGGCTCCCTGACCGGTTCCGCAGCGACTAGGTTCGGTGGGATGAAGGCCCGGGACCCCATCGCCGACCTGCGCCGCATCGCGTTCCTGCTAGAGCGGGCCAACGAGGCGACCTACCGGGTACGCGCGTTCCGGTCGGCGGCGACGGCGTTGGCGGGCCTGCCGGCGACCGAGGTGGCCGCGCGGGCCGGCAACGGCACGCTCACCGAGTTGGTAGGTGTCGGCGACGTGACGGCCCGCTGCGTGGCGGAGTCGCTGGCCGGGGAGGAGCCGGTCTACCTGCGCCGGCTGGTGGCGACCGAGGGCAGCGACCTGGATGCCGAGGCCACGGCGCTGCGCGCCGCCCTGAAGGGCGACTGCCACACCCACTCGGACTGGTCCGACGGCGGCTCGCCGATCGAGGAGATGGCGCTGGCCGCTGTCGAGTTGGGCCACGAATATCTGGTGCTGACCGACCACTCGCCGCGGCTGACGGTGGCCCGGGGGCTGACCGCCGACCGCCTGCGTCGGCAGCTCGACCACGTGGCGCAGGTCAACGCGGCGCTGCCGGAGGGGTTCCGGATCCTCACCGGCATCGAGGTGGACATCCTCGCCGACGGCTCCCTCGACCAGGACGACGAGCTACTGGCCCGGCTGGACGTGGTGGTCGGCTCGGTGCACAGCGGCCTCAAGGACGAGCGGCCGAAGATGACCCGGCGCATGTTGGCCGCGGTCGCCAACCCGCACCTGGACATCCTCGGTCACGTCACCGGCCGGATGGTGTCGTCCCGCCCGGCCGGGGTGACCGGTCCGGGCGACCGGGGACACCGCGCCCGGACCAGGGCGGAGAGTGACTTCGACGCGGATGCCGTCTTCGCCGCCTGCGCCGAGCACGACACCGCCGTCGAGATCAACTCGCGGCCGGAGCGGCAGGATCCGCCGAAGCGCCTGATCCGTCGAGCGCTGGAGGCTGGCTGCCGGTTCGCCATCAACACCGACGCGCACGCGCCCGGCCAACTCGACTGGCAGCGGTTCGGCTGCGAGCGGGCCGCCCTCTGCGGCGTCCCCGTCGACTCGGTGGTCAACACCTGGCCGGCGGACCAGCTGGTCGCCTGGACGCGCGAAAAGTCCTGACCGACTCGACGTCTCGGGCCGAGCCGGGCCGGGCCGGCGCCCCTCAGTGGTGGGCGGGCTCGGCGACGGGAGCGGCGGGAGCGGGAGCGGCGGCGCCGACCACCGGGCGGGCCTTCCGGCGCCCGAACACACCCTGCGCGACCGCGACCCCCAGCAGCACGATGAGCGCGCCGACCGGCTGGTGCCAGTTGAGCCGCTCGTCGAGCGCGACGGCACCGATCAGCACCGCGAAGATTGGGATCAGGTACGTGACTGTGGACGCGGTGCTCGCGCCGGCCACCCGGATGTTGCGCATGTTGATGACGAAGGCGAGCCCCGTGCCGAGCGCGCCGAGGGTCAGCACGCTGGCGACCACACCCGCCGACAACTCGGTGGGCAGCGGCGGCAGGCCGGCGACGAACGGGGCGACGACTGCCAGTTGCGCGGCGGCGAGCAGCAGTTGGGCGGCGGAGAGCGACAGGCCGGAGTGCTCGCTACCGGCGATGAACCGCTTCTGGTACGGGATGGCGACGCCGTAGCAGGCGGCCGCGCCGAAGCACATCAACTGCCCGGTGAAGTGCGCTCCGCCGATGCCCTCCCAGACCCCCAGCACCACAAGCACCCCGAGGAAGCCGAGCCCGAGACCGATCGCGCTCCGCACGGTCAGCCGCTCGGTGCGGAAGACCAGCACCGCGAGCGGCAGCACGATCAGGGGCGTGGTGGCGTTCCAGATGCCGGCGAGCATCGACTCGACCCGCTGCTCGCCGTAGCCGAACAGGGTGAACGGCACGGCCACGCCGAACGCGGCGACGACGGTCAGGTGCGCCCAGATCCGGGGCTCGCGGGGCAACCGGTCGCGCAGCACGGCGAGGACGACGAGCAGGGTCAACGCGCCGGCGGCGACCCGGTAGAGGGTGAGCTGGACCGGGTGCAACTCGGCCACCCCGACCTTGATGAACAGGAAGCTGGAACCCCAGATCGCGGCGAGGGCGACGAAGCCTGGCAACCAGGCGCGAACCGGCGCCTTGTCAGGAGTGGTATCGGCAGTCACCCCTGACACTCTGCCGGAACCCCCCGACAAAGTCGCGCGCCTTTCGGACCTTGCGCCGCTCGTCACGTCAGTGGCCTGAACACGACAAACGTCGTCGACACGGAGGCGGGGCGGTCACGTAGGGTCGCAGCGTGGGACGAATCGATGAAATCGCCAACCGTTACGTGGCCGAGTGGGCGCCGTTGAGCCCCACCGGCGCGACCTTCGTCGGCATTGCCGGCCATGAAGACCAGCTCGACGACCTCTCACCGGAGGGCTACCAGGCGCGCGCCGACCTCACCCGCCGGACGCTCGCCGAGCTTGAGGTGACCGAGCCGCAGACCGAGTCCGAGCGGATCGCCAAGGAGTCCATGCAGGAACGCCTCGGCCTGGACCTGGCCCGGTACGACGCCGGCGAGACGACGAGCGGCATCAGCGTGATCGAGAGCGGGCTGCACGAGATCCGCATGGTGTTCGACCTGATGCCGACCGCGACCAGCGACGAGCAGGCGAACATCGCGGCCCGGCTCAACGGCTTCGCCGGCGCGCTGGAGAACTACAAGGTCACCCTCCGGGAGGCCCTCGCCGCCGGTCAGGTCAGCTCGAAGGTGCAGCTGGTCGAGGTGGCCAAGCAGTGCGACATCTGGGTCGACCCGACCCAGGACAACTTCTTCCACGGGCTGGTCGAGCGGCTGGGCGCGGAGGGCTCGCTCGGCGCGGAGCTGCGGCGGGGCGCGGCGGCGGCGACCGCGGCGACCGCCGAGTTCGGCCAGTTCCTGCGGACGGAGTTGGCCCCGCACGGGCGGGACAAGCAGGCCGCCGGCCGGGAGCGCTACGAGCTCGCCTCGCAGTACTTCCTCGGCGCCAAGATCGACCTGGACGAGACGTACGCCTGGGGCTTCGCGGAGTTGGCCCGCCTGGAGGCGGAGATGCGTGTCGTCGCGGGGCGCATCGCCGGCTCCGGTGCCACCGTCGACGAGGCCGTGGCCAGGTTGGACGCCGACCCGGCCCGGACCATCCAGGGCAAGGAGGCGTTCCGGGACTGGATGCAGGCCCTCGCCGACAAGGCGATCGCCGAGCTGCACGGCACCCACTTCGACATCCCGGAGCAGGTACGCCGCATCGAGTGCTGCCTCGCCCCGACCAGCGACGGCGCCATCTACTACACCGGCCCCAGCGAGGACTTCTCCCGTCCGGGCCGGATGTGGTGGGCGGTGCCGCAGAGCATCACCGACTTCTCCACCTGGCGGGAGGTGACAACCGTCTTCCACGAGGGTGTGCCCGGTCATCACCTCCAGGTGGCGCAGACCGCTGTCCGGGCCGACCTGCTCAACCGCTGGCAGCGACTGCTGTGCTGGGTCTCCGGGCACGGCGAGGGCTGGGCGCTCTACTCGGAGCGGCTGATGGACGAGCTGGGCTACCTGGATGATCCGGGCGACAAACTGGGCATGCTCGACGGCCAGGCGATGCGTGCCGCACGGGTGATCGTCGACATCGGGATGCACCTGGAGCTGGAGATCCCCAAGGACAATCCGTTCGGCTTCCACCCGGGCGAGCGGTGGACGCCCGAGCTGGGCTGGGAGTTCATGCGGGCGCACTGCCGGGTGCCGGACGAGAATCTGCGCTTCGAGCTGAACCGCTACCTCGGCTGGCCGGGGCAGGCGCCGTCGTACAAGGTGGGTGAGCGGATCTGGCTCCAGGCCCGCGAGGACGCCAAGGCCCGCAAGGGCGCGGATTTCAACCTGCGGGAGTTCCACCGGCAGGCGCTGGACCTGGGCAGCCTGGGCCTCGACCCGCTGCGTCAGGCGCTGGCTCGGCTCTGAGACGACGGCTCTGAGTCACGACGGCTCCGAGTTGGCGACGGTTCCGAGCGCCGGCGGTACGACAACCGCCGGCGCTCCCGACCGTACGGCGGGTGCGGTTCAGCCGAGGGTCAGCGCCAACGCCGGTCGGGCGGTCAGCGTGTCACTCGTGACGTACGCCAGGTCGATGGCCGGGTCGGTGAACGTGATCGGGATGGGCGAGGTGACCGGCAGACCGTCGGGCAGTGGCAGATCCGGCGTCAGGGTGATCTTGATGCCGATGAGCCGGCCGACGAACCTGGTGGCGTAGAAGGCCACGTTTCCGCTGACGGTCAGCCGGTCCGTCGCGTACCGCTGGTTGCGCCCGGCGGGGCCGTCGGCGCTGAGCAGGAAGTCGTCCGTCACCGCCTCACGCATGCTGAACTTCAGCACCTTGAGGTTGCCCGTCACGGTACGCAGATCGGTGACGCCTTCGAACCGCAGCCCGGTCATCCGGACCGATGATCCGGTGAGCTTGGACGGCGTCCGCGCCACCGTCGGCAGGGTGGGATCGGCGGCGATGCGCGGCAGCGGCTTGCCCGGCTCCACCCTGCCCGGCCCGGCGGGGGTCGGCGTACCCGACCGGTCCGGGGTTGGTGCGCCCGGCCCTTCGGGGGTCGCCGTGCCCGGCTCTCCCGGGGCCGGCGGCGGACAGTTGCCGTCCGTCGGCGTGCCGGTCGGTCCCGCGGTGGGCGTGCCGGCCGGGCTCGTCGACGGCGTCGGGGTCTCCGCACGGCGTCCGCCACTGAGCAGATCGCCGACTCCGTCCAGGATGTCGGTGACCACGTTGCCGGCCGGGTCCGGGCTCGCGGCCGGCGTGGCCGGGCTGTGGCTGGGCGACGGGCTGGCATCCCGGGACGGGGTGGGGCAGGCGGTCGGGGCGAGCCGGCTCGGGGCGGCCCGCACCACTCGGGGTTGGACGGCAAGCACACCGGCGGCCAGGCCGAGCACCACCAGAACGATGCCGAACGCTCGGCGCGGATCGGCGGCTCGCCCCGGCCGCGCGGGCGGCTCGCCGCCGTCGGACGCCGGGGCGGCCGTCGGAAAGGCAGCCCCGTCGACGCCAGTCCGCTCGACAAACGACCCCTCCACACCGGCCAACTCGACCCCCGAACGCTCCACACCAGCCGGCTCGACCATCGGCCCCGCACCGCCAGCCGGCTCGACGCCAGCAGGCTCACCGCCTGCCTGTGGCGTGGTCGGTGTCCAGGCGAAGGCCAGCGCACTGCCGACGATGCCGAGCAGCAGACCGACGAAGAAGCCGCCGAGGTTGAGCCCGATCAGCGAGTAGACCGCGGTGACCGCCGCGACGATCGAGTAGAACAGGCGCTGCGCCGGCGTGAACCACAGCAGCAGACCGCAGGTGACCAGGATGACCGGGATCAGCAGCGAGAGTAGGCCGCTCGCCCCACTGTGGAAGCTGAGGCCGTTGAGGGTCATCCGGGTGGACGCAAACATCTCCAGCCCGGCCAGGGCGGTGAGCAGGCCGCCGGTGAACGGCCGACTGCGCCGCCAGCGGCGGAAGAGCCGCCACGCCTGAGCCGGACCACCGGGCCGGGCGTGGGACGGGTTCGCGGTTGTCACGTACTCCTCCTGGCCACGCGGGGAAAGGGACACGGGCCGGACCCGCGGCGGTGGCGCACCGCGGGCCTCGGCTCACCTCAGAAGCACTCCTTGCCCTTGGCGTCCTCGCCCACGTTCACCTTCAGCCGAAGCCCGACCAGGTTGAACGTGGCCGCCGTGGTGTAGCGGGACACCTGCTGCAGGTTGGTGATCGTCACGTGGTCGGAGTTCTGGCCGAACGAGCCGGCCTGCGCCGTCGGGTTCAGGTCGGTGGCGTCCCGACCGATCTTGATGTTGGTGAAGGTCGCGTTGCCGTCCAGCGAGTCCATGGCGATCAGCAGGTCCTTGGCCCGTGCGGGCTCCTTGCCCTCACCGGCGTTGATGGTGAGCACCACCGGCAGGCCCGGCAGGTCCGCGCGGACGGACTGGCAGAGGCTGTACAACTCGGCGCTGCTGATCTCGGAGAGCGCGATCGGGTGGACCTGACCGGCCTTTCCGTCCTTGCCCTTCTCCCGGACGATGCCGCCGTACTGCTTGAAGCCGTCGCCCTCAAGGCGATCGGCGCCGATCTTGAAGGTCTGACCGGAGACCGTGATGTCGGACGCGATGGCGCCTGTCGACATTCCGAACAGGATGGCGCCCGCGGCGGCGGTGGCGGGCACCGCCATGGCGGCGAACCGCCGCCACCGGGTACGACCCTGATTGTTCAACCGATCCTGCACGGGTTCCTCCTCGAGGTGGGTGCGCGCGGCTCGCCGGTGACGGTCTGGCGGCCCTGCGCGGGCCCGACATCTGTTACCGGCGGGTAACGATCGGGGTTGATGGTGCACCCGTTGGGGCGTAGGTCACAACCCCCGGATTACCCGGCAGTAACAGGAGCTCGGGCCAGCGCCAGCGCGAGGTCACGAAGGGTCGCGGCAGTTACCGGCGAAAGACGGCAAAACCGACGGAGGTACGGGCGATTGACCGCAACTACTGCGGAGCGTGACGACATATAGTCGGATTACAATAATGTAACGACTGTAAAGCGGGCGGTTTCCCGCGCAGCCCCACCGGTCAGGACGCGGCCAGCCAGTCCTCGAGAAGGCGGTGGTCGATCGCGTCGACGCGCCCGAGCGTACGGCCGGAAGCCACCCGGTCCCGCAACTCCGCCCGGGTGAACCAGCGCGCCTCCAGCAGCTCCTCACCGTCGACGCGTACCTCGTCGGACGTGGCGGTGGCCCGGAAGCCCACCATGAGGCCGGCGGGGAACGGCCAGGCCTGCGACCCCTGGTAGGTCACGTCGGTGACGGTCACGCCCGCCTCCTCGGCCATCTCCCGGCGGACCGCGTCCTCCAGGCTCTCGCCGATCTCCACGAAGCCGGCAAGTGTCGAGAACGCGTCCTCGGCCGCGCCAGCGTGCCGAGCCAGCAGGCACCGGTCCGGCGTGCCGGGTGCCTCGACCAGCACGATGATCGCCGGTTCGATCCGGGGGAAGAGGAGACGCCCACACTCACCGCCGGTGCAGGTACGCATGTGCCCGCCGCCGTCCGCGACGGCCGGCGCCCCGCACGTCCCGCAGTATCGCTGCTGCCGATGCCAGTGCAGCAGACCCCGGGCGTACGCCTGGACGGCCGCCTCACCCGGTTCGAGTCGCCCGACCAGGGCCCGCACGTCGACCGAACGTGCCGCACCGGCCATCTCGACGGCGGCTCGTTCGGGGAGTGCGGACAGGTCCACGGCGAACACGGCGACGTCACCGTCGAGCCCCAGGAAGACCGTCTCACCCGCGGCGGACCGGACGAGCGACGCCCGCTCCGCGGTGAGCCGGACCGGCCCGTCCGCGTCGACGAGACAGCGGTCGCGCCACAACGCCAACACCACGGTGCTCGACTCGGCGAGCAGTGCGCTCAACCGGGCCGGATCGGTACGCAGAAGACCCGCCCGGTCCAACCAACCGCCGCCGTACGCCAACACCCGCTCCGCAGTGTCCACCCGGTCACCGTGCCACGTCTCCGGTCCGCCGCCGGCACCGCCCCCGTGCTCCGACGACACGCGAGCGACACGCGTAGCAGCACCGGATGGGCAGGGCCGGGCATTCGTTACCGTAGGTGCCTCCGGGAGGCGTATCTCCCGCAGCACCCTGGCGATCGAGGTTGCAGTGACGCTGTACGGCGAACCGAGTCCCTCCGCCGACGACCGGCCCACCGTGCAGGTCACCGCTGTCACCTGGCCGGACGACGGACCGGTGACGACTCCCGCCCCGGGCGAGCCGGAGGGCGGCCCGAGCCGACCCCGCCGCGTACGAACGCTGCTCGCCGCAGGCGTCACCGGTGGCGTCCTCGCCGCGGTGGCGGGTGCCGGCGCCTGGGCGTACGCCGGTGACGTTCCCCGTGGCACGAGCGTGCTCGGCACCGAGCTGGGCGGCCGGAGCCGCGCGGACGCCGACCGGGAGTTGCGGGCCGAACTGGACCGGCGGGCGGCGGCTCTCGCCGGCCCGTTGAAGATCACTGTCGACGGGCGGACCGTCGAGATCAATCCGGCCGAGGTGGGGTTGGCCGTCGACGTGCCGGCGACAGTCGCGGCAGCGGCCGCGGCCGACGCGCACCCGGTCAGCCGTCTGGTCGGCTCCCGCACGGTCGACCCGGTGGTCACCGTCGACGTGGACCGGTTGGACGACGCGCTCCGTAAGGTGCTCGGCGACCAGGCCCAGGGAATGACGATGCCGGCGATCACCTACCAGGGCACCACGCCGAAGGTCGTACAGCCCAAGCCGGGGTTGACCCTGCAACCGCAGCGCTCGGCCGAGGTGGTGCGCGCCGGCTGGCTGGCCGGCACCCCGGTCACCGTGCCGCTCGTGGAGAGCCACCCGGCGACCACCCCGGAGGAGCTGGACCGGCTGGTCACCGAGCTGGCCAAGCCGGCGGTCGCCGCACCGGTCACCCTGCGTACCGACAAGGGGTCGGTGCAGGTCCCGCCCGCCGCCATCGCGAAGAGCCTGCGGTTCACCGCTGACAAGGCCGGCAAGCTGACCCCGTCGGTGGACGTCAAGCGACTGCGGGCGGCGCTCGGCGACAACCTGGCCGCCATCGAGGTGCCGCCGAAGGACGCCACGATGACCATCGTCGGTGGCCGACCCACCAGCAAAGACGGGCGACCCGGGCAACAACTGGACGCCGCGACCCTGGGTCAGAACCTGCTGGCGGTCCTCCCGAAGGCGGACGGCCGCGAGGTGACCGGCGAGCTGAAGCCGACGCCACCGGAGCTGACCGCGGAGAAGCTGGCCGGCCTGGGCATCAAGGAGCGGGTGTCCACCTTCACCACCCGTTTCACCGGCGGCATGGCCTCGTCGCGCAGCCAGAACATCGCGACAATCGCGAGGGAGGTGGATGGCACTGTCGTCCTGCCCGGCAAGACGTTCTCGTTGAACGGGCACACCGGCGAGCGCGGCTACGCACAGGGCTACCGGGACGCGCCGGTCATCCTCGGCGGCAAGCTCGTGCCGGGCGTCGGCGGCGGCACCTCACAGTTCACCACCACGCTGTTCAACGCGACCTACTACGCCGGACTGGAGGACGTCGAGCACAAGCCCCACTCGTACTGGTTCGACCGCTACCCGGCGGTCATCGAGTCGACGATCTTCTGGCCGGACCTGGACTTCAAATTCCGCAACAACACGGAGTACGGCGTCCTCATCGACACGTCGTACACGTCCAGCACGATCACCGTGTCGATCTGGAGCACCAAGATCTACGACAGCGTGAAGACGGAGTACGGGCCGCGGCGCAACATCACCACACCGAAGCTGATCCACCTGGAGCCCGGCCCCTCGTGCATCGCGACAAACGGCATCAACGGCTTCACCCAGGACGCCTTCCGGGTCATCAAGAAGAGCGGCGCGGTGTTCAAGCGGGAGAAGTTCACCTGGCGCTACGACGCCGAGCCCCGCTACGTCTGCGGGCCGAAGCCCTCCTGAGCCTCGACCGTCCGCCGCACGACTCGAACACTCAGGACCGCCGTGACCACGACAAGCACCGTCCCGGCGGTCCAGAGCGGATAGGCCGCCGTTCGGGTGTCCAACGACGTCTCGTGGAACCTGCCGTCACCCGCGGTTGCCCAGCGGTACAGCCAGCTGAGCAGGTAGAGGACGGTGGTGCCGAGAACGGCCACGAACCACGACCACATCGTCCCGGCCGGTGGCCACCGCACCGCATCTCCCAACCACTCCGCCGTGCGCCGCGCGTAGTACCGCCAGGTGACGACGGCAGCCGCCGCGACGAGTGCGGTGAGTATCCACAGCCAGTCCGCCGCGGCCGGCACGAATCCGTACGGGAACGGTTCGCTCAGGATCATGTACGCGTAGAAGGCAGGCGCCACGTCGACGTTGCCATGGGTGGCGATCTCGATGCGGGACTCGTAGTGCCCCACCATGAGGATGGTGCGGACCACATCGACGACCGCCCACACGGTCAGCGCGACCGCTGCCAGCCGCGCCGTGCCCTGCAGCCCACGCCGGGGCTGATTCGACGTACGCGACGCAACGTCCGGCTCGCCGGCAGGCGGCCTCATGAGCGCTCCAACGTCCCGAAGGTCACCACGGAAGTATCGACCTGACCCGGTGCCGGCGCGACCCCGTCCAGACCTGACCCGGTGCCAGCGCGACCCCGTCCAGACCTGACCCGGTGCCGGCGCGAGCCAGCCCAGACCTGACCCGGTGCCGGCGCGCGCCGGCCCAGACCTGGCGCCTTGCCCGGGTCGTGCGGCGCGGGCCGGATCGTCCGGGTCTGCACAGCGCGGGTCGAACGCAGCGGGTCTTTTGGTCGACTCGGGTTCTTGGATATCGGGGTGTCTGGCGCCTGCGGATACCGCCGGTTCGGTGACCCCGAGTCGATCAACCGATACGTGCGGCCACGCAACACGCAACCGATACGAGCTCCGTGTCGATTACGAGCCCCGCGTCGCCGATCCGCAGACCGTGCAACATCCTGGTTGTAGGGGTCTCCGCTCGGCGGTGAGGCCACTACAACCAGGATCGAGCGTGACCTTGCCGGTCCTGGGCGTCTTGGACACGCCGTTCCCGGCCCACCGTCATCGGGGTAGCCCCGGGTCAGGAATCCGGGTCGATCAACCAGAAGAGGGGAACGCAGATAGGGCCACCCCGTTGGGGGTGGCCCTATCTGAAAGATTGTCCGGCGGCGTCCTACTCTCCCACACCCTCACGAGTGCAGTACCATCGGCGCTGGAGGGCTTAGCTTCCGGGTTCGGAATGTAACCGGGCGTTTCCCCTCCGCCATGACCGCCGTAACTCTATGAACATATCAAACAACACCGGCACAAAAACACGGGTGTTCGCTCGTTCAGAGTTGCACAGTGGACGCGTAGCAGCTTGGTAGTCAAGTCCTCGGCCTATTAGTACCGGTCAACTGAACCCGTTACCGGGCTTACATTTCCGGCCTATCAACCCAG
>NZ_JBNCNO010000008.1:275645-308917 GCF_049847025.1 Micromonospora sp. DT231 | reverse complement strand
ATGACCGCCGCGATCTGGCACAACCGGACCACCGGCCAACCCGTGACCAGGTCCCTGATCGCCTACGACCACTGACCAGACTTCGGACTTACTCGTCTAGTCGTGATCTTCGCTGTATGGACCCTGCTGGGCGTCACGTACTTCACCTCCGGGGACGTACTGGCCGAGCGCGACTGGTTCGGCATCGTGCTGGGATGCCTA
The DNA here is from genome assembly GCF_049847025.1 of Micromonospora sp. DT231. Taxonomy (NCBI): domain Bacteria; kingdom Bacillati; phylum Actinomycetota; class Actinomycetes; order Micromonosporales; family Micromonosporaceae; genus Micromonospora; species Micromonospora sp. DT231. The sequence continues at coordinate 308,716 of NZ_JBNCNO010000008.1, read as the reverse complement.
CTCGTCATGAGCGGCATGGCCGGGATCTGGCGGGCTCTTCGACTCGGCGTGGTAATCGGCGGAGAGGGTGTCCGTGTCCGTGGCTTCGACAGCCGTGACCAGGTCACACCGTGGAGCGCGATCCAGTCGGTTGACTGCGTACAGATCGACGTACGGGGAGGCTTGCCGCTCTACGCTCCCGTCCTGCGTCTCGGCGACGACGCCATGCCGCTATCGGCGCTCGGCTCGTATTCACGGCAGGACGCCGAGCGAAAGGTCGAACAGCTGCGGAGCCTTAAGGCAAGCGCCGCGCATTCCTGACCGAGACGCGGAGGCGGGCACCCGACCAGCGGCATGAGCGGACGTCGGCCTCCTCGCGACCTGCTCCCACGGCCCCGGCCATCGCCAGCCGCCCTCACGAACGCCGGCTGAACACGTGCTCCGACATTGCTGGGCTGGGCCTCAGGCGGACAGGACGCGCTCGACGAGGTCCGGGCAGTGCGTCTTCCAGTTCAATGCCGGGCCCTTCCGCATGAGGTCCAGGTTGAGCTGGCGAGCCGCCTTGATGATTGCTGGTTGGGTAAGCGCGTCGAGGGCGGATCGTATCGACGTGAAGTGCAGTCCCAGTACCCCGGGGCGGATCCGGTTGCGGGCTTCAACCGGCTGCATCAATGCCAGCTTGAGGCGAGTACGAATGTGTGACTTTGCGGCGGCCCCGTCAATGTTGAGGCGGATGTGCAGTTTCTGCGGGGTGTGTTTCTCGTGGTAGATGTACAGGGTCTCCAGGGCGTGCACCGAGACGGTGAGCAGGCGCGGGTAGGTTGCGGCGTTGGTAGCCGGGAGCGCGCTGAGCGTCCAGTAGCTCAGCTCGGTTAGCTCCGACATTGGCATCCCGACGCGCAGGTACGTACCCACGAAGCGGGCCAGCTCGTCGGTGAACCGCGGATCCGCCTGTAGCCGCTTGAACCGGTGGTGGCTGCGGTGGCGCAGGACGGAGTCGTTCGGCCGATCCCTGAGGCGAATCTCCCGCGGTTGGTGGTCGGCCAGCCAGCGCCGCTGCTCCGACGGGGGCAGGAGAACGTCCAGTTCGCTGGCGCCAAGCCGACCCGTGGTGTGTACGACATTACGTAGCTGCGCCCCGGCTGCCTCGCGCCGGCGAATCTGATCACGTTCCACCTCATCGAGCTGGCTACGGACAACCCGCTCAAAGACGATCTCCATAATGTCCGACCACGTCCGCCGGTGGGCGCAAAACCGTGTCACCACATCGACAGCCTGTCCCACGTAGCACTGGCCGTCGGCAAACGCCAACTCGTACACCCCACACCGGCCACGCGCCTTGGGCAGAAGGTGAGCGATCGAGTTCAACCCGTCCACCTTCAGCCGAACAACCTCACGATCGTCCATGTTGAGCGACAGTAGGGCATAGATAGCCAGCCGGAAGTGCCGGTGGGTCGCCGTAAGCGGTAGACGTCTCTACGACCCACCTGCAGGGGACTGTCGAGCGGCTGTTCGATCCGTCGGACGACGTGGTCGACGCGCTGCTGTGACCGGCCAGGCGGAGGCGGGTAGCGCACTCGGCGATGGATGGCGAGAACACTTATCCACTCCGACCTCAACCCGGCCAACTTGATCGTGACGCCACACGGCCTACGGATCGTCGATTGGGCATGGCAACCAAGGCCGCCGCATGGATCGAACTCGCCTTACTCGCCCAGTGGCTGATCGGCAGCGGCCATAGCGCCGAGCAGGCAGAAGAGTGGTTAGGGCAGCTTCCCGCATGGGCGGCGACAGACCGTCAGGTCCTGGACCACTTCGCCTCACGGAACGCAACGAAGTGGGCCGCCAAGTCCCGACAGAGCACCGAGACCTGCGTACACGACCTCGCACTGTGGACCGGCGAATGGGCCAACCACCGGACCCATGGCCACCAGTCAACCCATGAGCCATAACCCGGGGGCCACCCTCTCGCCGCGCGGCACCGGCAGCGGTCCGCCCAACTGCTCAAATAGCCAGCAGGGCCCCCACGGGACCGCACATCAGGTCAATCAACCGGACAGGTCCATGGCGGCCCGAACAGAGAACCAGCCGCGCTGCTCCCAATCTGCTCCCAATGTAAGCAGCACATACGGCAAAGCCCGTTACCGATGACTGCGGTAACGGGCTTCTGACCTGCACAAACTGAGAGTGGGCGATGCTGGTATCGAACCAGCGACCTCTTCGGTGTGAACCAGGACGCCGCACCGACTCTGACCTGCGAGAACGTGGAGCCGCAGGCAGGGGTGGGTGCAGTTGAGCGCCGTTCGATGCCGTTGGACGCAGTTCAGGGCCGTTCAGGGCACCCCGCTGCTCCCAACCTGCTCCCCCTAACCGGGCTCGCGCCGACCGCCGACTGATCGCGAGCTGCCGGCCCAGTGCCTTGGTTGGCACCGGAGTGCCTCCCGCAGATCTGCGGCTCCACCGCCTCCACGATCGCTCCCTTCACCCGATCACCTCGATCGATCCGCCGGCGTCGGCCGGCCGGTCTGCACCGGTCGGCCAGAGCAGCACCATGCCGAGCCCGGTCAGCACCACCGCCAAAATCAGCAGCGACAACACGGTGCGGCGGGGGGCGGCGGGTCATCTGGAGCAGGGCGCTCTCGCCGGCCCTCTGGAGGTGCGGCATCGCACTCAGGCTAGGTGCTCTATTTCCGAACCTGATCAGCACCGTGAATCCGCCGGCCGGCGCCACCCCTCGGTGGGATTGACGACTTCCCGACACTGTGGGCAGGCGGCCGGTCGGGCACTATGGCAAACGATCTGTCTGGAGGCTGAGCAACGGTGGAAATGCTGATTATGGTCCGCGCGGCCAACGACGACCCGGCCGACGTGGAGGAGTCCACCGTCCGCCTGCGTCAGGAGCTGCTGGATCTCGACGTCGACGAGGTGCGGCCGGTCGGCGCCGGCGAGATTCCCCCGGGTGCACGGGCCGTCGACGTGGCCGCCGCCGGCGCCGTGTTGGTCGCGTTGCAGCAGTCCGCCGACCTGATCAACAGTGTGGTCGGTCTGATGCGGGCGTGGGCTGGGTCCAGGCCGCGTGGCAACGAGGTAGAGATGACGGTCGGCGACCACTCCATCCGCCTGACCGCCGCGACCTCCGAGCAGCAGGAACGCCTGGTCGACGAGTTCATCAAGGCTGTCTCGCAGGGCTGAGCTCGTGCAACGCCGACGGCTAGCCCTGATCGTGGCGGTTGATCGTTACGACGATCCGAACCTCGGCCGGCTCGCTGCGCCCTCCGCCGACGCGGAAGCACTGGCCGACGTGCTGGGCGATCCCGGGTTGGGTGGGTTCGAGGTGTCGGTGCTACATAACGCGACCTACGCCGAGACCCGGGAGCGCATCGACGACCTGCTGGCCGAGCGTGGCCGCGACGACCTGGTCCTGCTGCACTTCTCGTGCCACGGGATCAAGGACGCGAACGGTGAGCTGATGCTCGCGGCTTCCAACACGACCAACCGCCGCCTCGCATCGACCGGGATCGAGGCGGCCTGGGTGAGCCGTCAGATGCGCCGCAGCCGGGCCGGCAGTGTGGTCCTGCTGCTGGACTGCTGCTTCGGCGGCGCCTTCGAACGCGGCATGATCGCGCGCACCGCCCGGGTCAGCGCGGTCGACGTCGTCGACCAGTTCCCGATGGGCCACCTAGAGCAGGGCCGGGGCCGCGCCATCATCACCGCGTCGACCGCGACCGAATACGCCTTCGAGGGTGAGCAGCTGGTGGACGGCAGTGCCCCGCGGCCCTCGATCTTCACTAACGCCCTCGTGCACGGAATCCGGACCGGGGAGGCGGACCGGGACCGTGACGGGTTCATCTCGATCGCCGAGATGTACGAGTACGTCTACGACCAGGTGCGGCAGCGCACGGCCGACCAAACACCGTCCAAGTGGGAGTTCGGCGTGCAGGGCGGGTTCTATGTGGCCCGCAGCCAGATGCGACAGCAAGTGCCCTCGGTGCTGAGTCCAGGGCTGCTCGACCTCGTCTCGCACACGGAGCCGGCCGGTCGGATCGGCGCCGTCACCGAACTGACCGATTTGATGGTCGGGCCGGACTCGTCCGTCGCGGCGGAGGCCCGGCGTGTGCTCACCGGCCTCTGCGACGATGGGGTCCCTCGGGTGGCCGCTGCCGCGGCGAGCGCGCTGGCCGAGGCCAAATTAACGGCGGTCCCGGCCGGGGCGGGCGCCGCGGCGGACGTGACGGCCGGCACGACCCCGGACCTGCAAAAGGTCGTCGAGGACATGAAGCAGTTCGAGCGTGAGTACCGCACCCGGGTCCGCGCCTTCCTTGAGCGCGAGTTCCGAGACCTCGACCTGATCGCCCAGCAGCCCGGCAAGTTGGAGGGTGACGGCGCCGAGCTGGTCATGCTCGGCGCCCACCTCGATCAGCACGACCTGCGGTTCAACGAATACCTTGAGCGTCAGCTTACGATCCTGAACTCGGATCGCTACGAGGGCGGAACCCCGACCCTCTGGGAGAGCGCCGAGGTGACCAACCTGCGCGACCTGATCCGGCGGTACCGCAAGTCCCTCGGCCAGACCCTGCAGGATCTGCGCAGCTCGGGCCCGCACGTCACGCCCGACCTGCCCGAGCGGGGCGGCGGCCGCGCAGCAGCGCAGCAGTACGTCAACGCCTACAGGCACTCGATCAGGCAGTACTTCGAACGGCAGTGGTCCGTCCTATTCGATGAGCCACCACCCGGCCGCTGACCGGGCCAGCCGGCCGGGAACGTGAGTGCGGCCGAGAGCCCTCCGCACATCGGCGGGCGTTGCCGACGGAGGGTTGTGGAAGGTGTGGTGCTCGTGGCTCATGACCAACATCTTTGATCATCGCGACCACCACGGACATCCGCTCATCGGCAGAAGCGGATACGCCATACCGCCGGTGCTGGCTCGCTGGTGACGGAACGTCACGATGGTCGGCCGCACGTTCCTGTGGAGCTCGCTGAATCCGCTGACCGGCTCGCGGGCGGCTGAAGGCTCGGGCGTGCCTCCGCCGTCTGCAGGACGCTGTGCACGTTTAGCGGCTCTGTCGCTGATCTTGTGACGGCGGCTGGTGGACTACCAACATGTGGGCCGTGCTCACGGGACTTCAGAAGACACTTTTGCCGCATCTGTCCAACGTGGTTATCGACTTTCGCGCACAAGGCTCACCTTCGGCCGCTGGCTGCCCTCTCTCGGTCGCGGACTCGACTGGACCACACGAACACCTGTGACAGTGCACAGGTGTTCGTGTGGTCCGTTACTCGTTCGGAGTGTTACCTGACTTCTTCGCCTAGGTCGCTGAACAGGTAAGTGACGGCGTGGGTGCCGAGCTGCCGGAACCGAGGAAGCCGAACGTCGCGCTGGCACCTGGCGCCAGCGTCCCATTGTAGGACACGTTGGTCACCGTGGCGGTGCTTCCGCTGGTGGTGAGGGAACCGCTCCAGATCTGGTTGATCGTCTGCCCGGACGGCAGCGTCCAGCTCACGGTCCAACCGCGGGTGGCCGCCGAGCCGGTGTTCGCGACCGCCACCTCGGCCTGGAATCCGCCCTGCCAGCTGCCGACGACCTGGTAGCTGGCGCTGCACGCCGTACCTGGCACCGGCGGCGGGGAGGTCGGCGGCGGCGTGGTCGGCGGCGGGGAGGTCGGCGGCGGCGTGGACGACGGCAGCAGGGTGATCGTGTACGCGTCGTTGACGTTGCTGTTGGCGACGTTCACCGTGGCCGAGTTGCCGTTCACACTGACCACCTGGTCTTGCACGGTGACCGGGCCGGTGACCGCGCCGCCGTTGTTGTCCGGGATGCGCTGCACCACGACGCGGACCTGGTTGTTCACGACGAGTCCGCTGGTGCCGTTGAGTCCCTGCAGCGAGACGGCGATGTTCCCGGTGGTGCGTCCCCCGCCGATCAGGACCTTGGCGGTGCCGGTGTCCTTCGTGGCGTACGCGTCGTAGCCGGCCGACGGCGTGGTGGCCACCACGGTGCCGGTCTGTCCGGCGTAGAACCGATAGACCCACCACTCGCCCTTGGTCTGGTACTGACCGGCGGAGTTGTGGATCAGCAGGTTGCCCAGGTCGTTGTGCAGGTTGCCGCCGCTGGCCCAGTTGGCCCGCAGCCCGTCGGCGCCGGCCCGCTCCAGCCGGGTGATGTACCAGGCGCCGTCACCGGGATTCTGCTCGTTTGAGGCGCCGTACTCGTTGATCTGGTACGGCCGGGTGTGCGGGATGCCGCGGGAGCCGAGCGTGGTGTTCGCCGCCGCGACGTTGGCGACCGGGTCACCGGGCAGGGAGTGCCAGCTGAAGATGTCCGGCACCACGTTGTTGGCCTTGACGTAGTCGAGGTACTGGTTCCACCAGGCACCGGTGTTGGTGGTCGGTACGCCGGCATAGCTGGGACCGACGATCAGGGTGCCCGGCATCTCTGCGCGCAGGCGCTGGTAGGTGCGCCGCCACAGCTCGAAATACTGCGACTGTGGCCGGTTCCAGAAGATCGAGATGTTGGGCTCGTTCCAGATGTCCCACTGCACCGGCACACCCGTGGCCTTGACGTCGGCGATCACCCGGGTGAGGAAGTTGTTGTAGTCGGTCCAGTTGCCGTTGTCGCCGGGGTAACGCGGGATGTTGGCGCCGTCGGCACCCCACAGGTCGTGGGGGAGCAGGATGAACGTGCCGCCGAGGGCCTTGGTGCGCAGCATCTGCGCCCGGGTGGCGTTCCACCGCCGGTCGTACCCGCCGCCCTGCCAGCCGCCGCCGGACAGTTGCGCTCCGCCCGCGCGCATCGCCTGGAACTTGATGTCGGTGAAGTAGTTGCTCGGTGGGTTGGCGCCGTTCTCGGACATGCCGTAAATCCAGCCGGACGCCCGGTAGGTCGGCGCTGCGGTGCCGGTGGCGAAGTTCACGCTGATGCTCTGGTTGTCGGCGTGCGCCGGAACCGAGACGGACAAAACGCCGGCCGCTATCAGCACACCGGCCAGCAAATGGCTGGCGCGGAAGCGGGGTGGGGGTGCGGATCTCACGTTGCCTCCAGGGGACGGGGAACGGCTTCAGGGGACGGGGAAGCGGCTCGGGCGGGTGCGGGGACGGTGCTGTCACGCAGCGAGATCGGCGGGAAGCTGCGCGATGGATTCCTCGGGGTCCGTGGCGTCGTCGGCCTACGGCCGCTCGACACCCAGTCGAATCGGTTCGAACGCGACCATAGGCAGCGACCTTCGTCGATGTCAATCGATACGTGTGACTTTACGACCCTGATCGAACCGTTTCGTTGCCTCGCGCCACCCGCGGGCGAAGATGGGACGGACCGCCCGGCTGCCCGCACCAACCCCTGGCGCGCCCGCGTTGTCGAGGCGGCCGGCGCGGATCGGCGCGCCCACCCGGCGCGCCGTCGGCGGAGGAGAGCGGATCGTCGGGGTTGGCCGACTGGACGGCCACGACGATGCCGCCCAGCACGATGAGTCCCACCACAACGGCCGACACCACGAGCACCGGCCGGGTCCACGGGGACGGCTCGTCGGCGAGGTGTGACGGCAGGCCGGCGTTGTTACCGGGGCGGTCGGCCAGGAACATCTCCCTTCCGATGACGACGGCTCCCGCTACGGCGGCCGGGGCGACGACCCACTCCGTCCAGCGCAGCACCGTCGCGATGATTTCGGCGGCCGGCGGCTGCCCGCCGCGTTGTCGTTCGGGGGCTCGCTCGTCGTTCCGCCAGGCAAGCCCGAGTCCGATCTTGAAGAGTTGCGTGCCCACGCGGCTGCGTTCGGATCGACCGTGCGGTACGTACAGGGCGACGCCAGTGAGTGTCATCGCAACGTCGCGGCGCTCTGGATCGACGGAGTCATCGAGTCAATCGGCACGGGCTACGCGCTGTCTGACGACGAACTCTGGCGGCAGCACTCGTGGGGTGTGGATCCCGACGGCACGCTGTTGGAAACCACGGATGAGCGGCGCGCCTACGTGGGCATCGTGCTGCCAGCGAGGGCGCCGAGCATCCAGTTCGCCGGGAGCAACGCCCAGGAACACCTCAAGATGGTGTTACGGCAACGTGGTCCCCGCGCCGCAGAGCTGGTCAGCATGATCCGCGAACTGGCAAATTCGGGCAGTTCTCGCTCCTAGCTGACGTCGACTTCCCGCTGGCGCGCAAGCTGTGTACCCGGCTTCGGACACCCAACGGTCAACGTAGGTGGCGAACGTGCGATCGGACAGCACGCACGATCGGCGGCAGAAGCGGATGGGGTCGGCTGCGTGAGCCTGACCTCGAACTCGTACCAGCACCCAGCGCCCGTGGGGCTCAGGGATGGTGTGCCCGGAGTCCGTCGATCAGGATTGACAACAACCGAGGCCCGCGGGCGTCGAGTTCGGTGTCGTCCAGTCGCGACAGCCAGCTGATGAGCACGATAACGTCGCGGACCTCCACGTCCGGGCGGAGGCTGCCAGTCGCGCGGCCCGCATTCAGCAACAGTTCGACCGCGTCGCCGATCGGGCCGAGGCTGTGGGCAGCAAGATCGCGCCAGGTGGCCGCCTCGACGGCCGCGAACACATCGCGTTTGACCCGAGCGTAAGCAGCCACCCGATCGAACCAGGCCGCGAGCGCGTCCATAGACTCGCGGCGCTCCACCAACTGTGCGGCCGCGGCGACCAACTCGTCGACTTCCTGGCGGTAGACCTCCACCAGGAGGTCCTCGCGGGTGGGGAAATGCCGGTAGAGCGTCCCTTGCCCTATGCCGCACGCCTTGGCGACCGCATTGAGCTTCAACTCACCCGATTCGCGTACCAGCTCCCGCGCCGCTTGCAAGATCCGTTCCCGATTGAGCCGCGCGTCGGACCGTCGCGGCGCACCGCTCTTGGCAGAAGCGGACACGTGTCCGCTATGCTGATCGGGATAACCGGACATGTGTCCATTCTAGGGGAGTCGCCATGACCATCCAGGGCAAGGTAGTCGCCATCACTGGCGCCAGCAGTGGCATCGGTGAAGCAACAGCGCGCCATCTCGCATCCTGTGGCGCGGTCGTCGTGCTGGGCGCCCGCCGCACCGACCGGCTGGATCAGCTGGTCGGCGAGATCACCGCTGCGGGCGGCGCCGCGGCCGCCGTCCGCGCCGATGTCACCGACCCCGACGACCTCCAGTCGCTGGTCGACACCGCCGTCAAACGGTTCGGCCGGCTGGACGTCCTGATCGGCAACGCCGGAATCACCAGGATCGGCCGAATGGACGACCTCGACGTCGCGGGCTGGTCGGCCATGGTCGACGTGAACGTCAAGGGCATCCTGCACGGGATCGCCGCAGCGCTGCCGGTGTTCCGCCGTCAGGGCAGCGGCCACCTGGTTACCGTGGTGTCGACCTCAGGACTAAAAATCGTCCCCACGCAGGCGGTGTACGCCGGAACGAAGAACGCGGTCCGCACCTTCCTAGAGGCTTTGCGCCAGGAGAGTACCGACGGCGTCCTGCGCACCACGTCGATCTCCCCGGGCTACGTTCGCACCGAGCTCATCGACAACGCCCTCGACGATCCGGCCATGCGCGAGCAGGCCAGGCAGAACATGGCCGAACTCGGCATCGACCCGGCATCGGTGGCCAGGGCAATCGCCTTCGCAATCGACCAACCAGACGACGTCGAGATTGGCGACCTGACCATCCGACCCACCCGCCAGGGCTGAGCCACCACTCCTCGGCCATCTCCGTGAGCCAGCCACCGGCGCGAGACGCGACCCCGCGTAGCGACCGGATCGCGGCATGTCCGGACGGCATTCAGGCCAGCTCGGCGGGACACTGCGTAGCGCGCACCTCGCGGCATGAGAGTGCGCGAGCACTATGATCACCAAAGACCAATGCAGGTCTTCTTGACCGCTCACGTCGCCACGCTGGCGGACAACCGTGACCGGGCGCGCCTGAAGGTGCTCAGCGCCGACGGTTCTTCTTTCCCCGCTGGCCGCGCAACTGCCTGGTGCTTCGTCGTGCACTCGGCGGAACCTTGTTGAAGGTGGCCGCGAGGCTTCGCAGCGGGGTGACCTCGATGGCGGCGTCTCGGTCGGCAGTCCGACGTTGAGGCTCGCCGCGGTAGCGAGACCCGCTCAGCGACCCGTCGGTCTCGTACAGCAGCAGCATCGACCGGCTCGACCGCGTCTGGTACTGCTTCGCGTCTATGTACCCAGGAAGGTGGTCGATACTCGCCCCTTCAGGCACGGCCGCCGCGGTTAGCAGCCAGGGCCCAGCACTGGTGGTGCCGTGAGTGGTCAGGCTGCGCTCAACGTCGCCGCCACGCGCCTGGTGGCACTGCTCCTTCAGATTCTTCTCGATGTCGCGTTGCGCGCTGTCGCTCAGACCGACCAGGTCGGCGCCGAACCGAAGCCACCCGGGTGATTTGGCCGACTCGCTCGCGGTTAGGTACTGCTCGACCCACGGCTCCTCCTGTCGGATCGGCTTGGGTGCTTGGGTGTCTGAGAGCCCTTCTCGGCTGTAGAACCACGCATCCAGCGGGTCGGTGAGGGTGCCGAGCCGTACGGGGGACTGCTCTTCGTAGCGGCGCAGGTCGGACGCCTTGATAGGCCGGTCGATTGGGAGTTGGGCGGCGACGTCCCGCGGGTCGGGCTCGAAGTACATCCCTCCGTTGACGAACCACATGAACATGTCGAGCTCGTCGACGCCGTTGACCATTGTTGCGAGCTTCCGGCTGCGGCGGCGGCGCAGGTACTCCAGGAACTGGGCGGAGTGGTCGATCGTGCGGCTGATAACGATCAGGTCGTGCAAGCTCACGATCCACGGCACCTCGTCGGTATCGATGATGCCCTTGTGCGCGAGCTCGTTCATCGACAACGACAGCGGGCCCATATCGTCGAGCATCACAATGATCGAGTGGATCTCCCTGACCGACGCCAGTTCAATCCACTCACCGCCGACGCTCCATACCCCCTGGTTGGTGCGGATCAGGTTGGTCAACCGGTCTGCCTGCTCGTTGCCCTCCTTGAGGTCTTCTGCAGATCTGAGGCCAACCGCTTGGCGTTGCCGCCGCGGGCCTTCTCGGTGACGGACCCGGCCTTCACCTCGACGCACAAGGCGATACCGTCGACGACGAACAGTAAGTCCGACTCGAAGTCCCGGGTCGGGACGCCCGTCCGGTCGGCGTCTTTGCCCAGGCTTGCCGTTTGGTCGATGGAGACCGGGCCGACGTACTTCTGCCCCTCCCAGCGGGGCTCGACTCCGGCAAGCAGCTTGCTGAGCGCGGCAGCCGCCTTCGACTCGGAGTACACGGCCCGCCGCCCGTCATACTTCGCCCACACTTTCCCTGCACTCCCGCGCTTCCCGGCGGCGGCCGCAGCGATCCCACGCTCGATGTTGCGGCGCAGTTCGTCTTCACCCAGAAACCCGTTGAGGATGAGGTACTCGCCGTCGTCCGCGATGCACCCCCACGGCACCACACGCTCCCCCTGCACGAACCTGATGACCGGGTTAGTGTCATCCTCCGCTGGCCGGGAGGTGCTGAAATACTCCAGCACTGCCTTCGCCGTCGACTCCTCGACTCCGGCACGGCCTGCGGCCTCGACGGCCGACACAGCCCCAAACAGCCGGCACTCGTTCACCATGAGATTGATGTCGCGCCGCAACGCGTCAGCATCGATGTCTTCGATGCCAGCACTCGACTGAGCGACGTCCCCGACGCGGTCGCGCGCCCCGAAGAACCGCTCGTTCAACAGAGCCACCGACGCCTCGCGCACCGCCCGGATGTCGTCGAGGGTGAACCCGAGGGTGTTCGCCATGGCGTTGGCAACGGTTGGGTCATATAAGAGCCCGGTGTTCAATTCCGTCGCGATCGACTCGTACTGCCGTCCGCGGACCGAGAGCTCGTACCCCATGAACTCGCCGGCGAGAGCGCCGAGCGGCTGGTCCACACGCTGGCCCTGCAAGATGGCACGCGTCTGGGCAGCCCTCACGATGTCGGCTGCCAGACCTAAAACCTTCCCGGGGTTGGGCTGCCCCGAGTTCTCCCCAGTCAGCGGCTTCCGGGGCAACCCCATGCCTAGGAGCGTGAGTGAGATGACGTCTTGGGCGGCCTGGGAGTTCTCGACCTGGCTCTGGCTCTCTCGCACTTCGCTGAAGTCCCACGGCCCCGCCGCGAGACGAAGGAACGCGAGCGTGTCGAACGAGTCGTACCCGTGTAGGCACTTCTCAAGTGCCAGGCGAGTGGACGTGATTGCCTCACCGAGGTGAGTGAGGAGATCGTCAACATTGGACGCCTCCTGGGAGAGCCGCTGGAGGTAGGTCGTGGCTCGGGCGAGGCTATCCGTCACGCCGGTGCCTACGACCTCCACGCGTCCATGCTCGGAGTTCACGGCCCCAGTATGACAATCCGCACCGACATCGGATCCCATCAGATCCGACGTCGTCCGCCAGGCTCGGATGCGGGGAGGACATGCTGGGTTGCATGGCTCGCCCGCAGAGACGGGCGGTTCAAAGCCTCGATGTTCGGCTGCGATCTACAGAAGGCCCCACTCGGACCCAGAATCGCAGGTGAAGGCCTTCTACCGGTCAAGGGACGAGCGTTCGCGCCATCGGTCCTCACTCTTCTGAGGACTACCAGTCGGATGCCCCGGGCGGTGCGATGGGTTTGGACGGGGACGTTGGGTCGGCACGTGCTCCCGTGGTCGCGCTGCTCTGATCTCCTGTTCGGAGGTCGTCGCTGCCTAACGGCGTGACACTTGTCCTGCGAGCGTTGGGTGGCAGCAATCCGGGGCCGTTCGTTCAGGGGTGACACGCTTGCTCTGGTGCAGCACGATGGTGCGAATGAGCGTCGAGGCGATCACCATTGCGTTAGGCGGAGCCGTCGTCAAGGGTGCGGTCGGCATCTGGCTGGGTAGCAACAAGATCGCTGCTGACATGGTCGGTGTAGCGGTGGACGTCGCAGGCCAGCGCTTGACCGGGTATCGAGAGCGCCGGCGGTTCGCTCGGATGGTCGACGAGAGCGCCGAGGTGGTCGCGGAGCGGCTGGAGCCATTGATCGTCGGGGAGTACCGCGGGCTTCCGGAAAACGAGCGACTGGCCGCGGTGACGGCTGTAACGGACACTCTCGACCGAGTGGCTTTGACCGACGAAGATCTTTTCGCTATGGACTTGGACGCAGGGCAGCTCGACCGGTACGTCAGGCGAGCCTCGCCTGACGCGAAGACCAGAGCTGGCCTGTCAGCGGACGCGGAGAGCTTGTACGACCTGGTGCTGCGGGAGTCGTGCGCATATATCATCCAATTCCGTACCGTACTGCCGCAGACAGGAGTCGCCGGGCTGAGCGAGTTACTGCGACGCGATGCTCAACTGCTCGATCTGGTGCGGGAGGCGCTTGACCGGCTGCCGGAACGGCGGGGTGAAGGCGATTTCGAGCGCGACTATCGCCAGCTTGTATCAAATAGGCTCGACGAAATCGAGTTCTTCGGTGCTACCCTGTCGGAGGCGACTCGCCGTTATCCGCTTTCGGTGGCCTATCTCAGCCTAACCGTCTCAGGGGAAGATGAGGGTGACGAAGGGCTCGGCGAATCGGCTGTACGGGTGCCAGACGTCTTGAGCCAACACCGACGAATCTTCGTGCGGGGCGAAGCAGGGCTGGGCAAGACGACACTATTGCAGTGGATAGCAGTGCACAGTGCACGCTCGACCTTCGACTCCGCAATGTCAGACTGGAATGACACGGTCCCGTTCTTCATCGCCTTGCGCCGACACGCAAGCGGGCCGCTACCCGGGCCAGAGGAGTTCGTCGCCGAACTGGGGCGACATGTGTCCGCCGAGATGCCACCCGGATGGGTACACACGAAGCTCCGGTCGGGAAAGGCGGTGGTTCTTATCGACGGACTGGACGAACTCAATGCGGCGCGTCGCGAAGAGGTGCGGCATTGGTTGAATGGTCTGGTAGTCCTTTTTCATGAAGCTCGATACGTGGTCACCTCGCGTCCGTCCGCTGCTCCGGCAGACTGGCTGGATGGTCAGGAGTTTGAGGTGCGCGAACTGGAACCGATGACACCTTCGGACATTAACGAGTTTGTCAAACGGTGGCATTCTGCGATGCGGGAACAGAGCCGCGACTCCTCCGCCCGGCAGGACCTGGACCGTTACGAGCAGAGTCTCTTGCTGAAGCTGGGATTCCGTAATCATCTTCGACGGCTGGCCGGATATCCGCTGCTTTGCGCCCTGCTGTGCGCCTTGCATCGGGACCGGCACGCACATCTTCCATCCAGTCGTATGGAGCTGTACGAAGTTTCATTGCATATGCTGCTGGAGCGTCGGGATACCGAGCGTGGGCTGGACACTGTGCCCGGACTTACTCGCACGACCAAGACGCTGCTGCTTCAGGACGTCGCCTACTGGTTGATTCGTAACAGTTGGTCTGAAGTTCCCACCTCTCGCGTGGTCGAGCGGATCGGTACGAGGCTGCCCAACCTGCCCGCGATCGAGGCGAATGCAGAAGAGGTCTACCGGCATTTACTGGAACGCAGCGGGCTGATCAGGGAGCCGGTCCACGGCCGCACGAACTTCGTGCACCGTACGTTCCAGGAGTATTTGGCCGGCAAGGCCGCCGTCGAAGCTGACGATGTCGGACTGCTTCCGCGCAACGCAGAAGAGGCAGAGTGGCGGGAGACCATTGTCATGGCGGCCGGCCATGCCACCCCGAAGCAGGCGAACGAGCTCGTCTCCGGGCTGCTGAATCGAGGGAATATAGAGCCTGACCGCCGGGAAGTATTCCACCTGTTGGCCGTACTATGCCTAGAGACCGTACGGGAACTTGCGCCGGAAATTCAGCAGGGGGTCAGAGCAGCGGCAGCTCAACTCCTTCCGCCGAAAAATATAACCGCTGCTCGCTCCCTGGCAGCAGCGGGATCGTTCGTGCTCGACCTGCTCGCCGCGTTGCCCGGCCGTACGGTGAAGGAGGTCACGGCGATCATTCGTACCGTGGGCGAGATTGGGGATCCAGCCGGAATCGCACTTCTGGAACGATACCTGCCAGATCGTCGTTTCACTGTGCGGGACGCCCTAATGTATGCGTGGCGTTTTTTCGACGCGGACGAATACGCAATCCGCATCGTTCAACCTCTCGCGGCTGCTGATCCGCTGCCCATTGTGTCCAGCAGCGCGCAGCAGGTGCTAGCGGCAGCTCGGCACGTTCCCGCACTGCGTGAACTGCAAATTCCCGCTTCGGCTATTTCGGCACCGAGCGTGCAGCACGCGTTGTTCGCTGCAACTAACATAGAGAAGATATCGGTCCGCGCCGCCTCTTCGGCCGCCGGCCGGAATCTTATCAATTCCCAGGCTGCGCGTTGGGTCATCAGTTCATCCCATACTCGCCAGCATCTGAGAGTGCGGAGGGGCGCTCGTGGCGAATCGTATCAAATCCTCGAAGAACAGCGCAACGACCTAATGGTCGGCTTTCGTGAATCCTCAATCTACGCCGGCTTGCGCTATTCAAGCTTTAGTCGTGACATTCGGGGACCTGTCCACAGCGTGTACCTGGACGGGCCCGACCTTCTTACCGAAGAGTTGTTCGCGTCATTTGGGCCACCGATAATGCTGATGGTGGCCGGCGTTGACAACCATTCCCATATTTCTGAATTGCGACGGTGGGCCGGGAACGTTCAGGTTCTATGGCTCAGTGGACGGGGCGCCAGCCCCCGCGTGCTCGAGCATATGGAGGCATGTCGGTTACTGATTCTAGAGGGCTTTGATTACATAACAGAAATTGGGCGTATGCCTGCCCTGCGGGAGTTGGTCCTGATCAACGGCGGGGTAGGGCACCCCTTTCCGCAGCCGACGCGTACCTTGCAGAGGCTCTACCTCGACGGCGCAGAGAGCGGCGTTCGGAGGGATTTTCATCACGATGCTATGAGGGTGACACATGCGGACTTGGGATTCATTAACCGTTTCATTGATTCCAGGATTGCGTCGGATATTCGAAGTCATTCCGAACTCGCCTATGCAAATTACGTCGATTCTGGACCGATCGACCCTGCTGACCGTTATTCCGATAACGGGGATACGTTATAGTAAGTGCTGGCTCTATGCCCCGGACGGCTCATAGGATTATCCCACCTCTCCACTCGCTGGCTTCTCGGTAACGGCAGGTGTCGCAGCTGGGCGGTCTCGCCGAGCGGCAGGCCGATCAGTTTCGGGTGGGCGGGTGCAAGGTCGTCCTGTACAGCTCCCCGCCAGCTACGCATGTTCGTCAGCGGGCTACGCACTTCGTGGGCAGCGCCGTTGATCGCGCAAAAGTGAACTTCCAGCCTGAAACGCAAACGGTGCGCGCCGCAACCGATCTCAACGCACACCGTGAGGTAATGATTTGTGTCCGAGGGCGACACGATCCATTGCCCCACCGTCGAGACTGTCGCGGCGGCCACGCGCTGGTGCTCCACCACGAAGCCCCGACGCTGGGCCTGGGGCTTCGTGGGGTGGCGATCAGATGCTTTCCTCGGTTACCTCGATGCCGTACGCCTCGGCCCACTGGACAATCTCGGACTGCCTGCTGGAATTCCAGTACCTCCGGCGGATCCGACCGTCCCGCGTCAGCTGGCCCATCTCTGGCACGCCGAACGCCTGGCCCAGCTCGTCGAGCAGCAGGGCCGCAGCTTCGATAAGAGCTGGGCCGGGCTGCGCCAGGTCGTCGACGGCGGCAGCGGCTTCGGCCGGGTCGGCCCTGACCTGGTACTGCTCGCCAGTTCGGGTCTCCCCCATGCCGTAGAACCGGGTGTGGCCGATCGTGGTCGGCCGCGATTCTCCAACCGGATGCAGCTGTGCCCGGATCAGGGCGGTGCCGCCAGCCGCCGCCCGGTCGCGAGCGTGCCGACCGAGTTGGAGAAGTCCGGAGACGATACCTGCGGCGATCCCCTCGTCGATGACCACCTGGCGCCCAGAGTCGTCAGGCTCGCCCCCGCGCTGCGACGTAGCTCTCCGCGACCCTAGGTTGGAAACCCCCAACGCGAAGGCCCCGGAGCCGTCCGTGTGCAGCTCCAGCGAGACGAATCGGGACTCTACTGCGTAGTTGCTCGTCCCGTCAGCCAAAAGTCGCCGGCGTCCGACACGCGTCCGGTTAATCCCGACGCCCTCGTTGGTAATGGTCGGCCTGCGCCTGATCTCCGTCTCCCAGGCCTTGAACGCGTCCTGGAGGATCATGTCGCCGGGCAGGTCCGGCACCAGCGACACAATCACCCAAGCGTAGTTGTCGTCCATGGCGAGCCTGCTGATCGCCTCCCGCTCGACCTCGACGATCCGCTGGCCCTGCCGCTGTGCGCTGGCGAACCGGTTGCGATAGGCGGTGGCGACCTCGGGCTCGGACAGGTAGCGAGTCGTGGCACCGTTGCGTACGGGGAAGCGCAGGCCGTCGTTGATCAGCACGGCGTGCGGCGCGCCAGGGCTGCGGGGTACTGCCACGACGATAAAGCCCTGCTGGCTGCCGTCGTCGCTGGTGCCGGTTGCCGACTCTGGCACGGTGAGGATATCTACCGCAGGCATCGGCGCGACGAGCGACGCGATCGACTGGCGCATCCGGGCCACTTCCGCATCGGAGATGGCGACACCCGGCGCCTTAGTGGCACGGGCCTGGTCGTCCTCTTCGACTCCCAGGACAATCACCCCTCCCCCGGTGTTTGCCAGGGCGGCGACATCGCCGGCGAGCGCCCGCTTCTCCTGGTCCTTCCCGCCGTACAGCGTCTGCTTGAAATCCAGGTCGAAGGCTTCCTGCACGCCGACGGTCACCAGCGCGTGGATGTGGTGCGAGGCGAGGGTGTCTAGCGCCGTGCCGAAGATGGACTCCAGGCGGCGAGATCGAAGGACAACCATGCGTACTTCCTGCCGGGGAGGGGGTTAGGGGACTGCGAGCTATTCTGCCTGGCGCGACCACCTCCGACCCGCACCTTGCCGCGCTGGCCGGCGAGTACGGGCCGATCAGTCGGTGCGGCCCGGAAGCACATCGAGCTCCGCCAGATTCCTCCGGTGACGGACCGGCCGGCTGTCCTTAAGGGGTCCGTTCCTTAGCTTGCGTCAGACTCTGTCGGTACTCGAGTGCCTCGGGGACTTCGTCGTACTGCAGCAGGCTGCCCGTCAGCTCCAGCAGGTACTCCTTGGCCTCCTGTGGGGTGACGTAGAAGAACTCTCGCCGCTGGTTGATGAGGTTGACCCTTCGGTCGGCTAGGCGCGTGTGCATTTTTGCTTCGATGCCGACGGCGTCCTCGGAGAAGAAGAGTGCGTGGACGTCGAAGTTGAAGGGGACGGAGGCGTCGCTGAGTTCCCGGACTCGGTCCAATGGGTCGAGGCGGCGGGTCATGCCGATCTTGATTACCTTCTCGCCGAAGGCTCCCAGGTTTGAGATGACGTACACGTAGCCAGCGCGGACGTTGGCGGCTCGGTAGTCCACGTCTTCGATGGCGGTGTCGATCTGCGACAGCCGCTCCTGCATCTGGGTGGCGCCGTCTACGTCGCCTTTAGCTTGCAGGGCGGCGAGGGCGTTGGTGTAGTGCTGACGTTCCTTGTCGAGACGGGCACGCTCGCGGTCGATTTCCTGCTGAACCCGTCGCTCCTCGCGCAGTCGCGCCTTCTCTTCGCGCTCGCGTTCCTTCTCCTCGGCGAGCTTTGCTTGGTGGTCAGCCGTGATCTCTAACTCCCGGACCCGCAGCCGGTGGTAGTCCTCCGAGATGCGGATGTGCATCGTCTTGCCTAGCTTGGCGATCGTCGCGGCGACCTTGCCCAGGCGCTCGACCGCCGAGTCGAGCTTGTAGGGCTTCAGTCCCCGTACCAGGTTGTCGGCTTCGGCGTTGTACGCCCGTAACAGCAGCTTGGAGAAGTCCCGGACCATCACCCGCCCTTCGGCAGCTGAGCCGTTCACCGTCCAGCCAGTCGCGGCGAGGACCGCGCCGCCTTCCCGCTTAGCCATGTTCTTGATCTTGGCCTGCAGCCCAGCCAGTGCGCTCTGGTATGCGACCGCGTCTGACAGGGGGTGCCGGTAGTCGTAGACGCCAGCCTCCTGCAGCAGCGCCGTCTCCTCAGTCACCACGACCTGCAGACTAAGGTCCCGCAGCTGGCGCTCCAGGTCAGCCTTCTGCGCTTGGGCTGTGGCAGTCTGTTCAGCGATTTCTCGCGTCAGCCGTTCCCTGTACTGCTCGAGCTCTACCGCGGGCAGTACTCCGAGGCGGTTCATCTCTAGCCGGGCCCGCTCCAGCTCCGCTCTGAGATGTGTCACCTCCGCAGCAAGTTCGCGTGCCTTAGTCCGCGCCCCGAACAGCGGAATCTCAGGATCGTCGGCGCGTTGCGGCGGGACGGTCTGTGGCATGGCAGAGGCCACCACGGGAGGAGCAGGTAGTGGCTGCAGTACGGGCGCGGCGATCGGTGCATCGGCGATCCATAGCTGCCACCCCGGCGGCGGAGGTCCCCATGCCGGGTCCGGGTTCCACCCAGGACCGGGTGCCCAACCCTCCGGCGGGGTTGGCCAATTCGGCGGAGCGTTGAAGCGATATCCCACAGCTCATCTCCCACAAACTTGCACTAGATCGACGACGCTAGCCCGAGCCACTACGGCCCACACATCGATCACTCGGCCACCAGCGTCCCGCCGACAAGAGTCGCTAAGTGCCCGACCGACCATTCGAGGTCAGATATCCGACTCGGGGGGATGCGGTGCACCTGCCACTGATTTTCACCACACACTGTCAGTGCTTGGTTCGAACTATCTACAGGGAGTAGCGGGCTTCCCGTAGTCGTCGACGCTCTGTCTCGCAGAAGACCCTCGCTTGGCGTTGACCTCCATTCGCTGTCAGGAATCGACTCTTTTGGTCATTGGGCGGGCCACTCTGCGATGAAGACCTCGGAACATGTTCTCGGACCGGTATCACTGCCCGGGCCGAGCGGCGACGGCCAGGACAACAGTTGGACTGGTGAGCGAATCAGCGCCTTGGGCGCAGTTACCGATCTGACGACCACTGCGCGGATCATGGGGCTGTCTCGTTCGGTCGCGTACGACCTGGCCAAGTCCAACCAGTTCCCCGTCCCGGTGCTCCGATTCGGCAGCCGCTACCGCGTGCCTGTTGCGGCCATCCTCCACGCCCTACACCTACCGCCCAACCACCACGGCGAGCCGTCGGCACCAGCACCGGAACACGACCCAATCCCAGGCCGAAAGACAATCCCGGATCACCCCCGACCCAACCCGCAGCCACCTACTGCCGCACGCCCGACCCGAGGGACACACCCGAGTAGGACTGGATCGGTCTTCAAACGCTGTTCGTGCCGAGACGGCGAGGGCCGCAAACTCGGCAATCGCTGCCCCCTTATCCGCCGCGCGAGCGGAGCGTGGAATGCCACCCACGGCAGGTGGGCCTACCAACTCGAACTGCCCACCCACCCCGGCCACGCGCGCCGGCAACTACGCCGCAGCACCTTCGACACCCGCGACGCCGCCACCGGCGACCGCGACCACGCCAAAGCCCTGCTCGCACTCGCCGTTGACGACCAGGCAGTCGCCGCTGAGATCGCCGACATGCTCCTCGCCGTCACCGCCGGCGCGCCACTACCGGACCGCGACACCATTGCCCGACGGGTCCGCGCCGGACTGCCCGCCACCGTCACGACCACCGTCGGCGAGTACCTGCAGTCGTGGCTGGCGTCCCGCCGCAGCCTCAGCGGCGTGCAACCCAACACCCTGCTGGCCTACGAGTCGCACATCCGCGTCCACTTGGTCCCGCACCTGGGCGCCATAGCCCTGGTGAAACTACGGGTGGAGCACGTCGAGGCGATGTTCGCCGCCATCGCCGACCGCAGCACCGCCATCGAGGTCGCCCGCCAGAGCGACGACCCCGCCATCCGCGCCAGCGTCCGCGGCCTGCGCACCACCAAACCGGCGAGCATGCACCGCATCCGCGCCACCCTGCGCAAGGCACTGAATGACGCCATCCGCCGTGGCAACAACCGGCTCATCGATTTCAACCCCGCCGCCCACATCGAGCTGCCCTCCGGGGTACGTCCCAAAGCCCGGGTATGGACCACCAAAGCCGTACAACGGTGGCGCGACACCGGCGAGCGACCCAGCCCGGTCATGGTCTGGACCCCGCAGCAGGCCGGCGCGTTCCTCGACCACGCTGAAGAGCACGACATCGCCCTCTACCCACTGTTCGCGCTCATCCTGCACCGTGGGCTGCGCCGCGGCGAGGCCGTCGGACTCACCGACGCCGCCGTCGACCTGGACAACTCGATGATCAGCGTCACCCAACAGATGACCACCCACGGCTACACACCCGTGATCAAGAAGGTCAAGTCCGAGTCCGGCAACCGGATCATGGCGATGGCCAGCATCACCCGCGTCGTCCTGCGCGCCCACCACGCCCGCCGCGCCCAGTGGAAACTCGCCGCCGGTCACACCTGGCCCGACACCGGGCTGTTCTTCGTTAAACCCGACGGGCAGCCCTGGCACCCCTACGCCGTCACCGACCGCTTCGAGGTCCTCGTCCGCGACGCCGACCTACCCCCGATCCGACTGCACGACCTACGGCACTGCGCCGCCACCTACCTCAAAGCCGCCGGCGCCGACCTCAAGGACATCCAGGAACTTCTCGGCCACTCCTCCGCCGCCATGACCGACGTCTACACCTCGGTCATCGTCGAACTCGACGTCGAACGCGCCAAAGCCGAAGCCGCCGCCGAATTCCTCTCCCGCCACCGAGGACGACCTGCCGACCAGGTATCAGTTGTCGGTACTCGTCCCTGGTGACCAGGATGGTGATGGTGTTGATCATCACGACCTGACGGGCGTCGTTCTGTGATCATTGAGCCAAGCTCGACCTGGCATCGCGCCACTACACCTTCGTCGCCGTTGTCCGAGATGGCTGCTTTATGACGTCGCCAGAGAGAGCTGACCAGAGCGTGGTCACACCGTCACGCCGCGTGCCGATACAGTGAGATTCATGGATGAGCCAAGGTACGGGTATGGCAAAGGGGAACGGCCGTTGTGGTCTTCACGGGACCGCGACGCTGAGGCCGTACGGCGCGTACTCCGCGGGGCCGGGTTTCGTGACGTTGGCGAGCGCCATCTGGACGGCTTTGCGGTGGAGGGCGCCAGCGGTGACGGACCGGAGCCGTTTTACGTCTCGTACTGCGGCTACCCGAAGAAGCCAGGGACGATAGGCCGCTACGTTCAGGCGCTGAGGCGGGCTGGCTTTGAGGTTGAGCCGGACATGAAGCTTGAGGACGTGCTGGTTGTGCAGCGGCAACCCGCCGGCCTGGTATTGAACGCGCCGCGCTCGGGACGGGCCCTGCTGCCGGCGGCGGTCGTCTGCGCGGTACTTGCCACGGTCGCGCTGCTCGCGTCATGGATGGGTTCTGGGCAGGTTCGGCTCGCTGGCGGCATAGGCTCGGCCGTGCTCGGTGTACTGGCTGCCTTCCTCGCCGGACTCTGGTACCGACGCGAGCTCGATGAACGAAGCCGGGGCGAGCAGACGATTTGAAGCCGCATCACCGCCAGGTAAGCCGGGCGGATGGAGGACCTAGGGGGTCCTCGTCTCGACGGCGTCGGGGAGGATCTCCCGAACCTTCCCTCGTCCGGAGGTATGTGGAGGCTTTCTGCCAGGATCAAAGTACCTTGATGGTGTTCGCTCTCGGGAGGTCTGATGCCCGCTGAACTGTTCGTCGGCCGAGAGGACGAGCAATCCGCGGTCCGGGCGCTGGTTGATCGCGCGTGTGATGGCCATGGCGGCTTCCTGATCATTGAAGGTCTGGCTGGCATCGGTAAGAGTGCCCTGCTCCGACACGTCCAGGAGGCAGGCACCCCGGCTGACTTCCTGTCGGTGGGGTGCCACGTTCAGGTGGGGCAGTTGGAGGCGTACGGACCGCTCATTGACCTGGCTTGGCTGATCGATCGCAACAGGCCCAAGAGGAGGCGACTGCTACGACGGTCCGGTGAGGCGGTAAAGCAGCGCTGGCCAGAACTTTTGACGTTGGTTCCGGGAGTGGGGTCGACCCTGAAGATGGTCGCGGAGACTCTCTCCGGCCCGGTGCCCGGCGCTCCGCTGGTCGAGAACCGCACCGCTGCGAGGGCAATGGCGGATGCGCTTCTACACCTCATCAAGGAGAGGTTCCCGGTGGTCATCTCCATCGATGACTTCCATCGGATCGATGAGAGCTCGTGTTCAGTGCTGTCATATCTCGCCAGGGCGGCCGAAGATCAGCGGGTTCTCTTCGTCCTTGCCGGTCGCGACGACGAACTCGTGGCGAATCAAGCCGCGCGCCTGCTTGTGGATGACCTAGTCGTCACCGGGCTCGCTCAGCGGATACGGCTACGGGGTCTGCCTGTGTCGGCCATCGCCGAATACGCCGAGCGGATGTCTGCGCCTGACGTAGCGCCCGTAGAGCTTGCCCGGCGCACCGGTGGGCATCCGCTCCTGCTTCGGTACTCCCTCAGCAATCGACGAGAGCTGGCGCTGCCGTCAACCCCTGACCACCTACCGAGCGACCTGGTCGCACCGCATCCTGAGGGCATTCAGTTGGCCGAGCAGGTGCGGCTGGTGGTGGCCGCGCGGCTGAGCCGCCTTAGCGACGACGACCGTCGGCTGTTGGCTGTTGGAGCGGTTGAGGGACGGGAGTTTCACAGCAGCATCGTGGCAAGGGTTCTCGACACGCGTCATGACGGGGTCGCGGATCGGCTGCACCGGCTAGCCAGGGACACAGGGCTGCTGCAGCTGCTTCCGCCAAACACGTGGGACGACCGGCTGGAGGCTGACCGCTATGCCTTCGAGCATGACCTGGTGCAGGAGGCTTTGTATCTCGACCAAAGCGAGTGGCAACGGCGGGATCGGCATCGGCGGATCGGGCGGGTCTTGCATGAGTACTCGGAGGATCATCGAGATCTGACGCAGGATTTGGCGCTTGAGCTTGTGCGACATCACCGCTTGGGGCGGGACTGGCCCGCGGCCGGGCGAGTAGCGCACTTTGTCGCGTGTCGGCTCTCTCAAACCGGTGCGTCAGCACCCGAGGTTGTCAAGATCGCCGAGCAAGGCCTCGAGTGTGTTCGGCGCGCCCCAGTGGACGAGGAAACGTGCCGGCTCCGAGCCCAGCTAGTTGAGC
Source organism: Micromonospora sp. DT231 (assembly GCF_049847025.1). NCBI lineage: Bacteria > Bacillati > Actinomycetota > Actinomycetes > Micromonosporales > Micromonosporaceae > Micromonospora > Micromonospora sp. DT231. Next base: position 284,658 of record NZ_JBNCNO010000008.1, on the reverse strand, counting down.
TCTTGCTGACGGCCAGCGAGCTGAGCTGGCGGACCAGACCAGAACCAGACGGGACCGTGCGCCTGGAGGCTTTGTCAACGGAGGCGATGCGGGCGGCAGAAGGCTCCGGGGATGCCAATCTACGGATCCGCGCCCAGTACTTGCACGGCAAAGTGTTGCTGTACACACGAGGAGTGCCGGCCGCGCTCCCTCTGCTACGGGAGGCATGGCAAGAGGCGCTGAAGAACGGCGACGCGGTTAGCATCCTGTTGGCGGGCTGCGAGTACGGGCGGCAGCTACCCAAGACTGACGTGGAGGGCGGCTTGGCAGTCCTGGCCCGTGCAGAGGCCGCTGCCTCCGAGGACGACTCCGTGCGACAGTCCGAGGATCCGGTCGTCCAGCGCGCCCGCCACATGGTCGCATTACAGATCGGCGTCAACCTCTACGACGCAGGCAGGCTGGGTGCTGCGTTGGCCCGGTTACGGGCCACCATCCCGCAGGTGCGGCGACGCCCCAACCTGGGACTGCTACCGATCGGTCTCAACTATCTGGCACAGGTAGAGGCCGGGATCGGCAACTACACGGAGGCCGAACAGTGCCTAGCCGAGGCGGTCGGATCTCGCGATGAGGAAGAGCCAGACGGTTGGCATGCCGTCAACCTGGCGTACCTCGGGGCCCGCCGCGTGCAAGACCGCAGGGACGCCTTGGGACTACGCCAGCTGAGGGACGCGCAGGCTGAGGCAGCGGTGACCTGGCAGGCGAACCTGGCGCCGCTGGTCGCGAACCTGTACGCGGCGAGCCTCTTGAGCATGGTCGATGTCGATCCGGCGTACGACGAGCTCGCTGGCAACGTGCTGCGGAACTGCCTTGATGAAACCCAACGCACCGGCATGCGGCGTAGCGAGATTGTCACCCTTTCATTGCTAGGACAGTGGCATCTCAGCCGCGGTGACGGTCAGCAGGCTTTGCGGTTCAGCGCACGTGCGACGGAGCATCTGCGCGAGGCAGGATGGCGGCTCGCCGCGGTTGTGGCAGAGGAGATTCTCTACCGGCACGCGGCCGTGCAGCGTGCGCTGGGCCACGATGGCGAGGCCAACGAGTCGCTCCACCTCGCCCGAGCACTGGTGCTCAAGAAGGCAGCCACGCTGGATGGTCGCCTTCGGGACCGCTTCTTGCGCGACGTACCAATCAACCGGTCGATTCTTGAAGAGGCTCACTGAGCCTCAGCGAGGTGAGAGCCGCAGCCCTGATTCAGTGCGGCAGTGACGGCTCAGCAGGCAGATCCCATCGGCTTTCGAAGCGGCTCTCTCAACTCCCTCCACCGTCCCCGCCGCCCGGCGCTATCCGGCCCCCTTCGGCGAGGCTCCAGGTGCGGGCCAGAGGTGTCTATGCGCCGTCGGCACGAAATCGCAGCTTGGTGGACGGCGGCTGCACTCTGGCCGAAACTCGGTACCTCGACGTGGAGGCCGAGCTTGCCGTGCTGGTAGTGCGTGGCTAGCCCTCGGAGATCCCCCGGTCGCTGCAATAGCCGCCGTTGCGCGTCGCCTGCATATTTGGCTGACTGGACACTGGACGCTGGGCGCGGTAGCCGATCCCCCGGCCTAGGGTCAGGACGCCTACGACCGTGTCGGCGTGAGAGCAGGGGGCCTGCGGGCCATGCCTGCGGTGACCTGCATAAAGGCCAGTGCCGAACGTGCGATCTTCAATCGCAAGCGGCAACTTCGACCTCGGCAGACGCGGCGTCGGAGGCCTTCTACCGGTGTAAGGGCGGGCGATCGCGACGTCGGCCCCCAGCTGCCCCCATGCCGTCCGATGCTGATCGTCGCCGATGAACTGCTGCGTCAGCTGCGGAAGGTATTTTCGCGGTGCCAAGCGAAATAGGCAGCGCTGCTGGTCGTGTGAGCGTCTACTCGTCGGTCTGCCAGCTCTGCCAACCGTTGATCTAGCGCGGCCCTGTTGCCCGGGTCGCCGGTAACGATGACATGACCGGTGGGGTCAACAGCGATGTAGCCAGCCTCGAAGAGGGCGTCGCACCCAAGTAGGCATGCGGGCATGGCGATGTGGTCGAGGTCGCGTGCCTCTTGTTCCGTACAGACCGCGCGCTTCTTGATGTGGGCGGCGCGGAGGAAGCGGACCGGGTACGTCTCCCCGCAGATAGCACAGTCGGCGTCCGTGGCTGAGGCGAAAAGGCGCTGGCGCAGCAGGGCTTGCTCACCACGATGAGTGGCTACGCCGAACCGTTCGAGGTCGCCATCGAAGGTGAATGCGCCGGTTGCGGCGTCGAGCTGCGGTGGAGCGTCGAGGGTGATTACAGGAGGGCTACCGGACGAGCGGGCACCCGGCAGGGTGAGCAGTACCGCTCCGATGAACGCACTCCGGTAGGTACTGGTACGCGGGTGAAGCTCGACGCACCCGTCGCGCAGGAGGCGCCTGAGGGCATCGTCGACCCAGGCGACCGGTACAGGCTGGCCGTTGGGGCTGCGTTCGGTGCTGACGATGACGTGTGGAGGGCGTACTTCGATGACGGTGTTGAGTCGGCCTGATGCTGTGGTCAGCGGCCGGCCGACCAAGCGGCGTAGGAGGTCGGTCGCGCCGGTCATCGCCTCGGCGGGTAGCTGGCCGTTGACCGAGGTGCCTCTGCCGAACGAGTGTCGTGCGACGGCCAGCCACTGTCGGTCTGTCAGAGGAAACGGGTTGCCCGACCACGGCCGCGTGAGTATCGCGCTATCAGCGAAGTCCTGATCGCCAGCGAGGGCGGTGCGTGGCACCGGCTGGTCCAAGAATCGTCGCGTGAGCCGGACCGGCACCACCCAGCGGGCGGCGACAGGATCAGGCGGCTCGGCGTAATAGCCATCGTCGACTCGCCCCTCTGCCACCGGTGTTGGAGGACCGGTGGTGTGGCCCACCGCTACCACCCCGCCGGTGCTTCCGGTCAACCAGAGAGCAATATCCTGATCAGGACGGATATCGCTGAGGTGACGTGTTGCCGTCCACGCGGTTATCTCATGACCATCGGCGACGAAATCATGGATGCGCCACTTGGACGGGTTGCATTGCAGGAGCCACCGCACGAGACACCTCCAGCAGTCACCCATGAACTCTCGGCACCGTGCTGGCGCCGAGCGTCGGCTCGGACGGTAAGGGTAGGCCGATCGGCGCTGCTCGCGGTGCCCGAGGCAGGCCCCCTGCGACGCCGGCCGATAGAGCTGGCCCGTACTTGGGTGCACCTCACCGCGGCCAACGAGACCTCGAATAGCCTGGTCAGAGCCCTGTGTACGACCGACGTCCTAGACGACGGAACAGTCGCTGCGCCCGTGGTACGCGATTAGACCTCACCGTCGGTACCGACCGATGGTGCCTTGGCGATCGTCGGCTGAGCGACGAGTGAAGGCATCTCGGGCGTTGCGCTCGAAGGCTTAGGCATCGGCAGCCGCCCGATCCGCGAACTCGGCCAGTTTCCCCCGGTGAGGGCATCGCAGGACGGCGGGCACGGGTACTGCGGGTTGACGAGGTTTCACGTACGGTGGTCGTGCCTTTGGAGATCGGGCCCATCGGGCACCCGCTGGTTGCTGAGGAAACTGAGGGACGGATGAGCGACGGACGCGACCCACGCCTGTCGCTGGCAAGCCTCGATTTTTTCGGTGATGAGGCCGCGCTTCAGCAGCGCGTCGAGCAGGTATTGCGGGAGGGCGGGATTCCGTCCCAAACGGATGGTTTCTGCGGATCCGATGCCACCGGATCGGTTTCGGTAGTCGTCGATACGCGACGGCGGGTTAAAGCTGTCCTGGTTGGCCGCGAGTGGCGTAGCGAGGTTGGCGTGGCTCGGTTCCCGGTGGTGCTCTTCGAGGCCTATAGCGCTGCCGTCGGCGCCGCACTGGAACAGGCCGCCTTGAAGGAATTTCAGCAGGGGCAGGCTCCGCCGACACTGCCACGACCGTCCGCGGTGCAGGCGTCGCCGGAGCTCGATGAGGACGTGTGGTCGCGGGCGACCTGGCGCACGCTGCAGGGCCTCGACGCGGAGCTGGATCGGGTGGCGCAGCTACGCGTTTCCCCAGTCGAGCAGGTCATGACCAGCCCCAACGGTTGTCTGACGTTGCGGATTCGCGCGAACAGCATTGTCGGTATCACCGGCGACACGGGACGGATCGCCCGTGCCGACGCCGGTCAGCTGCAGTTCGACGCACGGTCCGTCCTTCGCTCCTTCGACCTCGCAGGGGCAGATCAACACGACCTTGAGGGGTGGTCGCGTGGATGAGCTGAACGTCATCACCGACGCGTTGCGTACCGAGGGCGGCAAATGGTTGCAGCTGTCCGACAGCGCTACCGCCATCAAGGGCGCCACGGACGGGCTGAGCTTAGACGCGTCTGCCTTCTACATCGGCGACGTCAACGCCGGCGTCCACTCAGCCGCGTACCGCGACTTCCACACCTTCATGGTCGCGATCCTCGCCGGGGCAGCGACGGAGTTTGAGCAGGTCGGTGACGCCCTTCGGCGCGTCGCCGACGCCTACGACCGGGCCGACGAGGTGATCTCGCTGGACCTCAACACGATCTACAAAGCCTAAACACGGACGTCGCGACCCGGAAGGATCTAAGCCCATGCAGCCCGCACCGCCGGACCTGGAATACGGCGAGCCGTTCAACAAGGCCTTCGACCAGATCCGCGTCGGCGTGGACCTTGCCGTCGAGGGGTTCAACGACGTCGTCTCGCGGGTCAACGAGTGGGCGTGGCTCATCGGACCGGCGGCGCTGCTATGGATCAAGCACAACATTGACGCCGCGCGCCGCGGCCTGCGGGAGGTCATGGATCGGGTTGATCACGCGTTGGAGCACCAGATGCCGGTGCTGTCGCTCATTTCGATGAGCTTCCGGTGGATCACCGAGGTGAAGACGCCCGTCTCCCAGCTGTCGTTCGCGATCAGTGAGCCAATCGACCAGAACCTGGTCAAGTGGACCGGCGACGCGGCGCGCGCCTACGCCGACAAGGCTGGCAAACAGCGGGCGGCGGTCGACGAGTCCGTTCTCAAGGCGGAGTTCATCAGTCAGTGGCTGTTCAAGATCGCTAGGGCCAACGTTGACTACGCCGTCGAGCTAGCGACAATCGTCACCAACCTGGCAGGTAAGTTCGCCCAGGCCGCCGTCGACGCGACGACGGTCATCAACATTCCCTGGGCCATCGACACGTTGGCCAAGTCTGTCGGCGATATCGTCACCGCGGGGTTGGACACCCTCCTGCGGATCGGTGAACGTTTCGTTGACGCGCTGGGTAACGTCCGGGACATCGCGACGCAGGTCGGTGACTACTCCAAGCTCCCCGGCGGCCGTTGGCCCGAAGCCGTCCGCGGGTAGCGCCTGTCATCAGGCGTGCGGCACGGCGGTGAAGGTCGCCTTGAGGATCGTCAGAGCCTTCGCGGCGAGTGCCTCTTTAGGCAGGTAGGAATCGCCGCCTACCGCGAGCCAGACCTTCACCACCAGGTTGGCGTCCCGAGCGTGCAGCATGTACTCGGTGTACTTGAAGCCAGGGTCCGACCGTTTGAGGAACCCCTCGGCCTCCTCGCCGACGTCGGCGATGGGGCCGTCCGCCGTCATGCCTGTCACCTGCTGGGTCGCCGTGTAGAGGCGTCCCGCCTCCTCGGCGCTCGTCAACGAGGAGGCTTCCACTAGCAAGTTCGCCTGGTGGTCGTCCGCGGTGCGCATCTCGAACAGGCACGACGAGCCCTGGCGCGCCAGCGGCGGCTTCGGATCGGTACGAGCGACCCTCACCGACAAGTCCGCCAGGGGCGTCAGGTCCGTGCGCCGGCACAGGTCGAGGTTGGTAGCGTCGTAGGAAGGGCCGACGGCGGGCGCCGGGCTACTCGTGGCACCAACGATCGGCGAGGTGGTGACGGCACGGGGCGTCGCTGATCCGCCGTCGTCACACCCTCCGCTAACCGCGAGCGTTACCAGAAGGCCGACAACCAGCGCCCGTTTCCGGGACCGAGCTTCCACGCTGTTGACCATACCGTCAGCAGCGCCAGGCGATCGCCCGTGCTGGTTACCGTTATCGTCGAGGCATGCCCCGCGAGACCATCGAATCTGTCGCTCGCTCCCGCGCCATCACCGCGGCGGCGGTTCTGCAGCAATTGGTCGATCTACGCGCCTACCCCCACCGGCACCTTGCCGTGGCCGCCTACGCCCCCGGCGGGGCCAGCATCGGCCAGGCACTCGCCGCCGCCGACTACCTCAGCCACACCGGGTGGGAACTCATTAACGTGACGGAGGTTGGGAGCAGCAGGACCCTGCACGCGATCATGCGACGCAGGTGAGCCCGTAGACGTCGGGCCCCATCGGCGCGTCAGCGGTTGACCTGACTGCCTAGCCTATGAGAGATAGGCGAGCTTCCACATCATGCTTGTACGGGAGAAAAGCAGAGTGGACGAATCTTCGACAACAATTGCCACCGCCCCGCGCACGATCACCAGGGTCGTCGCGATCGCCGCCGACGACACCTTCGCCCACGTCTACTCGAACGTGCGGCAAATGATCGAGGATGGGTTCGGTGATGCCGACACCCGTCGGGGGGCCCTGGAATTCTTCAACGCGGCAGGCGGCCAACTAGTGCCGGTGTTCGGGCCGGCGTGGCAGTTGGTTGACCTACGGGACAGCCGTGACGCACCCGACGCCGCCCGGCTGCGCCAGCGTCTCGCCGCCGTAGTGGACCACGTCGTGGCATACCTCAGGAAGCACCCCGAGTTCGTCAAGGCGAGCGGCCTGACACTCGACGAGGCACTCCTCCAACTGCCCCGACCGGCCGAGCAGGACCTCGCCCACGTCCTAGCCCTCTTCCCACACCATGTCGGCGACGACAGAACTATCCGGCCGTTCAGCCAGGGGGGCTGGTTCCACAACAGCCTTCACGCCGCTGGCTGGACGCACTGAGCGCGGCTACGGCGCCCCCGCCATCTGTGCGGACGCATTAGCCACGTTCTCCCACTGGGTTCGCCGTCGAAAGCCCCTAAAGATCATCGGGCCACCAGTGTGGATCAAGGCTCTTGCCGTGGCCTCGCGGGCATCGTCCGTAGCCGGTGCTGGAGACGTTCCAATGGTGGTAGCAGTACGGGGCGTCGCACTGGCCGCACAATCCGGCGTCGTCGTAGAAGCTCGCAGAGGTTACCGCGGCATACCGGTACGGCTGGGCGAAGGCGTCGGCGATCCGTTCCGCCTCTGCCACGTCCACCGGTCGGCCAAGTCCGTTGCCCGCCTCGATCCCGGAGAACAGCAGCCACCACTGCTGGTCGTCGTGACGCTGTCGGGCAGCGGTGTAGGCGTCGCGCTGCTGCGGTGACCAGAACTGCCAGCCCGCAGGTCGGGTACCAGGTGCGACGAGTTCGACGTGCGTTGCCGGTCGCCCACACACCGCGCACGGTGGTTCCGCTACGAAGGCCTGGAGCATGACTCATCCTCCCCTCCGTTAGGCAACGGCGCGCAGTCGTCGGACAGTGTCGACAGTTCGGTCGGGCTGGGTGGTTTCCCACCGGCGCTGAAGGGCGTCGACGACGTTGGTGATCATCGGTTCGGTGACGTGGCTGTAGATGCCGCGCACGCCGGTGAGGCGGTGACCGAGGCGGCGTGCTTGGGCGATCTCGGGGATGCCGTCCTCGATGAGCCAGGTCTTGTGGGTGTGGCGCAGGTCGTGGAAGTGCATGCCGGGCAGGACCGGTGGGATGCCCCGTCCTGGTTTGCCGGCGACGGCGGGGGTCCAGGCGCGGCGGTTGAAGTTGGAGCGTCGCTGGTGATGACCGCGAGCGCCGGGGAAGACGATGTCGTGGGGTTGTTCGGCGAGGTGGACGGCGAGGAGGGTGGTCAGGAAGCGGGGCAGCCGGATGTGGCGGACGGAGTCGTTGGTCTTGGGTGGGCCGAGGAACAGTTTGCCTTCCACTTCGTGTAGCGCGCCGACGTCGGGGTGCACGTGGATGCTGCCGGTGGTGAGGTCGACGTTGTCGCGGGTGAGGCCGGTGAGTTCTCCCCACCGCATACCGGTGTAGGCGGCGGTGAGGATGAGCAGCCCGTCGCTGGGGCGGACTTGGCGGGCGACGATCGCGGCGACCTGCTCGGCGGTGGCATGCGGCCGTTCGGCGCGGATGCCTTTGGGGATGCGGACTCCCCGGCAGGGGTTGAAGGGAACACGGCGGTCTTCGACGGCCTCTTGCAGAACCATCGACAGGACCATGATCACGTCGGCCACCGATCGTGGTGACAGGCGTTTTCCCAAGGCGACGGCGAGGGTCTTGACGTGTTGGCGGCGGATGTCGACCAAGGGCAGCGGGCCGAGGGCGGGCAGGATGTGCAGCCGTAGGTGACTGCGGTAGGCGGCCCAGGTGGCGGGGCCGGCTTGGTGGGTTGTTTCCCAGATCGGAACCCACTCGGCGAGGGGGATGCGTCCGCCGCGGGGGTCGATGAAGGTGTCGCGGGCCGCCTCGACGTCGATCTCTTTTGCGCGGATGACGGCGTCGGCGCGCAGGTCGTGGGATGAGTCGGTGGTGACGGTGCCGTCGGGCATGCGCAGCCGTACGCGGAATCGATTGCCGCGCTTTTCTACCCAGGCCATGGTGTGGTCTCCGTCCGGTTGGTGTCGGGTGCGGGGGTGATTGACGCGTGACTGTCGGGGTGGGGCAAGTCGCCAGCGGGGTGCCGGCGTCGTCGGGTGGCGCGCCGGCCGGTGGGGGGTTGGGCGGCGGCGGCGATGATGGCGGCGAGGTCGGCGGATGAGAAGCGCAGGTGCTTGCCGAGGAAGGTGCAAGGAATCTGGCGGCGGCCCGCGCGTCGGCGCAGCCATGACTCCGGGACGCGTAGTCGGGCGGCGGCCTCGGTTGGGGTGTAGAGCTGCGGGTCCTGGTCGTCGTGGCCATCTGCGCGGTGGTCGACGGTGGGGGCGGCCGGTGGTGGTCGGCGGCGGGCTCGGGGCAGGTTGGCAGGCATCGGTGGACTCCCGAACGTCGTGGGTTCTGGCGGCTGGACACCGGGGTGGTGGCTCGTCGCGGACGGTGTGTGGATG